>NZ_JBSGVZ010000020.1:0-96627 GCF_053608705.1 Peribacillus sp. NPDC055009 | reverse complement strand
CATCAGTGGGGGACAATCATTATTTTCCCCTACTGATGTTTTTTATGGTTAACTTTTCTTTTAACCATCTTTATCATCATACATTCTCCAATTAAACCACCTGCTAGAAAACAAATAAAAGTGGTAGAATAATCTTCTTTTCAAATAAAATCCCAAAAATTATTATACCAATAAAAATTCTTATTTTTCGATTATTGTCAGAATTCACCTCGGATTTTCACGTATTTTTTACTATCAAAACAATAATCTATTTCCATAACATTCCAAATAATATTTTTTGGGGAGTTTATATCATTGAGCATCAATCGATATATCTTCTTGCTCCGGCATATTCCTCTCCGTATCCCGATGTTTTTATTTCATCTATCCTTACATGTGTTGAGCTGTTAGGCGAATGGATCATTTTGCCGTCACCAATATACATACCGACATGATGGACCCTTCCTTTCCCTTTTTCATAGGCAAAAAATAGTAAGTCACCTGGTTGAAGATTTTCTTGTTCTACCTTTTTGCCATGTTGCGACTGAACGGAAGAGTCCCTTGGGATCGTTATTCCATTAGCATGGTACATTGTATAGGTAAATCCCGAACAGTCAAATCCAAAACCGGACATTCCAGCCCATAGGTAAGGAAGCCCTAAAAATCCTTTTCCTGATTCAACGATGTCATTTCCGGTTGGAGCAGCTATTTGTTTGTCATTTTGATAGACTGATACGTCCTGCTTTTCTATCCATTTTGCTCCATTACTCGGTGTCATCACCTTCACTTTATCTTTTTTCACCTGCAATAACGGGAGGCGGGTATCGAAGCTGACCTCCATGAATTTGGACCGAAGTTTCGAATCCGAATAAAGCCAAGTCTTTGGGGCATTTACAAGGGCATATCCTCGTTTAAATTGCTTCTCAAAAGAATTTCCGTCTTTTAATTGTGCCTTTGTCATCCATCCTGGATAACCAATATCATTGCGGGGCGTTGGTTGATTGGCAACGGCTACTTTCACCCATTCACCCCGTTCTTCTAAAATCGTCACTTTAGAACCGTATAATGCTTGTGTTTCCAGGTTACCAACAAGCCACAGCTTGTCTTCATATTTCATCGAGCCGATCCATGCATTCATATCAACGGGATTCGATGCAGAAGGAGCATCGATTTCCCTTAGTAATCCCGGCTCAGTCCAAAGAGTGGCCACGCTTACATCAACATAGGCAATTCTCTCCTTCTCTCTTGAACTAGCTTCATTAGGACTGAATACTAAAATACCAATAGCAAATAAAGACAGCACAAAAACGGTTAACCTTTTCAAAATAATCACCCTTTCGAATTTGTTTTTATTGAGAAAAAGAGGATTTCCTCTTGACTCCCAGTCCAGGTTTATCGGAAATTAGAAGTTGATCTTTCATAAATTGAATGCCTACATATGGCTCATTTTTAATCCATAATGGGGCATCTAAATCAATCTTCGTTATATTTGGGTGGGCGGTTGCCAGATGAGCCGCGGCCGCTACACTCACGGATGATTCCATCATACTCCCGATCATGCATTCCACCCCGGCTGCTTCTGCCATATCGGCAATTTGGAGTGCACGTCTAATTCCGCCTGTTTTCATTAATTTGATATTAAGGAGATCAACAGCATGTTCATTAAGGAGTTTCATGGCGTCACGAGGTGAAAACAAACTTTCATCGGCCATGATCGGCACTTGGACAGACCTCTTTATTTCTTTCAACCCTTCAATATCATGGGCTTTGACGGGTTGTTCCACTAAATCAACATTCAGCTTTCTTTCCTCGAGTTCATGAATAATGGAAATCGCTTGTTTTGTTGTCCACCCTTGATTTGCATCAATCCTGATCATAACCTGGTCGCCAACAGCAGCACGAATGCAGGCAACCCGCTCCACATCACTTTCCCAATCTTTCCCCAGTTTTATCTTCATCGTAGAAAACCCGCCATCAATGAGGGACAATGCCGCCTTTGCCATTTCTTCGGGTTCTCCAACGCTGATTGTCATATCATTTTTAAGGACGTTCGATTTACCGCCAAGATATTGATATAAAGGGAGTTGCCATCGTTTGCTGACTGCGTCGTACATAGCGATTTCAACAGCCGCTTTTGCACTTGTGTTACCTACACAGGATCGTTGGATAAGCTGAGACAATGCATTGATATTCTCGATGTCGTGCCCAATTAGATGTGGTGTGATCACTTCTTCAATGACCGTCATGATTCCTTTTGTAGAGTCACCTGTGATGGCAACCGTAGGGGCTGCAGCCCCCAAACCTTCCGTTCCATCCTCCAACTTTACGGAAACCATGATATTTTCAATTTCCATTGCTGTACGTAATGCAGTCTTGAATGGCTTGACAAGCGGCAAGGTTTCCACTGATACTTGTAATCTTTCAATCTTCATATTAACAACCCTTCCTTAAAAGCTTGAGAGTATATATGATGTAAGAATTCCAAAATAGGTGCCCAGAAGACTGCCCAATACAGCCATCAATATCCCGACCGGTATTAGCGCCCGGTTGAAAGAACCTGCCAATATAGGAGCTGATGCCACACCCCCTATATTGGCCAATGAGGCGACTCCCATTGTAAATAGATCCAATTTAAAGATCTTGGCCAAAATGACCATGATCAATCCATGAAAGAATAGAATCATAAATCCGGATAAAATATATACAGGTGCTTGAAACAGCTGTGAAAAATCGGCATGGGAAGCAATTAAACCAATGACTATATAAAGCATGACTTTGGAAATTTCCATAGAGCCGGCAATACGTCCAACCTTTGTGACAGCCAGAATTAAACCTACGGTAGAAGCGATGATGATCGTCCAAGTGGTTCCATTCACAGCGGCACCGAGTACCGGCAGTCTCTCCCCAATTTTTGTTGCCCCTGCTGAAACAATTAATGCCAGCGCCAAGAAACCGATCAATTCCACGAATCCAAATTCCGCCTTGGCGGTTTCACCGGCTTCAAGCTCGGAAGTCATTTGATCAATGAAAGATGTATCCGCTTTAGTCCAAATGTTGAATTTTCCAGCAAGAGGTACCAGCCAAAACAAGAACATGACCCAAATGGAATAATTGACTGTATCCATGATCAAAGCATAGCCAAAAATATTTTCAGGCACATCGAGTATGCCTTGCAAGATCACCATATTAGCAGATCCCCCTGTCCAGCTTGCGCTCAAAGCCGAGAATGCCTTCCAAGTTCCTTCCGCATAAAAGCCATTCATTAAAACGTAAGTAAGTGTGAACCCTCCAATAATGCTGAATGAAGCTGCAAAAAAAGTTAACAGCATCTTTGGGCCAAGTCTGATTATTTTCCGCATATCGCATTGCAAAAGCATCAGCATCAACATGGCAGGCAGCAGGAGTCCTCGTATGGTGCTATATGCACTTTCGACTGACTCACTATCTGAAAAGACCCCAAATGTTTTCATCAGAGCCGCTCCAATATAAATAAGGACAATCCCAGGAACATACTTGAAGAACTTTCCTCCAATCTTTTTTTCCGCTACGGCAATCACGGCAGTAAATGCCAATAAAAAACAGACAAACATCACACCATCTTGAATCATATTCCATACCTCCTTATATTTAGGGATTTAGGGGATTTCATGATAATAAAATCTATTCAAACCCGCCAATGAAGTCTTCATGGCCCTACATAAAAAAAATCCAGCTGCCAAAGAGCGCCTACACACTCTTTAACAGCTGGATTTCAATTGCGATTGACAAAAGAAGCAGCTATAACTTATAAAGTTGCTGATATTTAATGCTGGCATTTCTTAGGGCGACGGTCAGTGCTTTTTGAGATGAACCAAAGTACCGTTGCTCAATTTCTTTCTCCAATTCATCGGGCCTAAGAATGGATTTACCAACTAACATGGAATGAATGAAGCGTGATGTAATCGATATCGTGGTCGAGCATTCCGCATCCACTATTTCATGCGTTTCTCGATCAATGACTAACCCGATAAAAAAGCAGTTGAATTGCTGTGTAATTGGATTATTGGATGCCGCCTTCGATTCGCCGACTAGATATACTGTATTCTCCTGAAACATACTTATTGTGCCTCCTGCCATTACAGACATCATAACAGGTATAAATAGGGTGACTATCTATATTATTACAATATGAAATGGTTACATATATTCTAATATATATAGCCAGCATTTGACAATATATTTCGTATATTAAGTCAATTACCGATTCCTGCACAATAGGGTCATGATTCGACTTCCCCCGCACTTTATTCGGCCGTTCATGGATTAATTCGGCCTTCACAATCATTATTCGGGCTATGGTTCGGGATCCAACAGATCATTTCAGCCCTTCATACGGCTTATATTTCGCATACAACTCTTTTCGGCGATTACGATCCTCGAAAGTGGTTGCTGCACCACTTTTTCTATTCTCATAAAGCTCGTCCATATCGACTGTACCGGTTATGATCGTATGTTCATTCATTACCGCCTCGGCTACTATTCCATTTGCTGGCCAAGCGCTGTCACAGGGGCTAAGAATACTGGCCCTGCCATACCCGTTCGGCAGGGGTGCCCCTGGTTCACCAACAGTGGGGCAATGAACAAAATATACCTGATTCTCGATTGCACGCGCATGAGCGCAATGGCGAACTCGCCAAAAACCAGCCTCTGTAAATGTGTATGATGGGCAAAAAATGATGTCGGCCCCATTCACTGATAAAATCCTTGAAATTTCAGGTATCTCCGCTTCATAACATACCGCTATCCCTATCTTAACCGGACCCACGGAATAAACTTCCAAATCATCACCTTCAGAAGTATGCCAATTCGCTTCAGCGGGAAAGATATGAGTTTTTTTATGCTCAACGACTGATCCGTCTTTATCAAAAATGTATGCAATATTGAAATATTCATTTTCACGTCGTTCCAGATGCGTGCCGGCAATGATGACCTGTTTTCTTTTTCTTGAGAGTGACCTGAAAAGATCTTTATATTGATTGGTATATTCATCAATCCTGGTAAGGGACGAAGCATCCTGTTTTCCAAAGGCCGCTGATAACCCTATGGTTAACAGTTCAGGAAAAATGATATAATCCGAGTTTTCGGGAACTTGGGTAATCAACTCTTCTACTTGTTCCTGAAATTCATTGAAGGCTGACACCTTTTCTACACGAAATTGACAAGCCGTTATTTTAATTTTCACAAAAGCCCTCCCAAATCATGCTTTTATCCGTACTTCGATTAGTCTTGTTTAAAAGAAATCAGGATATCTTATCCAGATCATTCATTTCGGTCTGTTGCATAGAGATACGTTTAGTCAGTGCACTTACAATGAATGTTACTAGTATATTAATCAATAAAGCTATGACGCCTGTACTGATATCATTAATTACATGTGGGGTATCCGGCAGGAATGTAGCAACCTTCACATCTGCAATTGTCGCATATAAAACAATCAGGACGCCTGCCAGTATTCCTGCCATTGCACCATACTTATTGATAATATTTGTTTTTGGCAAGCTGCAAAACAAGGAAGGTGCCAGTTGGGTAATTAAACTGTATGACATGATATTCAAGATGGCCAAAGCCTCGCCGCCCGTTACCGTTACAATTAAAGCAATGATTGAGATACCAATAATAATGATTCTTGAGACAATCAATTGATGTGTTTCAGTTGCAGCGGGAACCAGAACTTTATAAAAGCTATTTGTCAGACCTACCGATGCAGCCATTAGCATGACTGAAGCCGGCACAAGCGCCGTCAATAAACCTGCAGCTCCGATAACCCCAATCACCCATGGATCGAATGTTTGGATCGCCAGCCTTAAAAGTGAGAGATCCCCATCAGCTCCTTGCAAACCCGGGATTTCCATGATGGCTGTAAACCCAATGAAAAAAACGAAAAGCAATAACAATGTGTATAACGGTAAAGCAATCGCATTTTTGCGAAGGGTCCTTTCCCCATTAGACGATAAAACGACCATGAATGTTTGTGGCAGCAAATAAAATCCTAGTGCATTTAGCAAAACGGTGGACACAAACCAGGACTGACTCAATCCCTGATCTGCCAAAACCAACATTTCCGGTTTAGCAGCCTGCACGGTCTCGAACATTGGCTGTATACCTCCGAAATAATGAAATGGAATGTAAATCCCTAAAAAGATAACGACCACCAAAATCATGAAATCTTTCAGTATGGCTGTCCATGCTGAACCATGAATGCCTGAGATCATCACATAGGTAGTTACAACTACAGCACCGATGACACTTGCAGCAACTGGTGAAATTGCTCCGTAAGACGCTTCGGAAACAATGATACCTAATCCTTTGAGCTGTATGACTATGTACGGCACAAGGGCTAAGCTTCCCAACACAGCAACGATCATTCCCATTGACCTGCTTTTATATTTAGCCGCAAAATACTCTGGCTGAGAGATAATGGAATGACGTTTTGAATATCTCCATATTTTAGGAACGAGCCAATATGATAGGACGTAGGCTAAGAATATATAGGCGGGAACATAATAAGCAGCGGCACCTTTCGAGTAAGCCCACCCACTTCCGCCCAGGAATGTAAAAGTTGTATAAATTTCACCTGCTATCAGCAGAAAAATGAAGAATGTACCGAAGCCCCTACCTCCTACGGCAAATTGCTCCATGTCCATATCCTTTCCTTTTCTTGCTTTTATCCCTAAATAAAGTGCTAGAACCAAGAAGATGGAAATGATGAGTAATGAGATATTCATTCAGAATCACTCCCTTTATTATCAGGATCGAACTTATAGACAATCATTAAGATAATCGATGCCATCACCATCCAAAATGCAACCCAAAATAACAAAAAAGGCATCCCCAATATGTACGGTTCTATTTTATTTGCGTAGGGCAATAAACCTAAAAACCCTATAAACGGAACAAAAAGCAATAGCTTAATAGCATCCAAATTATACCCTCCCCCATTTAGGTTCCTTACACGGATGCATCACCATCAGTCAAGCTGACTTTCATACTGAACTGATGGTTTGAAAGCACCCTTTGTTTACTTTCATTACCTGCTTACAACCGACCATATTTTCGTCTTAAGATGACTGGATGGCCAGGACCGTTTCCAGTATTACATTGACGCCTTTTTCACAATCTTCCCAACTAGTAAGTTCCTCTTCACAATGACTTTTACCGTTGATGCTTGGAACGAAAACCATGGCAGTAGGTATATAACTAGCTATAAACTGTGCATCATGTCCTGCACCGCTTACCATTCTTTTATAGGGGAGGTCTAGATAATTGGTCGATTGCTCAAGCAAATTGCAAATGGATTTGTCGAACCAAACGGTATCCCTGTCCCACAATTTTTTCGCTTGGATGTCGCAGCCGTCTTCTGAACCTGTAGTTATAAGGCTTTTAATGACTTCCTCCACCTTTTCGATGACTTTGGAATCCTTATGTCTTGCCTCTAGCGAAAAAACCACTTTATTAGGGATTACCGTATGGATATTGGGAAACACATTCACCCTGCCCATCGTGAAAACCAAATCGTCATCAAGCATGCCTAGCTTCTGACGAGCCTCCATAATCAAGCTATTCGCAGTGAAGAAAGCATCTTTTCTCATATTCATTGGGGTGGTTCCTGCATGATCGGATTCGCCTGTAACTTCTATCTCATAGCACACCATACCAAGGACACATTCAACGACACCGATCGTGAGAGATTCACGTTCAAGAATGGGCCCTTGTTCAATATGCAACTCTAGAAATGCAGTCGCTTCTTTTAAACGAGACTCTATTTCCCCTGCATATCCAATGGCATTCAAAGCACTCTTGAAAGTGGTTCCTTCACTATCCTTCTTTTGCAGCATGATGGATTTTTCGAATTTACCTGAAAGAACTCCCGACGACATCATGGAAGGCTCGAATCTGGCTCCCTCTTCGTTCGTAAAATTGACGATCATTACCGGAATTTTAGGTTGGATATTATTTTCGACCAGAGTCCGAACGACTTCCAAGCCAGCAGCTACACCCAAGATACCATCAAACCGACCGCCTTTTTTTACTGTATCCATATGTGATCCCATTACAATAGGAGGTTTATTTTCAAGTCCCGCCAAAGTAGCGTAAATATTCCCCATATCATCAACCTTAATTGTCATTCCCAATTCTTTACAGCAAGCGCAAAAGTAATCACGGACTAATCGATCTTCTTCGGAAAGGGATAGCCTTGTGACTCCGTTGTTTTCTGTTCGTCCAAAATCAGCAAATTTCTCTAGCGTTCGACTCAGTCTCTCACCATTAATTAATAATTTTTGCTTTTTCATAGTGTATATCCCCCTTTTTTAATAACTTGCTAAATCCCACTTACGTTCGCTTAAGCCAAAAAAATGAAAGTGAAGGTCTTGTTGTTTTAGAGTAGTTACGCTAGATTATATTTCTACCAATGTTTCCCTATGATAAAGAATCTCCCCATTCAGAATCGTTGATTCAACTTTCAAATCCTTGATATTTTGGGAATCCACTTTCAATATACTATCATTCAATACTACTAGATCGGCCAGCTTACCTGCCTCCAGGCTGCCTTTGACATCTTCATCGAAACTCGCAAACGCGCCATTCCAAGTGTATAGTTTAATGGCTTCCAATACGCTAATCGATTGAACCGTACCTATTTTCGTACCTGACCTGCTTGTTCTATTAACTGCAACGTGTATGCCTAATAAAGGGTCGTGATCAGTAACCGGAGCATCGGAACCGCCTGCGGCCAAGATTCCATTATCAATAAAATCACGGGCGGCGTACATGTGGTTGACCCTATTACCGTAATGTTCAATATATATATCACCGAATTCATAAGGAAATGGGGGGTTGGGGATTGGGATGATTTCAAGTTCTTTCATCCTCATTTGTAAATCTGGAGAAGATATTCCGGCATGCTCGATCCTATGTCTATGATCTTTTCTTGGCGATTCATTCAAAGCCTTTTCCACGCAATTTAAATACATCTCTATCGCTTTGTCCCCTTGGGCATGGACTGTGATCTGATAGCCTTTTTTATGTGCTTGACCTAATACTTGATAGATTTCCTCTTCTTTATAATAAAGAATTCCGGAATAACCTGGATCACTCGAATAGGGCTTACGGGTAGCAATTGTCGGACCGGTACTGCTGCCATCCGTAAACAATTTAGCTGGTCCGATTTTGAATCTTTCGTCCCCAGTTCCGGTTATGACTCCCGAATCCACCATTTTATTTACAAATTCATGGGAATTATTCAATGAACCGACCATCGCATAGATTCGGACACGAATATCCTTATTTTTTATGGCCTGCTGCATTAAACGGAAACTTTCAGGACCATGAGCACCTGCTTCATGAATGCTTGTTATGCCTGCTGCTATGAAATGCTCAGATGCTATTTTCACTGCTTTCAACAGTTCACTCTCAGAATAACTTGCTCTGTCGGCCATTATCATATTTGCTGTTTCAATGAGTTTGCCTGTAATTCTTCCCTTCCGATCCTTTTCAATGATCCCTCCAGTTGGATTCTCTGATTTCTCATCTATTCCGGCAATCTCTAACGCACTGCTATTCACCACACTAATATGGCTGCATGTACGGGTTACAATAATGGGATGGTCCGTTGAAATAGCATCCAATTCCGCTATTGTAGGATAACGTTTTTCTTTCACAGCAGTCTCATTGAAGCCCCAGGCACGAATCCATTCACCTTTAGGGATTGTCGAAGCTTGCTTCTTCAGATCGACTAACAAATCTTCTACCGATTTGATATGTTCAGCTTTACAACTTACTGCCAATTGATTGACACCGTACAATATAAGATGAATATGAGAATCTATAAATCCAGGTAGTAATGACTTTCCCTGCAAATCAATCACATTTGTTTCATCACCGATAAATACCTTGATTTCCTGATTCGTTCCGACTGCCAAGATACGATCACCTTTAATAGCAAGGGCTTCTGCTACTTCATTTTTTTGATTTACGGTTATGACCTCGCCATTTATGAACACAATATCTGCTTTCAAACAACACACCCCTTCCTTATTGGTCATATTCATTACCACTTCATCATCATTTACTGCGTTCCACTTTCACATATCGGAATATTCTGTTTTTAATAGATTCATTATATCCACACCAGTTAGTGAAATCATTAGACAAATAGTCAAAAATTCCATCGTTTTTTTATACCTTTTATATAATAATGTCTTATTTCCAATGGTTTGCTGGCCCAGTCGCCTAAAGGACAAAAAAAGGATAGATAGCTGCTGATATGCCTATCTATCCCTCCATTTTTCAATTTACAACCCATTCAATCTCCCGATAATGCCAATGGTCAAATACTGTTTGTTAGCATTAAAATCCCATGTCCAGTATCGAAGGCTTAATTCACTTTTTTCCACTTTTTCAATAAACATTTTTACCCCTATCAATGCTGCCCCGTATCCTACGTTCGAGGCCAATGCAAAGATGGCATTCAGCCCTTCATTAATGGTATCCATATACTCAGGTTCGATTTTTAAGATATCGGACCATGTAATACAGAATCCTTTTTGCTTGCCAATTTTAGATATAGAGTGATTCATTGTACGAATGATTTCATCCCTTAAATCTAAAATTCCATTTTTCAGCTCTTCTGCGTCTTTATTCTGATAGTGGTTTGCATGATCAGAAAGCAGTTCCTTGGCCCAATTATAAAATAGTTGGGTATAAATGGCGGAAGTTGCCACGATATCAAAATCATTATAATAATTAGCAAAAACCCTTTCAGAAAGCTGACCTAACCGATTCTCGGTATCCCTTAAATATTGAATAATTCCCTTTGCTGTTTCACCACGATTTAGCATGGAAGATAGGTGGCGATCAAAATCCACTTTATCGAGGCCTGTTACATCGATTGCAACAAGTTGAATTTTCTCCCGGGTACGTTCAGGCAAATTCGCCGTAGCCTTTTCCATACTTTCCATATCAATATCAAATAGATATATGGAGTTGCACTTAGTTGCCAGATATTCTAAATCCAAATCATCGCAATTGCCTGCACCAACGATAGCCACTTTATCAACGAACGCTTTTTTCGAAAATACGGCATCGAATAAACCTGTAACTTGTAGACGATGCTGTTTCCAACGCAACTTTCTGTATTCATCCCGATTATGATTCATTTTTCTTTGATAGGTTTCCAAGTTGATCTCCCCCTTTGGGTACTAACCATTTAAATATTGTAACAAAGTATCCCGATATTTTGGAGGTAAGGTAATTTAGATTTCGAATAGTAAAATAAGCGGTAAAAATGTTAGAATAATATGGGAATTATTGAGAAATAGCAAAGATAACAGGAGGGTGTTCCTTGAGCAAAACAAAAAAGATTTTACTGGCTTTACTAGGTGTTTTTTTAATCATCTTGTCCGGTGTGATGATTCTTATGTTTTCATTCACACAAAGTATGAAAGCAGATCCTGATGAAGAAAAGAAAGTCCGGGATCAAGCTGAACGATATTTAGAGAAAACTTTTGATGAAGGAACCGAAATATATGATGTCTTATACGATAATATGGGAAACTGGGGCCATTTTGAATACGCAGCTAAAGTGAAACATGAAAAATATGGGACTCAATTTCTAGTTTTCTTCAATGATGAAACAGGGGAAATGGAGGATACATTCCTATCTGAAAAATGGCAAGATGATGCAGAAAAAGAAATCCGGACTTATGTTGAAAAAGAACTGGGTGACGTGTTGATATCCAAGGAACTGGGAGATATTACAGAGAATGAAGATTGGGAGGAGATTCAAGAAGAAATAAGCGATTATAATCAATTACTCTTGGTGTTTGATGAGGGTGTCGGGAAAGAATTGAAGATTGATCCCAATATACCGGCCAGCTATAAAGATTATGATGTTTCCCCAACCATACGGATTACCCTTTCACGTAAGAAACAGGACGCAGATGAAGACCATTTTACCGCAGTCATCAATGCCTTAAAAAAAGATAGAGTCCTTAAACATGGAAACATGATTGTAGAATATATCAGTACTAATGGTGTGCCACTTGAAGATGAGGAATGGAGTGAAAAATTTTAAAACAATCATATAGTTTAACAGGAAGGTAAAGAGCAGCAATCCAGCCTGCCGCTCTTTATCCTGTTTTGTTTATGGAAAACAAACCCTTCCATATGACTTTTAGCCCTGTCAAACTATCCAATTTTTTGGTCGGAAATATTTTTGATTTTTCTGATCGTCTTTTTTTTCATGCTATTTGCCGCTAGTACACAAACCATACTGAAGATGAATAAACAAAGAAAGAAGATCCATGCTGCACGGTAGCTTTCTGTCAAATCATAGATTACACCCGAAACGATCACACCCAATGAGCCTGCCGCCACAAAAAAAACTTGCACTATGCCAAAGATGGAGCCGAAGTCCTTCTTTCCAAAGATATCATTTGTCATGAAGGGAGGCCCAAGAGTGGATATCACAATGCTAAAGCCAAAGGCGATGGCGAATAAGAATGCGAATGCCTGTGTCTTCGCTAACAATAGCGCTGCCATAGCAATCGTCATGCAGGCGCCTACATAAATGGCGCCGCCTGCCGTACCGTACTTATCCAAAACAGCTCCTAAAATCAATTTTCCAACCGTATTTGCCAAAGATAGTATTCCAAAAATGGTGCCAGCAAATATGGCTGGATGCCCTATATCGATCAAGTATGCCGGGATATGCATTTGCACCCCGCCAGCGACTAATGCAAAACAAACGATTCCAAGTACGAAAATCCAAAACATTGCTGTCTTCTTTGCTTCCCCCATCGTTAAGCCATTCTGTTCAGATTCCACATTAGTTTCGGCCTTTTCCATTTTGTCAGAGCCCAATGGAACAAGGCCCTTTTCCGCGGGACTTTTCTTTGCAAATAGAAGAACCAAGGGTAATGTTAAGACAATTATCAGTATCCCTGCTATTACGTAGGCCGTTCTCCAACCATAATTTGAGATTAATTTTGTAATGATCGGACTGAGTACCGCTGCCCCAATTCCCGATCCCGCAAATGCCAAACCCATGGCCTTCCCTTTTTTCTCATAAAACCAATTGGTTAACATGATTGATATGGGAATATTGGAAAAGCCTGCAACACAGATGCCAATTACAAAGCCAATGATACTAAAATATACAGCTGAGTTTGCAAGCGAGTATGACATGAATCCTGCTCCGGCCATTACTACGCAAATTGACATGATCAATTTCATATTCCCTTTAGTGAGTAATTTACCCATGATCGGAGAAGCAACGGCCACTCCAAGGCCAGCAATGGAAAGTGCAATGGAAAAAGTGGTTCTGCTTATTCCTAGATCCTCTGTAACCGGGACCATGAACAAACTGTGCAGGGAATTTATTATCGAGAAACCGGCGAACATGATGAAAAAGCCACACAACACTACATACCATCCATAAAAAATGCCTTTAGAATCTTGTGACATTTACAGTACCCCCAGTCCACTATTTACAGCAAATTCCGTGCTAATCTCATAAGAACTCATCCTATTTCCATATAAACGGTCTTTTCACGGGTATATTCAAGAATGGTATCCGTTCCAAATCCACTGCTTTTTTGGCCTCCGAATGGGAGTTCAGGCCCCACCCTGCGAAACAAGTTCACCCACACATTACCCGATTCCAGTTTGCGGACCATACGGTGTGCCCGATCTAAATTCGAGGTCCATACTCCAGCTCCTAAACCAAAATCACTGTCATTAGCTATGGTGATGGCTTCCTCTTCCGTATCAAAGGGGATAACGGTCGCTACCGGACCGAAGATTTCTTCTTGACAGATACGGAGAGAATTACTATTGACCTTGATCAATGTTGGCTCAACCCAATAGCCGTCTGCTAATTTGGGTTCATCAGGTAATAGGCTTACACCTCCATGACGGCCACCGATGATGATTTCCCCTCCTTCCTTTTGGCCTAATTCTATATATGAAAGGACTTTTTCATATTGAGCAGCGTTAGCGATTGGTCCCATTGAAATGGCTGGATTCATTGGATCACCCAGTTGAATTTGCTGTTCCATCACTTCTTTCATCCTAATGATCATTTCATCGAATATGGACCTTTGAATTAGAATCCTCGATCCGCCTACACATAGTTGGCCTGCGTTGCCGCTAAATATCCCAAAGTTTGTCACCCCTTGTGCTGCTTTTTCAAGGTTTGCATCCGCAAAGACTATGTTTGGCGATTTCCCGCCAAGTTCCAAAATCATGGGCTTAGGATTTCGTGCGGTCGATTGTGCTATCGCCCTTGCCGTTCCTCCAGAACCGGTCAGACTGATTTTGTTCACATCTGGATGGCTTACTAGAGTATCTCCCACTTCCGCTCCAGTTCCTGATACGACATTGAGGATTCCTGGCGGGAGGATTTCATTAATCAGGTCTCCGTATCGTAATGAAGCGACAGAAGCCAATTCAGATGGTTTGATAATGACAGCATTTCCTGCCGCAATCGCATAAGCGGCTTTAATGGTAAAAGTGAAAAGCGGTGAGTTCCATGGAAGGATTCCTACTACTACCCCTAGAGGTTCCCTCAATGAATAACCTACACTTGAAGGTCCCAATTGGACGGTATCTCCCTTACTTCCAATAGCTGTAGCACCTGCTGCATCATACCAAAGGCTTGCTAAACTGGGAATTAGGCCGTGGTTCGTTTCCCTGATCACCCAACCATTGTCTCTCGATTCCAACTCAGCTAGCTCTTCACCATGCTTTACAACCATGTCACCTATTTTCCTCAGGTAAGCAGCCCGGTCCATAGCTGGTCTCGAAGACCAATCGGCAAAAGCGCTCCGGGCTGCTTCTACCGCCGCTTCAGCATCTTGGGCCATACTGCAAGGAATGGTTGCCCAAACCCTGCCTGTTGACGGATCGTAGCTCTCAATCCGCTTCCCGGAAGAAGCGGGAACCAGATCGCCATTAATCATATTCTTGTACTCTTTCACTTTATATGAAATTTCCAACCTTCATCTCCACCCTTCGGCTTAGTAAGACATGAATGTAACCCCTTCTGCTTTTCTACCAACCTAATGCCGTAGCGGCCTGTTTGTAATATTGTTCAGTGCTTCCTAAATAATTCTCATAGAACCTTGCACGCTTAACAAAAAGGTGACAATCAATTTCCTCTGTAAACCCGATTCCACCATGAATTTGAATATTGTCTGACGAAATACGTATGAATGCTTTCGTGGCAAATATTCGTGCACAGGATATGGCTTGAACTCGATCTTCTGCACCGCTTTCCAATGCCCAGTTAGCATAATAAGCTAAAGATCTGGCTGTTTCGAGATCCATTTTCATATCGACGATCCTATGTTTAATCGCTTGGAATCTCCCTATCGGCTGACCAAACTGTTCACGAATCTTCGCATACTCTGCTGCCATTTCCACCACTTTCTCCATACACCCGACTATTACTGCCGAGAGAGCCGCATTGAATGAGAGTAATCCTTCTTGGATGGCATCCCACCCTTGATGCATCGATCCAAGTACCTGATCCATTGGAATTTCAACATCATTGAAAGCCAATGCTGCCAATTGTCGGGTTTCGTCAATGTTTTTCTGGCTTTCAAGCGTCAAATTCGTTTCATTTCGATCGACGATAAGTAATGTAATCCCTTCATTTCGGTTACCTTTGCCTGTGCGGACTAACACTATATAATGATCAGCCAACTCAGCATCGGGAACCATTGTTTTCACTCCGCTTAATATCAACTGACCGTTTAGGGATTTTGCCTCCAGGTTGATACCAGAAGGACCGTAACTCCCACCTGGTTCTAACCAAGCTAGCGAGAATGTTTTTGTACCAGCCGAAATTTCTGCTAAATACCTACCTTTTTGTTCTTCAGTACCGAATTTCTCTAATAATGGCACAGCTAGTGCATTGGTTTCTAAGTATAAACCCGGGAATAAAGAACGGCCGGTTTCTTCAAGTACAGGTATTAAATCAAGGTGACCTAAGCCCATTCCCCCGTAATCTTCCGATATATTAATGCTTGTACATCCTAATTCGGCAAGCCCCGAAAATAAGGCCATTAGAGATCCAGTTTCACCCTCTATGTATGCACGGGCCGTTTTTGTTTGCCCGGCACCATCTAAATATTTCCGGACATATCCGCGGAACATTTCTTGTTCTTGATTTAAAGAAAAATCCACCTTCATTCCCCCTTTTCAACTTAACGTCCCATATCTTTTGGTAGACCTAGAATTCTTTCCCCAATAGTGTTCTTTTGAATTTCGCTCGTTCCACCTCCAATTGTTTGTCCAAAAGAATAAAGATAATTATCCTGCCAATATGAGTTGGAGGTGATTGCATCGTCTTTCCACAGAATACCCTTATGTCCTTGTAATGAAATGGATTGGGACAACAGCTCTTTAGTAAGTTCACTTACCATCAATTTATCCATCGAACCTTCTGCACCAGGATGACCATTTTTTAATGTCTTAGTTAAATTACGATAATAGTTCAAAAGTGAACCGCGTGAGCGAGTATATAAATCTACCATTGTATGACGAACAAGCGGATTGTCCATCAATGGCTCTTCATCTTCCTTCAATTCTTTAGCTAACCCTACAAGTTCATTAAATTGTTGTTCCAATGTAAAAACTTGTGCTCCGATTCCCGTTCTTTCATGCATAAGCAATGCAATCGTAACTTTCCAGCCTTCATCTACCTCCCCAACTATTTCAGCATCGTATGCAATCGCATCATTCAGATAGACTTCATTAAAATCATGCTGACCATCCATTTGAATGATGGGCCTTGTTTCCACCCCCGGCTGATTCATATCCAATAGGAAAACCGTTATCCCTTTATGCTTTTTATCAAAACGATTCGTCCGAGCCAGTAAAAAGCATCGATCAGCTAAGTGGCCAAAGCTTGTCCAAACCTTCTGACCATTAATGATCCACCGATCTCCGTCCTTTACGGCGCTTGTTTGAATGGCGGATAAATCGGATCCAGCATTCGGTTCGGAATATCCTTGACACCATACTTCCTCCCCTGTGAGAATTTTTTGGATATATTTTGCTTTTTGTTCGTCCGTTCCAATCTGCATTAGAGTGGGTCCCACCATATGGATGCCTACATAATTCACAAGCGCCGGAGCCTTTACTCTAACCATTTCCTGTTGATAAACTATTTCCTCCATCAACGTCGCTTCTCGTCCGCCGTATTTTTTTGGCCAGGCAATCGCTGCCCAGCCACCTTCATATAATTTCCTTTGCCAATTCCTGAGGAAAACGGCATACTCTCTTTCATCTTTTGAAACATTACTGGTTCCTTCAAGCCAACCTTCAGGTAAATTTCTTTCAAGCCACGCTCTCAATTCAAGACGGAATTCTTCTTCCTTGGTTGTAAACGAAAAATCCATAGATATCTTCCTCCTTTAATGCTTGCAAATTACACTTCTATGACTGAATCCATTGCGGCAGTGACCGTTCATCCGTAATTTCCTTCCAAACCATCTTAACTGGCATACCCATTTCAATATCTTCTGGTGAACAATGCAGAATATTTCCGATTAACTTGACCTGGGGCAGAGTATCTAATTCGACTATGGCAATTACAAGCGGTAAATCATCCTGGAATCCAGGTAAGAAGGGCCGATAGGAAACGATATATGAATAGACTTTACCGTTAATATCGCTGCCTTGGCTTTCCCAGCTAAGTTCCGAACTGCCACATTTTGCACAGCTCGGACCGGGAGGATGGGAATATTGATGACAGCAATTGCATTTTTGAAGAATCAGTTCATGTCGATCTGCGCCATCCCAATATGGACTATTATCCTGTGTTTTTAGCGGAATAGGTTTTTGGTATTCCATTTTGTTCCCTCCTAATTTCTTAAAATCATGGCACCGGCCATATCCGGTCCAGCCCAGCCAGTACAGATTCCGATTTCACAATTTTCCACTTGCCGATCGGTTCCTTTGTATTCGTGACGAACTTGACGTACGATTTCCAATACGTTATTCATTCCATGTGTATATCCTTCCGATAGCATTCCTCCTGCTGTATTCGAAGGTAATTTCCCGCCGATCCGCAAGTTTCCTTCGGCTACAAAGTCACCGACCTCTCCGCGCGGTGCAAATCCATAAGCCTCCAACTGCCGAAGTACAACCCAGCTATAACAGTCATATATGGATGCAACGTCAATATCTTCAGGTTTTACTCCAGCCATTTTATATACTTCAGGCGCGACATAGTCAGCAGCCACTTCGGTTAAATCATTCCAATAATGTGCATGGGACACACACTGCCTAGCAGATAAACCCATGATGTATACCGGTCTGGACTTGCATCCTTCAGCACGTTCTGCTGAAGTGACAATGATTGCATTTGCTTCATCGGATTCCATGCAGAAATCATGTTTTTTAAATGGATAGCTTAAATAGGGCGTTTTAAGATATTCCTTCATCGTTAATGGTTTACCATAAAAGTATGCTTTAGGATTCCTTTGAGCATGTTCGTAAAAAGCTAAACAGACATGCCCAAGATGTTCCTCTGTCAGCCCGGTTTCATGCATATGTCGCGTCGCAAAAAGTCCGAACCACTGAGCCGGACTGCCAGCACCGTAAGGAATGATGAAGCTTCCGCCTTCTATGGCTGTTTGAAGCATATTTACATCCCATCCGCCTCCGCCCATCCTCACGCCTGAGCGTCCATTCATGGAACGATAAATCAACACCGTATTCAATTGACCTGATTCGATTAATCCAACAGCGTCAGCTATCAGCATTTCGGTACTGCTTCCCCCGCCCAAAATATCCTTAACATATTTGGGCCGGACCCCTAAATATGTTGCTAATTGATGAGATGTACAAGAATCGTTTTCCGAATAGCTCATGAACCCATCAATATCTTTCGCTTGAAGCCCAGCATCATTCAATGCAGCTCGAGCAGCGTCCAACGCCAAATGTAACGGGGTTGTACCGGAATTCTTAGAACGCTCACTTTCCCCTACACCGACAATGGCATAGCGATTTTTAATGCTTTCCATAATAAACCCTCCTACTATTTGATAACTTGTAACCTTTATTTAATCCGTAAAACCACTTCACCTGAACCGACAACTTGTTCTGGTTCCTTTTCTGCAATAATGTCCAGCCTTACAAAGCGTTGACCTCTTTCTTCATACAAATTTTTAACGAAAGCAGAACACGTGATCCGATCTCCTGGTACGGTTACAGCACCAAATCTCATTTTAAAATTTGCCGGTACAGCTTGATCACCAGCCAGTTTCATTACATATTCACCGAGAAAGCCCATTACAAGCATTCCATGAGCAATCACACCCTGCATGCCAATCTCTTGTGCGAATGCATCATCGGTATGTAATGGATTAAAATCCCCTGAAGCTCCGGCATATTTAACAAGTTGTACCTTGGTTACAGGTGGCTTGAAGAGAGATTCAAGTCTTTGACCTTCATGTAAACTTTCATAGTTCAACATCCCTGATTCCTCCTGTTTTCAGTTTGCTGGAATTTGATATTGATACTTTAATGCCATTAAATATCATCATGTTTTTTCAGACAGGAGCGTGATCACTAATAATGGGCCGATAGATGATATTTGTTCGGCTTATGACCACCATTTCACCTGACTCATCTTTCATTTCTGTATCAAGTACCAAGAACTGCATCTTTCCTTTTCTTCCTTCCCGTTCGTATACATTTGATACTTTCATCTGACAATGCAATCTATCACCTGGCCTAATGGGGCGGGAATAAATAAACTCCTGTTCACCATGCAGCATTCTCTTTTGTTCGAGGCCCAAATCAAGGCTTTCGCCGCTATCCTGACCAATGGCAATCGGGAAGGTTGGCGGTGCTATAATGCCACCATATGAAGTTTTCGCAGCATATTCTTCATCCACATATAAGGGATTAAAATCACCAATTGCCTCAGCAAATTGGCGGATATGCCTCTTTTCGACTTCAAATATAAATTCAGCTCCTGTTAATCCGGTCAAATGATCAAGTTCCATTTGCTCTCTACCCCCTAATAACGGTATTATCATCCACATTATTTTTTACAACAATCATGGCATCAGCGGCCTTGATTCCATTTTCATAGACCAGCAATGGATTAATATCCAATTCGTCAATGGAATGTTTATAATCTGTAACTATAGAGGAAACCTTTAATAACACATCAATGATGGCTTCAATATCAACCGGTGCTTTCCCGCGTGCTCCCATTAAAATGTCCTTGCCCTTGATTTCTTCAATCATTTCAAGTGCATCTTGCCTTGACAGTGGAGCAATTCTAAACGAAATATCTTTGTAGATCTCAACGAATATTCCCCCTAGACCAAACATGATAACCGGTCCAAATACAGGATCATCACTTGCACCAACAATGATTTCCACTCCATCAGGTAACATTTCCTGAACGGAAATGCCGTTTATTGTAGCCTCAGGTTTATAATTTAGTGCATTCCGCTTAATATCTGTGAAAGCTTTTCTGACCTCAAGATCGGTCTTTACATTCAATCGAATGGCATCAGCTTCCGTCTTATGTGGTATATCCGGTGAATCGACCTTTAACACAACCGGATAACCGATACTGTTAGCGATTTGTACTGCATCGTTTTCATTTGCAGCTATAACACGCTTCGTGGTAGCAATCCTGTATCTTTCCAAAACCATACTAGCTTCGAATTCACTTAATGCAGTACCGGGCTTCAGCATATCCTGTAAGTTTTGTTTCTCTATTTTCTTTGTACTATTGGAAACTTGATTTTCAAGATTTTTTCGATAAAATTCACTGTATTCAACTAGTTTCGCCAGCCCTCTTATCGGATTAAGGTTCCCAGGGATCACCGGTATGCCATTTTTCACGAGCTCATCGGTACCAAGGGGAAGGGTCATGCCGTCTAATGGAAAAGAGGTAATGAAAACAAATTTATCTGAGCTTGTACAAATTTCAATAAACTCTTGAAGCAAAGGGTGCTCGGCAGTCCAATTAAAGGGAAACTCAGTAAAAATGATGTTATCGACATCCGGATCTTCTACAAGTGCCCTCAATGGTGCAAGAAATAACTCAGGATTGGAAACAGATGCGGCCGCTGTTAAATCCACAGGGTTGGAAGCGCTTGCATATTCGGGTATATTACGTTTGATTTCTGTTATTGTCTTTGAGCTCAGTGGGTTGATGGTAAGTCCGTATGATTCACAGCGATCCGCTTCATTTATTCCCCTCCCGCCTGAACTGGTGATAATAACCGTATTGCGTCCATTTGGAAGCTTCTTTGATAGGAATAGCTTTGAAAAAGATATGATATCTTCATAATCATCGGCCCTTACGATGCCAGCTTGCTTAAAAAAGGCATCATATACTTGATCCGATCCCGCAAGTGAACCTGTATGTGAAGCAGCAGCTCTGCTTCCAGCCTTGCTCCTTCCGGTTTTCATGACAATTATGGGTTTATTTCTATCCAATGCCTCTTTTGCCAGGCTTCGTAATTTTTCCGGGTTTTTTGCACCTTCCAAGTAGCCGCTTATCACACTTGTTTTTGAATCATGGATCATATATTCAATGATATCCGAGAATTCAGTTTCCATTTCATTTCCTACACTCACGAAATAATTGAAACTCAATCCATTCTGAGCTGCTGCCATATAAGTCAAAACACCAAACGCACCGCTTTGGGAGACATATCCTACCCCTCTTTGGTCATTTATTGGCACTGATTGAATGGCAGGGGAAAAAGTGCCAATCAAGCCATTCGACAAATTCACTAATCCAACACAGTTGGGACCCACTATCCGTATTCCATTCTTTCTTGCAATATCTGTTAACAATTCCTGTTGCTTGATGCCTTCTTTTCCCGTTTCAGAAAAACCAGCAGCAAAAATGATGGCTGCTTTCACTTTCTTTCGTGCACATTCCTCTAATCCTTGCTGCACCTGATTCGCCCCAAGGCAAAAAATGGCTAAATCAATTTCATTCGGAACATCGGACAAAGATTCATAGCACTTAATCCCTTCAATCTCTTTTGCTTTACGGTTGATTGGGTAAATCTCCCCATTAAATTGACCATCCAAAAGGGCTTTGACCTGTAAATTCCCGATTTTGTATTCACTCTTGGAGGCACCTAGGATTGCGATGGATCTTGGATTGAATAACGGCTCAAGCGTTTCATGAGAATTGTCTGAATGTTTATTTTCTATCATGAATCTTCCCCCCTACTTAAAAAAGATATCTTTGAACTAATCTTACATGGAAGGGTTAATATTCTAGAAATTCATAGTTTGTTAAATTCATTTAAAACATTAGGAAGTTAATTATTTTTAAAAGACGAAATTTCTCATATACAGCAGGGTTAAAAGAATAGAATGAAAAATATGTGTTCTGGATGACCCCGACTTCTTACATTCATAGCCCCGACATTGGAACAAGATAAACGCCAATGCTTTTTATGTATATGGCAACACAAACAACCCTCCTCCTGATAAAGGAATAGGGTTAATTTGTTCATGATCAATTAATATGTTCCTGTTTTTCCAGCCATTTCTTCATTTTCGTTTGAATTTTCGAGGATGGAATTTTCATCCCTCTCTCAATGTTACTGACATATGGGGCTGATATCTCCAGTTCTTCTGCTAATTGATATAAAGAGAGGTTGAGTTTTTTTCTTGTGATTCTTATTTGCTCACCAATATGATCGCTGCTCTTCAGGTTAGCCGGTTCTTGCTTTGCAAGACGATTGCCAGTGTTTGTTTTTTGTTTCTTTTCTATGGAGCGATATTGCTCTTTTATGATATCAGGCGGTTCTATTAATATCATCGAATTCAGCCAAATACTGGCCCATCCTTTATAATCGGCTATGGATTCATCCCACTTTTCATAATGCCATGATGCAATAACGCCATCATCCAGTAGAACATCCAAAGCTTTCTCGAAACGTTCCCTAGTTCGAGATGGTGTTCGGTCATTTAATTTTTCACCGATCGATTCCAATAGGGTACTGGTTTTATTCGGCTGTAAAAAGTCTCCTTTTCTTGCTTGGGTCCTCCAACGCCAGCTTAGATATCTTGTAAGCCGTTTTTCCCGAAGCTGCCTATATGGATTATATTGAAGTGCTTTTATTGAAAGTAGGGCAACTTGTCGTGCAGAACCATTAAGATATTTGGCGAAAACCTTATCGATCGTGAACGTTATCTTTTTCCTGTCTGCTTCTTCTGATATATCATATTCAACGCCATTACGATCTTTAAAGATAAACGTCCTCCCTTGTAGTTTTGTCTGAACAGGCTTACCTTTTTCATAGATGGTAGCTTTGTTAATGTTAATCCATATGCTTTGTATATTTGTAAGCGATTTCAAAATTTGAGCACGCTGTTTTGACTCGTAACCACCTCGACGCCCAAACCCACCAAGTTTTGGCTTTAATCCTCGAATTGAAAGGAGGTCATTTAAATAAATTTCCACTGTTTCCTCATTATGAGCAGCCTTTGACAGGAAAAGGCTGCAAAGAGCATCAAAAACATCTACATCCACATCAGATAAAGAGTGGACTCGGTTCCAGGCTTCTTTCACATTCGTCTGCCCATAGGTTATATGATCGTTACCAAAAGGGATTATTTGTATGAAGCCTTCTGTATTACCCTTTAATATTGGGGTTGCAGGCCAAGGAATGTTTCCAATGATTTCGAAATTTTTTTTATAAATTGCATCTCTAACTGACTGATATGGAGCACTATTCATAACAAGCAAATGATCTTGGACGGTAAAGTTGAAAGTAAAATCCCTCATTGTGGATAATAATAAATCTGATGTCTGAAAATCCCTCTTAAAACATAGCAGGTTTTCTATCTTTTCGATCGTATTGTTTTCGATATTAAATTCACTCATGATTTTATCGATCCACTCTTTAATATATTCATTAACGATATCTGTTACTCTCGATAAAAATCCAGTGTTTTCAGTAAAATGTTTTGTGAGATGCTCGTAAAATAACTTATTTAATGCTTGATCATCAAGTCTTTCCATTTCATTAAGGCCTATTGATAAGGCTATTTCTTCAAGGACCCATTCTTTTACTAGCAGTCTAAACCAGCTGTAAAATTCCTCCCAAACCGATCTCTCTGCCAAAAAAGTTTCATTTTTTAATTTTTTTTCCATTTGGTAAATTGAATCTTCCATTAAATGTTTTTCTTTTAAAACAGCATGATTTTTTGTAGAAACCCTTTCATATTCACTTAATAGATAGAATACGACATGTTGGGCAATATGTGACAATGTTTCGTTTCTCGCCGTTAACCTCAGTTTGGCAAATAGCTCTTCATTCTCTTTATATGCTTGTTCCCAAATAACAAAACTTTTATTGTTCAATCCATCTTTAAAGGTTAGAAACCCCTTCGAATTTTTTAATTTGTGTGTTTTGAATTTATTATTGAAATCATGATATTGATTGTTTTGCTCATATATGCAAAGAACCAAAAAATTATTAATTTTGCTTGACCAGCGTTTCGATAAATACTTAAGGCTCTCATTCTTTTGGTTCGGTTCCATTTTTCCACTCTGTCTATCATTGCTATTCAACATGAATACCTCCTAGTTCAAACTGCGTCTAAATACAAAGTACTCAGTGTGTTTAGATAAAAAAAGTCGTGATATTTTAACTGCAACTAAAATATTTTTAGTTTTTTTTTATATATTCCATATAAAAATGAAAAATCCTTCCATACATTATAGGTGTAACGGCCCCATTTCCTGAATAAATGTATCTAGTAAATTATATTCAATATCTTCTGAATCACCCTTGGCGAAAGATTCTGATTGGCAGCGCTATCACTTCCATTCCTGGGATAAAAATCTTAACAATTGCAGTTTTTACAAGGAATCATCCATTGTCACTAATACCCCGTAAGGTAATATATTATGTTCATAAAAAATCAATAATAGGAATTTTAACCCAGGACCTTTCCCCTTTTCTCAATCGTATAAATATTCAAAAAAATGTCGAGTTGAGTCATCACTCCTTTTACCCTTATACTAGGGTAGAAAAATCGAAGGAGGAATTACATATGAAGAAGGAAATTTCAATTATTGGTGTGCCGATGGATCTTGGTCAAACTAGAAGAGGAGTAGATATGGGGCCTAGTGCCATTAGATATGCAGGGTTGAGTGAAAGACTTGAAAACATTGGCTATACTGTCCGTGATGAAGGTGATATTAAAGTAGAAATACAGGAAAGAGCACAAAGTGATAGTGACACAAATTTAAAGAATCTGCAGGACGTAGCAGAAGGTAATGAAAAATTAAGTCAAAAAGTGGATGAAGTCATCCAAGCAAATCGTTTTCCTTTAGTTTTAGGTGGAGATCACAGCATTGCTATCGGGACATTAGCCGGTTTAGCGAAGCATTCTGAAAACTTAGGGGTAATATGGTATGATGCACATGGAGATTTAAATACTGCCGAAACATCCCCATCAGGAAACATACATGGTATGTCCCTAGCAGTAAGTTTGGGCCTTGGCCACCCTGCACTGACTAAAATTGGCGGATATTCTCCAAAAGTCAAACCAGAGAACATTGTCATCATTGGTGCCCGTTCTTTAGACCAAGGTGAAAAAGAGTTAATCAGGGAAAAAGGAATTAAAGTCTATACTATGCATGAGATTGATAGAATGGGTATGACAAAAGTGATGGAAGAATCGATTGCCTACCTGAAAGAACGTACGGACCTTGTCCATTTATCACTTGATCTTGATGGTCTTGATCCAGATGATGCACCAGGGGTAGGAACGCCTGTAATGGGAGGTATTAGTTACCGCGAAAGCCATCTTGCCATGGAAATGCTAGCTGAAGCTAATATCATTACATCAGCAGAGTTTGTTGAGATAAACCCAATATTGGACGAGCATAATAAAACGGCTGAAGTTGCTGTCGCATTAATGGGCTCATTGCTTGGGGAAAAATTATTATATGGAGCGGAAGATCATATCACTCCTGATTTATTGGCTCATGTTAAATAATCGGACTCTATGATTTTGATAGAAATATAGAGAGTTCGTTAAAGTGATGCTCCATAGGGAAAAGCCCATACTTCTTTTATGAGCTTCTTCCCATTGGCGGATGATCGACATGAATCAATTTACATCCCTAGTTTCCTGACGCTTGGCTTCTCTTTCTTTATTAAGCGGCGCTTTCGAAATTAATTCTGCATAGGTACCTATGTTCATTGAATGATGCTTCTTTAATGCAGAAGTAATCTCTTTTCGGAGGGAATTCGACATCATCTAAGAATCAAAATCAAAAGCTATTAGACTTGTAAGAACACAAATTCCCTAATAACGTCCCAACATAAATGAAACCGTTTGCACCCATCAGGTAAAGGAGTTTTTCAATGAAAACAGCAGAAAATCAACCAAATGAATTAAAACGGAGCATGAAAGCAAGACATTTATTTATGATTTCAATAGGGGGATGTATTGGTACGGGCTTTTTCATCGGTTCAGGCTATACCATTCATGAAGCAGGAGCCTTCGGTGCCATCCTCTCTTACATAGTCGGCGGCTTCATCATGTATTTAACGATGCTTTGCCTAGGTGAACTATCCGTTGCCATGCCTGTTTCCGGTTCGTTTCAGACATATGCGACTAAGTTCATCGGTCCAGGAACCGGGTTTGCCATCGGATGGCTATACTGGTTAGGTTGGGCCGTTACAGTCGCCTTAGAGTTTCTGGCAGCAGGACAGCTAATGCAAAGATGGTTTCCTGAATCACCCGTATGGATGTGGTGTGCAATCTTTGCTTTTCTCATCTTTTCACTAAACGCCTTATCAGCAAAGGCATTTGGCGAATCGGAGTTTGTTTTTTCCAGCATAAAAGTATTGGCCATCATTCTTTTCATCATCGTTGGCGGTGCTGCTATGTTTGGTATGATTGATATGAAAGGTGGACAAGAAGCTCCATTTTTCTCAAACTTTTTCGCTGAGGGTCTTTTCCCCAATGGGATATCGGCCCTGCTAATCACAATGATTACAGTGAACTTTTCCTTCCAGGGCACTGAATTAATCGGAATAGCCGCTGGAGAAAGTGAAAACCCGGAAAAGGTCATACCAAAATCCATCAAACAAACCGTTTGGAGAACCCTTTTCTTCTTTGTTCTTTCTGTCACAGTACTTTCAGCGCTGATTCCAAGGGAAAAAGCCGGTATCTCAGAAAGTCCATTCGTTGTTGTACTTGATAGTCTCGGAGTTCCGTATGCAGCTGACATCATGAACTTCATCATTCTTACAGCACTATTGTCAGTGGCGAACTCCGGTCTTTATGCTGCGACACGTATGCTCTACTCGCTTTCAAGGGAAGGTATGGCAAGTCCGAAGCTCGGTTTGGTGAATAAGAGAGGGATTCCGCTCAATGCCCTGCTCATCACCCTGGCGATTGCCGGTTTGTCTTTACTTTCAAGTGTAGTAGCTGCGGATACAATATTTGTCTTTCTTCTTTCCCTTGCAGGGTTAGGTGCACAAATTGGCTGGATTGCCATTTCGGCTAGTCTTCTTGCTTTTAGAAGATCCTATACCCGCCAAGGCGGAAAGATAGAAGATCTGAAATTTAAAGTTCCGCTATACCCATTCATCCCCATACTTGCATTAATAACAAACTGCATCGTAATGATCAGTTTAGCATTTGTTCCTGAGCAGCGAATGGCCCTTTATTGCGGGGGAGCATTCTTCATTGGATGTTATGCGGTTTATCACTTTAGAGTGAAGAAAATCAAGAAAATTGAAACTCCCAAGCAGGAAGTTGAATTAAATGCCGGTAAAAAAATGGTCATTTGATCCGGAATACCGTGGAGTATAGTTAGTGGTGAAAAGCGATCTTTGGCTTTTCAAAGAAGAAATACCCTGGATGTAATCACACCCAGGGTATTTCTTTTATATAATCACCATTTCCTGCATAGCTAGTCAATTGTAAACCGCTGTAAGAACTCTTCCTTTTCCCTTCCAGCTTTTTTAGTTCCACAAACTATACCCTGACTATAATAATGCGCATATAATAGGAAGTTAAATTTCCAGCTCCATCTAGGCAATAAAAACAAAAATCAAAACAAAAAAAATCATCTTAATCGATGATTTTATATTGTGCAAATTCCTTTAATTTAGGCAGGATTGGCTCTAAAATTTCCTTGGCTATGTAATCGGTATCCAATCCAATGAAGCGTTCACTTTCCATGTCGACCGATCTGGCATTTTCCGGGTCATCACAAAAAATGAACGATATGATTCCGTTCTCTTCCGTCATATCTACATACTTAAATGTAATGTCATGTTTCGTAAGACAACTTTCAAACGCAATGCACAATTCATCTATATTTGATTGACTAATAGATGTGAATTTCATATTGATCATCCCCTCTGCTAAAGGATAGCAAAATAAAGCATGAATTTCAAAGCGAAATTCATGTCCCATTCTTATATTCATGATTCATCTGACACTTTTGAAAAGAAAATGACATAAAAACTTGCCCTTGTTTGTAATTTCACCATATGAAGCCATTTGATGAAGATGTATGGGTAAGGATTTCCCCATTATAAATGAATGTAACCAATCGATTTCATACAATTTTCCACCTTTATCCTGATTTAATTTTTAAGCGATTAATAAGGATTGCCATAGGCATAACCGCATTTTGTATCGCCGGGATATGCAGTTCCTCATGAATATTCCATGGCATGTCTCATATCTATATACAAACACCTTGTTAGGAGTGGTCCAACATGAAGTCTTTTTATAAAGGAACGCTCATTTTGATTGTTGCAGCGTTTTTTGGTGAATGTATCGAATTTTTAGTGAACATGCTCCTAGCCAGGGAATTACACGAAGAGGGCATGGGGCTTTATATGTCCATATTGCCAATTTTCTTTTTGATATATGTGATCGCCAGCCTTGAATTACATATTTCCATTTCAAAATTCGTCGCGGAAAATAAACAGGCAATGCATTATAATCTTATCGTTCATGCACTTAAAATGGCTGCAGTCGTCGTATTGGTAATGTGTGTAGTCATGCCTTTCATACTTTCCTTCTCATCCATAATGGACAAATACCATCCCTATATTAAATGGCTGCTCATCACAGTGATCCCAATAGTTGCCTTTTCGTCGATTGCAAGAGGCTATTTCATGGGTGTCCAGCAAATGGGGAAGATTGCTTTTTCCAACTTTTTGAAGGATATCATTCAATTCGGCTTGCTTTTCCTTATCTTTAACTTATTTCATTTTAACCAGGAAAAGTCATTATTGATGGCCTTTTTTGTTTTGATTGGCAGTGAGTTCCTCGTTTTTCTATACTTGATCAACCTTTTGATTCTTCAAATGCGAATCATGAGGCGCGGTACAAACTCACGGACAACCGGTAAACATGCCCGGCAAAAGTTATTGGCGGTTTCGCTGCCCACCATGGGGTTAAGGATCTTTCATGCGATAACAAATGCGATCCAACCTTTTTTGATCCACACTGCCCTTCTCTCGGCAGGATTCGGTGCGGTAGTGGCTACAGAGCATTTTGGGATGCTTACTGGAGTAGCGATGACGATCGGCTTCTTCCCAGCCTTTATCGCACATTCCTTAATGATCATGCTCATTCCGAATGTTTCGAATGCTTACAAAAGGCAGGATAAGGAAAAATTGAGGGTTTTATTGCAAAAATCGATGTCTTTCACCGTACTGTATGGAGTTCCGGCTGTGATCTTCATTTATTTCTTTGCGGAACCTTTGACCTCCCTCTTTTTTTCTTCAACATCTGCCGCGTACTATTTAAAATTATTATGTCCTTATTTCCTTTTTCATTTTTTTGTCATTCCCATGCAAGCCTATCTCATCGGCCTTGGTTTAGTGAAGGATGCTTTCATTCATACCGTATGGTCCCATATTGTTGCCTTTTTAATGATGTATATCCTAGGCTCCCAGGCTTCTCTTAATATGGGAGGAATCATTTTAGGAATGAATACTGGTGCTGTATTGTTAACTTTCATGCACTACTTGACCATTTGCAAAAAAATCGGCATAAGCATCTTACTGACGAAATCAAGATCGATATCGATAAAGTGAGGCAAAAACCAAAGCAAAATCTCTTGCTGTTATTGATATATAAAGATTTAGATTAAAAAAATTGAGCCTTTCCCTGTACATATCACCTTCGTTACTGTATATTTCAACATACTTGGGTAATAATCAAGTAAAATGGTTTAAACTAACCATACAATAGTAATGGAGTGATTTCATGAGTAAAGCTAAGGCTAAGAGCGGAACGGGTAAAGGTACCGGCACAGGAACGGGCAAGAAGGGCTGGAATCGTTGGAAAACAAGTGCCAATAAGAAAAAAAGCGCCAAACCATATGTAAGTAAAGGCGTCAAACATTCCAATGACTCAAAAGCATCCGGTCATGCTGAAGGTGACAAGACAGATAAATAATTGCTTGTCCTAAAGCCCATAATTTTATGTTTGTTCCATATTCTCATACAGGGTGTTAAGTGATCTGTATGAGAGAAATGGGTCTTATATATAACAAACCACGGGCGATATCCATATCACGCCTATTATACATATCATCAAAAAAGACACTCCAATTCCCGGTAGTGTCTTTCACTTTTTTAATATTTTCTTTTTATCTAAATTGGCTTTTGGGTTTAATGGCATTGATTTTTTTCGGGGAAAAATCTGTACGGAAGCCATTAGTGGCTTTTTTAACAGAGTCTGTAACTGAATGTATGACTTCACCAACATCCTGTGCAGAATCCAATAATGGTTCAACCGTTTTCATTTTAGTTTTTACATCGTCTGTGATTTCATTTGCAGTTTGCAATAGTTGTTTCGATTCGCCGGATAGATCATGGATGGCATTTCTCACTTCAGCCAAGGTTTGATTGGCTTCTCCTATCGTGGCCATTCCCTTTTGAAGGGTACTGATTAAAAATACGACTAACCAAATGAAGGCTAAGGCTATCGCAGCCACACTATATTCAATAATCATGATAAAGCTCCCCCTCTAAAATAAATGATAGAAACGATTGCTTCAAATATGTTAGTGTATCCCGGGGTGCCTGTTTTTAATGTTAAATGGTACTACTTGATTTTGATTTGAACCCCCTCAGCTTCAGTTCGAGTCAAAGGAGCTGTCGGAGCGGATAGCTCCTTGTGGCGGCCTTCCAAACTGGCTTCTTTCATGGAATTGGTTACGTTATGAATCATTTCCCCAACATCTTGAGCGGATTCTAGCAATGGATCGACATTTTCCATCTTCCCTTTTACATCCGCTGTAATTTGATTGGCAGAGTGGATCAATTGTTTGGACTCTTGCGTCAATCCATGTACTGCATTCCTTACCTCTTCCAGTGTCTTATTTGTTTCTTCAAGCGTTCCCATTCCTTTACGCAGCGTCTGGTTGACATTATATATCAAATACACGACGGCTCCGGAGACACTGGCAACACTTAATTTAATAAACATTTTCATATATCCACTCCCTTCATTTAAATTTATGCACTGTCCCTTCCATTCATTCCCTAAAGCCCATCACTTGTCCGTTCAGTTTTAATGAACCTTTTACCTTTATCCTAAAAGAAGTTTAAAGGGTAGTTTTAAGGTTAATAGTAAGGGTGAGACCATATTTAGGAGGAGATTTGTTCATGTCACATGAGTATCATTCATCTGTTATCCAAACTTTAAATGATTGTATGACCGCGTGTAATCATTGATACGACGCATGCTTAAAAGAAGATCATGTAAACATGATGGTGGAATGCATTCGCTTGGATCGGGAATGTGCGGATATTTGCTCTTATTTAGGACAGGCGATCGAGAGAGGAACACCGTTTATTTCAGAGTTGGCTGAAGTGTGTGCCAAGATTTGTGAAAGCTGCGGAAACGAATGTAAAAAACACGATCATGAACATTGTCAAAAATGTGCTGAGGCCTGCTTGAGATGTGCAGAAGAATGCAGAAAATTAGTTGCTTGATGTAAGGAATAGCAATTAAGCAATTCCTTTTATTATCCTCCCCCCTTACCTACCTATTATTTTGTTAGTACTATTAAAGGATGATGATATTAATGATATATTCTATCGAGGTATATGTTGAAATTTATATACCAAGAAATTTTAACAATACGAAAAACATATATTGAAAACCGCCCTTTTTAGGCACACTAGTATTAAAAACAGGAGGATATTATGACACCTCGGAATGTTCCTGCTAAAGATGATGCAGAAGTGAAAGATACCACGGCTTCACCTGATAAGGAAAGCGAAACAGCCAAACTCAATCGGTTACTAGGTGCGGTCATGCGATATTTATCAGATGATGAGCAAGAAGAAATTGATATAGAGTATCTTCTCGAAAACACCGAAGGACTGCGTGATTGGTGGAGCGAATATAGGGAGCTTGATCGAAAACGGATCGAAGAAGAAATAAAAAATTCCCTGACGAACCTATCCCTTGAAGAACTTGAAAACATCCGTGAACAAATCCGCACAAAGGAATAATAAAAAAATCCCTGGATCGGGATTTAACCTAATCATGCAGGGAATTTTTCTTTCCTATTATATATAAACACATAATTTTTTGTATTTACGATCATGCGACACCATAAATCCTTTATTCAACACTCAAAGCCCTTAGTTCCAGTTGATCGATCATGTAATCCACTAATGCATTTAATGGATTTAAAACTGCCTTTCCCGTCTCAAGCTCATAACTAATAGCTGCTTCGACCATTGACAGTTGAGCCACCGACATCGGTCTTTCTTCGTTATTAAACTTGTAAAGGAAGTTCATGATTTCCTGGTTATATTTCTCTCCCAATCCCTGCATAATCAATTCAAAGGCATTGTCGATAATGATAACTTCAAAATCCACAGCGGCATATTCTTCAGCTTGGGCATTTAAACGTTTGATTGTTCCTTCAACAGTTGCTGGGTTCGTGAATAAAATCTTTTGCGGTTGCTGCAATTGGCAAATTTGCTCAAAATATGGTTCATCGATTTTAATGATAGGCATGGGTAAGGATAGTTGTTCTTCGTTTAAAAAGGCGATGTAGTTTGTACAGGTTATCAGAATGGCATCCACTTTACATTCGGCAATCCATTCGACTTGTTCTTTTACCCTTTTTTGAGCATCCGAATTGTTAAAAGTTGCATCAGATGACACCCGATGCATCAATCCCGGTTCAACAAAATGAAGCCATTCAATATCAAATTTCGAGAATGCGGCTTCGATGTATTTTATATTTGTATAGTGTGCATGCAAACAGCCTATCTTTTTTTTCATAAATCTCCCGCTTTCATCAATTAGTATTCTGATTATTCTAACACAAAAAAGCGGCGGTACATTGACCGCTCCGGGAAAAACGATCATTTGACATAGCCCTCTCCTTTCATTATCGGGGGCAAAAGACTGCTTCTTTGAGCCAGAAGGCTCAGTTGGTATGAATCCTACTCTCGAGCATATATTTATCAAGTCGATAGCAAGAGGTATCATCAGGAAAACGGAATAAAAAAATTATCAAAAAGAGAGAATTAAACTGTAATAGTAGATAAAAAATATTTATATTGGAGAGTGTTCACCATTCTTTATTTAATTGCGATTATTTTCCCTCCATTAGCCGTATTATTAGCTGGTAAACCCGTTCAGGCAGTGCTAAATTTGGTCCTCACACTATTTTTTTATGTACCTGGTTTAATTCATGCAATCTTAGTGGTGCATGATAAGAAAGCTGATAAACGAATGAAGCAGCAAGCAGCAATTATTTCTAAATCGAAACAAACAACTAAGTGATTTAGACAACCACTAATAACCCGAATGAAGCACCAAGGTGCATCTTATTCGGGTTATTACTATCGAAAGATTCGTTTAATTGAATCTGTGCGTCTTCCTAAGCCCTCTATGATAACAAGCGTCACATATTTGAAAACGCGAGTCATCCGGCAGCCTTTTTCCACAGCGCTTGCATTTTTTTTGATAATTCAACATTTCGTCTTTTAACTGATCATGAACGCCATCACTGATTTCTTCACGGATACGCTCCCAATAAACAGCTTCGGTCCTCTTGCCCATGCGATATAAAAATAATAGATGAAGACCTATCGCTTTATAAGATAGCTCCAATTCCTCCAGATTCCTTGTTTTGATGACCGGTTCAGGAAGGTCACTGTTCTCGGCAATCGCTTCGACAGTCTCCAGCCACTGTCTGATAAGACTTGGTTCTTTTGCGGAAAATGGAATATGCAGGAAACCATATAAATCCATTAATGAAAAACGCGCTTCGATTTCAGTATCCCGTATTAGTTCGTAAAGCTCCCTTTCTTCCGATAGTGATGCCTTTTTCGTGCCTTTAGGGGGCTCAAACCTCTCCCACATTTCGAAAAATGTCCCTAGGTTCCGGTAATATTTTTGAAAACGTTCAAATACAGCAGAAGTTGGGGCGATTGTAAAGGTTTGAACTGGCTCATCAACTTGTTCCAGCAACTTATTCATGATTTTGATATCTGCTGTAAATGCTACCTTTCCAGTGTCATAAATCCCCTTTCTACCCGCTCGACCTGCGATTTGTTTGATTTCTTGAGAAGTCAACCTTCTTCTTCGTGTCCCGTCGAATTTTTCATTTTCAAGAAAGACGATACGGCGTATTGGCAAGTTCAATCCCATTCCAATTGCATCGGTGGCAACCACAACTGATGTTTCACCGCGATTGAATAGTTCTATTTGCCGTTTCCTATTTTCAGGAGGCATACTTCCGTATATCATGCTCACATTATGTCCACTCTCTTTTAGCCGGGACGCGGTCTCGAGTACCTGCCTTCTCGAAAAACAAATAAGCGCATCTCCTTTTTTCGTATACTTCAGACCAAACTCCCTTTGTTCTACCTCAAGCGGTATTTCCCGTCTGTATTCGTGGAGTTCCAAATCAGCTTCATTCAGAAGGTTCAGAAGCATCTTTTTGATATTATTGCTCCCGATAATGTGTACTTCTTTCGCATTAGCTTGCGTGATTGCCCTAAACCATGAAAAGCCTCGATCTTTATCGGCAATCATTTGGGCTTCATCTATGACGATTACTTCGTGGTAATCCTTTTCATGAAACATTTCAACGGTGCTGGAGACATGTTTAGCACCCGCCACTGCCTTTTCTTCTTCACCTGTTTTTAATGAGCAAGGTACACCGTCAGCATTTAATTTATCAAACACTTCAAGGGCCAGCAGTCTAAGTGGAGCTAGGTACAAACCGCTTTCAGCTTCTTTCATTTTTTCCAGGGCCTTATGCGTCTTCCCGGTATTTGTCTCTCCTATATGCAAAACATATCGAACTTTTTTCCCTAATGATGGAGTATAGGCCTTACCGATGATGTCATCGATCATCCTTTGCTCTTCTGCCAGCTTCCTGGCTTGCTCTGCCAATACTTCAGCTTTTCTTCTCTCTCTGTTCTCCACGTCTTTTTCGTATATTTCTTCGTGCAATGTTTCATTAAAAGGAATTCCTTCCAGCTTCAGTAAATCAGAAAGGTATTCTTCCTGAAGTTCATCAAAACAGGACTGAGACAAATCGGCCAATTCATCGCTTAGTATACCTTGAAGGGCATCAACCGTCAGCCTTTCCCCATATGACTCTAAAAAATCATGATGCAGTGCGGCAGATAGATTGTTCAAGTATTTGTCAGGGGCTAATTTCATTATGAAATCCGAAACTAATCTTTCATACCTGAAGAAGTAATTTTCATATTCATAACGGTTCCTTCCCCAACCGACTAACGAGTGAATATCGCCTGTCAGCTCTTCAAAAAAATCAGTGACCATTAAGTATTCGGCAGCTTGAAAGTCCCCCTCTTCCACCAATTGTTCTTCAAGCAAGTATGGATCGACATATTGGAATTTAGGCTTATTCTTAAGATCTTTTGTCAATATACCGGCAATATAATACCTGGCATGTAAATATAATAGAAGGGAGTTATTTTCGAAAAATGTATTTGCCTCTTCTTGAAGCCTCGCACGTATTTTCCAACGCTGCTTGGCAAGCCGCTGTTCTTCTTGTCGCCTAAAGAATTTTTCCCTTGCATTTTTATATCTCTTTTCCCAATCTTCCTGATTGTCAGCAAAGGTTTTTTTAATCCATGTTAAGCTATCAAACGGACGATACTTCTTTAATTCGTTCCGGAACATGCTATTGATCAGTTTATGATCTGAACCTTCCGTTACAAAGCCCCTTTCGCTTAAAAATGCCTTTTTTTCCTTTCTGGGCACATCATTTGACGCTTTATTTATCCAAACATTTATCCAAATTTGCTCTATAAAGGTCGTCCTGTCCGATATATATGCTGAATAAGAAGGCATTGTCTCTTGATTCTCTAAATAAAAATCCATATCCTGGATTATTTTTTCCTTTGTATTCTCAATCGCAATAGGATATATACTTTCTAATTTTCCCATAATGATCCCCTTTTGAATTATCCAATATGTACTTTAATACTTCCTTTTATCCTCCCCAAATTATTGTTTAAAATGAGCGTGGGTATATTCGTTTTATCTATTTAAATTCAAGTGCTCTGTTATCATGAGAAGGTTAAGAAATGCCAAATACTATTCTCTCCAAGGTAAATATGCAAAAGCTACCAAATATGTACATCGGAGTTACTCTTACCAATTCATTTAAAGTATAATTCATGAAGAATAGACTGATCATTGATTTGGAATTTTTGGTTTATGCCCATCCCGGAAACCTGGAAATGGATACATAGGTTTAGTAATTTTGTAATCAGGTAAATTAAAATTTAATCATATTAAAAAAAAGCCGAAAATAAAGTAAAGGTCAATTTTTAAACTTTCTCGATAACATTATTCATCCATAAAACGAATCCATCCCCTTAATTGAGTTTAGTGGAAATTCGGACAACTGTCACGGTATTGAGATTCCGATTTTGTGTCCTTGGCGTTCAATATGAGAATTAACATCCGGAAATCTAAAAAGACTATAAATAAATGAGGAGCCTGAGAATGATTCAGCAAGATATCAACTATTATAAGAATTTCGATTCCATCGCTAAAGAAGTATTAGCACTATTAGATCAAACCATTGAGGTCAATACATTCTTCGTTTCTATATTGAATCCGATACATAGTTTCATGATCAAATCCTTAAATAGGAATGCAAAGTTGATTTGTGAAGGTGACATCCTTCCTTATAATATGGTTTATTGCAAATTAGTTGCTGAGAATGGCTTGGAACCACTCGTTATCCCGAATTTGGGGGAACATGAATTGACTAGTTGTCACCCCGTAACGAAGCTTATAGGAAATGGGTGTATTATGGGAGCTCCCCTTACTATTGAGGGTGAAATCATTGGAACATTATGTGCATTCGACATTAAACCTCATGATTTTAAAGAATATGATCTGATCCTCATTAAGTCTATGGCAGCTTTGATTAGTCATACCATCAATCTTGAAAAAGGGATTATCAGGGATCCTTTGTCAGGTCTATATAATCGGAACTTCATTTATAATTATTTTGATTATCATAAAGATAAAACAAACGATGAAATGGCTCTTCTTTACATCGATCTTGATCATTTTAAATTTTTCAATGATTCCTATGGTCATGATACTGGTGATGAAGTTATTAAAAAGGCAGCAAAATGTTTTTTGCAAGCCGTTCCAGAGGGCAGTCATGTGGCTCGAATTGGTGGTGATGAATTCATTGTATTATTACATCCAGCACATTGTGAGGATTTAATGAAAAGCACTCAGCAAAACGCTGAATTAATATTGAACCTTTTATCCACCATGCCCATTACCATTAATGGAAATGATCAATTTGTATCAGCTAGCATAGGGATAAGCTTTTACCCTCATCAAGGTACGGAAATGGACTCACTTTTGAAAAAAGCGGACCGTTCCATGTATATGGCTAAGAAATCCGGCCGTAAGAATATTCAATACTACCACCCGCAGTGATTATCTTAAAAATAAAAAAACCAGTTCTCCTTAGAGACTGGCTTTCTTTTACCTTAAAAAAATCCAACGTTTAGCTTTCAGCCTTTGCAAAAGCTTGAGCAGATCAGCATTTCCCTTATGTATCCGTTTTTCGGATGGTGAAGCGGAGGGGATCGGGATGTTAACTCTCTCGGGTTTTTTGTTCATATTCTGAAAGACCCTTCCTATTCTTTGATTTTGAATAGTATATGCGGGTTTTCCATTAAATATCATAAGGAAAGGAAAAACCCCTTCCCCTTATAAAACATTTTTTAACCGGCTGAAGCGTGCAGCTTTTTCTTTTTGATTCAGGATAATGCGTTCGTTCTGTTTCATCACTTTTTTAGTGTGGGGACTTAAACCTACATCAGGTATTTTCACCTGTGGTTTGATTACGGCAACTGACACTTCATTGCCGGCTTTATCATAAATGCTCATTTATCCTCACCACCTGGTTTTTGTTTTATGACCATATCGAACATCATGATTAGTAATGCTATTAATAAACAATCGACTTCTGAAACGAAGCTTTCCGATTTAACGTCAAGGATATAGGGTTCCATCAAAATGCTTACTGGCTGCAAAGCCATTTTTTCTTCATCATTATAATACGTATCTTCTCTTTCCAATGTAGCACGGATGTTACTGCCATTCAAGTTCGGATGCCCATTAATCACCAATTGCTTGTCCTGTTCCGTTTTGAAAGGAAGAATTTTCACGTTCATCCCTTCCTTAGCTGCATATGCTTGAAGGAGAATGCTCAAATATGCCAAGTATTCCTTATTCGATTGATAATACTCAGGTATTCCTTCTTTCTTTAGGAGATGAAACATATTTTTGACCTTTTCCCTATTATCCGTTAAAAGTTTGTCACTTTCCGCAACCGCTTTTGTTGCATAGGACAGCTCGTTATCGCCAATCTTCGATATATACATGCTCAAGAATACAAACATATCAATAAGGATGAATACGATAGCCATAATCAAGAAATTTTTCCACTCATTAAAAATGCTCATCGGATAGAAATTCCAATAAATCAAAGCTCCCAGTACAAAAATGATATACCAGGTTTTTCGAATCGCTTCAATCCTTTTACTTACCTTGTCCTTATATTTCCAAGAAAGTATGACATATGCCAATAAAGCAATAAATACTACCCATACAAAGACTCTGAAAAACATTAACAATCGATTTATCACCCTACCCTTCAGCAGCTACATTCATTATCCCGCTCTCTATATTATTCATTATATATACCTCTATTCCCTGCCTAAGACGGGTGAAACTTAAACACTTGCCAGAAGTTTTCACTAGCTGAATGACATCATAGTAAATAACCCCATATATTCTGTGATATGATATGTTTTAATAAAAAGGCATGATTAATATGGGAGGAAACTATCATGATGAAAATTATTAAGATCCTCATTTCTTTTTTTATAATATTATTACTTTTTTTAAACCTCTATCCTCCACTTGGAAGACGGACAAACAAAGAAAAAGTGAGAAGTTTCACTACAAAAGAGAATTTTTCCAAGGGAAAATTCCAAAATCAAATTCCAGCCAGTCAAGCGATGAGTCTTAAGCATACTGGTTCGATTTTACGTGATTTCATAAAACCTAATCCAAAAAGGAGGCCCGACCAGCCAATCGTACTTGGAACAAAAGAACCTGTATCTATGAATTCCAATATAATCACCTGGTTTGGTCATTCTGCATTCATGTTGGAGTTAGATGGGAAAACCATTTTAGTGGATCCCATGTTTGGCAAAGCACCAACCCCCTTTCCTTGGTTCGGGAACAAGCGTTTTAGCGGGGAGCTGCCTATTGATTTGGATATGCTGCCTCCTATCGACGCCGTCCTGCTCTCACATGATCACTACGATCATTTGGATTATTACTCAATAAAGAAACTAAAGGATAAGGTCAGTCAGTTCATTGTTCCACTAGGTGTCGGCGGACACCTTGAAAGATGGGGAGTTAAACAAGAACTGATTCAGGAACATAATTGGTGGGATGAGGTTTCATTCAAGGGTTTGCGATTTGTCTGCACGCCTGCAAGGCATTTTTCTGGAAGAAGTTTACGCGATGGCAATACGACACTTTGGTGCTCTTGGGTAATTAATGGAAAACAAGAAAAGGTATTTTTTAGCGGAGATAGTGGATATGGCAGCCATTTTAAAGAAATAGGCGAAAAATTCGGGCCTTTTGATATAACTTTAATGGAATGCGGCCAATATGATGAACGCTGGTCAACCATCCATATGATTCCAGAAGAAACTGTACAAGCACATATAGATGTACAAGGAAAACGGATGCTCCCCATTCATTGGGCTGGTTTCACATTGTCTTTTCATGACTGGACAGATCCGATAGAACGGGTAACAAAAGCGGCCAATGATCTTGGAGTCCAGGTCTGCACACCTCAAATAGGCGAACCAGTGGTCATTGGTTCAACGGATTTCCCTCAAACAAGATGGTGGAAATGAAAAAGATCCATCCCAAATGGGATGGATCTTTTTCATTCATTCACAGTTTCCCTTCATTATATTCAAGATTCACTTTTATTGAATGCTCTTTCTTCACTCCAAAATAATTCGTTCCTATTACACCTAAAATGATTAGTATCGAACCCAATATATCGTAGATTGTAATCTTTTCATTTAAAATGAGAGCCCCTGCTGCAATCGTGACAACAGTGGAAAGATTTGCAAACACACTCATTTGGGACGCTTTGATTTTTGATAAGATCGTATTGGATAATAACGAAGTGACCAATGAAGCCAATATTCCCAAATACAAAATGGAACTGATGAATTCGATGCTCGACCATGGTGTAAAGAAATTCGGCATCGTTCCTTGTTTTAAGTGGGTGAAGAGCGCAGCTACGTTAAAAATGACAAAGCCTGTTCCCATCATGAAAAAGGACATTTCACCTGGTGTATAGTCCTTGGCAAGGGAACGGGTCATCGTTGTATAACATGCAGTTGCAATACAGGATAGCAGGATCAACACCATCCCTAGCATGTCGGAAAAATTGATTGTGCTCCCTTTCATCACAAAAATGAATAATACCCCAACTACGGACAAGACAATCGAAAGTTTTTGATATAAAGATGTTTTCTCCTTAAGGAAATATCCAGCTATCATCAATGTTAGAATCGGGGTGACCGCAGACAGAATTCCAGCATCGGTGGATTGCGAATACTTAAGTCCGAAAGTTTGAAAGGCAAAGAAAAGAGTTGGGAATAACAAAGATAACGGAACAAGATTTTTAACCGACTCCCAGGAATAGTTCACCTTAATGACTTTAAAGACGACCAGGAATAAAATGATGACGAAAGAAACGGAGAACCGGAACGCCAAAGTATCCAGCGGATTCGATTCTGCAATCGCCATTTTCGTAAATAAGAAAGATAGGCCGACAATACTTGAATGAATTAGCGCTAACATGTATGCAAATGTTCGGGTTTTCATGGCTGCAACTCCTCAACTAAATTACTATATTCCTATTTAGGTATAGTACCCTTTGCATCTGTATTGCAATCCAAGTTAGAGTCAAAAAATAAATATGGCATTTTTTTAAGCTAAACTGTTCAACTATCAACAAAACCAACCTTTTAAAAATAACTTTTTAAAGATTAAGATCATTTTCATGCCTTAATGGAATGCTCCAGTTAACTTTCAATTATTAAGAACTCTTTAAAGTATGTCATTTGCAGTTTCATATATGATAAAATTTCAAGCAGGAAGAGAGGTATACATATATGTTAGTTACTACCGTAATATTCCTTATGGCTGGTCTAGCTGAAATTGGCGGCGGTTACCTTATTTGGCGTTAAGAGAAGGTAAATCCATTTATCTAGGTTTAGCCGGAGGTTTTGGGTTGGTGTTATACGGCATCATTGCAACTTTCCAAACGTTCCCTACCTTTGGACGTGTTTATGCTGCATATGGCGGGGTTTTCATCGTTTTATCGGTTTTATGGGGATGGGGCATCGATAAGAAAACCCCTGATTTATATGATTGGATTGGAGCTTTAATCTGCTTGGTTGGAGTTTCAGTCATTATATGGGGCCCTAGACAGTAAAGGAATTAAAGGGCATAAAGGCCCTTTAATTCTTTTACCAAGATCTCCACTTGTTGATTGGGCCTATCTTCATTTGAACATTTTCATAAAGTGATTAAGCTGGGTGTTTATTATATCAACTTTTTTTCCTGCCTGTTGGCGGTCATATTACTGAAGTTATCCTGAATGAACCAAATCGCCATTGCTGCAATGATGCATGGTATGGCAAAAGCTAAAAAATTGACTTGCAAGGATAACTTCATATCAAGCAGGACCCCGCAGAAAGTAGGAGCGAGTATTCCGCCAATTCTGCCGATACCCAATGCCCATCCGACTCCTGTAGAACGGATTTCATTCGGATAATACTGAGATACATATGCATTCGTTACAATTTGTGTACCTGTTGTCGTACCTCCTGCAATCGCAATCAGTATATAAAGCATGATCATGCTTGGCTTGAAGCTCAGCATCGTAAGGGTAATGAATCCAATGACCAAGAAAGTAACCAGAATCCTCTTGGAACCATATCTGTCTGCAAGCTTCCCTCCAACGATCGCTCCAAAAACCGCTCCAAGGTTCAATACGACTAAGAATGTCAGGCTTGAACCTAATTCATATCCTGCCCCTCCCATGATTTTTGGAAGCCATGTACTCAAGCCATACATTACGTACAAACACATGAAAAATGCAATCCAGAACATGAGCGTGCTTAAAGTCCTCTCATTTTTGAATAACTGTTTTACTGGAAACCCTTTCATTTCACTTTTGAGTTGCTCCTGAAGAACATAATGATCATTCATCGTATATTGACCGTTTACATTCACTTGATTCAGAACGTCCATCAATTTGCGTTTTTTATTATTTTTCATGAAAAAACTTATTGACTCTGGCAACAATTTATATAATATTGGCATGAATATTAATGGAAGTGCACCGAGCCAAACCACTGCCCGCCAACCAAAGTTCGGAATCAGGTACATCGCTCCCAGTGATGCTACAACTCCCCCTAGAGCGTGCCCGCTGAACATGATCGCTACCAGGGTACTTCTAAGTTTTTTAGGGCATATTCAGTAATGATTGCAATTAGATTAGGCATGACTCCTCCCAAGCCTAGTCCTGCAATAAAACGCTGTATTCCAAAAGATATTGGATCATCGGCGAAACCTGAAGTAAATGTAAATACGGAAAAAATGATCGTACAAATCAATATGACTTTCTTTCTGCCGGATTTATCGGCCAGCGGCCCAAAGACCAACGCTCCTATCATCATTCCAAACAAAGCATAGCTGCTGAATAACCCTGCCTCTACGGCAGTTATCCTCCACTCCGCCATCAAAGATGGCAGGATCGTCCCAAGCATGAACATATCATACCCGTCACAGATGATGATAAAGATACAGCATAATAAAATCTGTAAATGAAAACGGTTAAATTTTTGTTCATCCATCATTTCAGACACTTGGATCGTGCGCATTTCCTTCCCCTCTTTCTGCTATTCCTTTTGACGTAGTCTTAAGGATTTCTCTTTTTTTGGTTCGAGCTAACATTTAATTACATAAAAAATTATACGTATATAGAACTATGTTCACTATATATTAACTTAGTTTTCAGAATATTGTCAATAATCATTGTTAATTTGCCTATTAATCAACAAAAAAACCCTCTTATCGAAGAGGGTTCAGGCTATAGACAAACTTGGAAGAAACTCCAGCTTACCTACAATATTTCTTTAAACATTTCAGTTGATTTCAGAAATCCGCTTCCTATCCGCCAGCTGTTTGTCAAGCCTCCTCAGCGTAAGCGGCTGTGGGGTCTTGGCTACAGCGATTTTCAAGGAGTTCCATCCATTAGAACCAGTACATATAGTACTGATATATTTATTGCCATACCATTAAACCTATTCATTCACTTCCTTAATTAGCGCTGAACAGAATTTATGTGTTGAATATAGTATATTCCTTCTTCATGTTTTCCTCTTTGTACACGCTTATAATCTAACAAAAAACATGGGCGAACTGAACATAACTCTTATGACTATCAGTGCAAAGGAAAGAGTTATCCCCTATATGGCCATTAAAGAGCTTATTCTTGATGTGTCATTCTGCCCTTCCATAGTTTACCTTGTTTAATTTACCTTTGTCTATCCCATTCCGAACCCCTTTTGGACACAAACTAAGCCCTCTTATCAAAGAGGGCTTTTTAATGAAGATAAGATTAAGCGTCCAAGGCTTCTTTACGCTTTCTTTTCCTTGATTCTGTTATAAGATCATAACCCAGATAAAGGATAATGGCTCCGCCTAACAATTTAACATATAACGGAATGTCCGCTACAAAGAAATAAATCATAGAGAATAATGTCCCTATAATGCTTAACCAAAAAATTACATGTTTTAAAATTTTCAAAGTAATGACTCCTCACAAAAGATGAGATTAATTTATAGTTCGCTCCACTTCAAGGAGGAATTAATTATCCATATCATCATTCTAACATTTATTCTTAATATTAAGAGTGACTCATATTGCGAAATTATGAACATTTAAGCAACTTTTCTCAAGGATAGGTCAAGCGAAACAATTCCCGGAAAATCTTTACACTAATTCTTGTAAATTTGCAGTTTTTATATAGACCCTTTGCTAAGGAAAAAAGGAAGCTAATACAAATATGCATGAAATGACAGCGAGGGTATCCCAGCACTGCATTTCATGCATTTAAATCACAAGACGTTCATTTTATTTGATTCTACGACCATTTCTTCAGTTGGTTCCGAATGATCATGTTTATAATAAGCCATTTTCACTGGAACGAATGATAAGGCAACCGCAGCAATTAGACCAGGTATGGCGAAGGCAATGAAATTCAATTGGATGGGTAGCGAGATGGATAATAAAAATCCGCCGAGTATGGGCCCGAGCATACCGCCAATCCTTCCGATACCAGATGCCACCCCTAGTGCAGTCGATCTTATATTTGGTGGATAGTACTGGGAAACATAGGCTTGTACAAGGTTTTGGGCACCAATGGTACAGGCTCCTGCAACCGCTACCAATGTGTAAATCACGAAGGAGCTTCCGCCCATTCCCAATAACGTCAGACTGACAGCCCCAAGCGCATACATCGGCACAAGCATTTTCTTGGATCCATAACGATCACAAAGTTTAGCGATGATAAGCGTGCCTACGATAGCGCCCCCTTGAAGGACGATCAAGAAACCTAAGCTTGAATTCAGCGCATACCCTGCCTCGATCATTAGCTTTGGAAGCCATGTATTCAATCCATATACCATCAATAGGCACATGAAAAAGGCGATCCAGAACATCAATGTGCTAAGGGCACGGGAATCCTTAAACAATCCAACAATCGGCATAGTGGCTTCTGTTTTTTTCACTTCCACAAGTTCGTCATTGATGTCGAATTTACTTTCCGGACTTACCTTTGATAGTATTCTGATCAGTTCCTCCTTTTTATTACTTCTGATCAGATGCGTCGAAGCCTCTGGTAAACGCTTCATCATGAAGGGTAAAAATAACAATGGTATTCCTGCAAACCAGAATATTGATTCCCAACCTAGTGTCGGCATAACCAGGATACCCAGTATCGGAGCAAGCATCCCTCCGAATGAGTAACCGCATAATACGATTGAAACGACCATGCTCCGCATCGTTTTCGGTGCATAATCCGTCAATAAGGCAATGACGTTCGGCATGATGCCCCCAAGCCCTAATCCCGCTAGAAATCGGAAAGTTGAAAACATCGTAGGCGTATCCGCAAATCCACATAAAAGCGTAAATAAACTAAATAAAATTAGTGTAATCGCGATTACGTTTTTTCTGCCAATCCGATCTGCTAATGTACCAAAGAAGATCGCCCCAAACAACATTCCAAATAGACCGTAGCTGCCCATAGCCCCTGCTTCCACGGAAGTAAGGTTCCATTCCTCCGTCAATAACGGGACGACCGTACCGTAAACGACAAGGTCATAGCCGTCAAAAAGGATAATGATAAAACACCATGCCAGCAATCCAAAATGAAAGCGGTTAAATTTACTGTTGCTAATTACCTCGGTCGTATTAATTTTAGCCATAAAATTTTCTCCTCTCTAGGTGACTGCAGTAATTCCATCCAAATGATAGCGCTTACGTAATCATGTAAAAAATATTCGACTCACATATTTTATACAAATAGTGAACCGAGTTATCTAATTGTTATTATAAATGCTAATTATCTGATATTTCAATAAAAACTTTCGCATATTTTTCATAAAATCTTAATATGTTTTCTGATGCTATCGTTAATTACAAGTTTTGAACATGCGTAAAAACAACAAAAAACCAGTCCCTTATCGGAACTGGTTTCTAATTAGTGAAGTAGGAAGCCGCCATTGCCGTATTCAAGTAAGAAAGTTTTAAACCACCACTCCTCAAAGTGGGTGTTTGCAGAAGCAATCCTGTTGTCCAAGTCAGTGACGAGGCATAACATTCCTGTTTCAATATAAAACTCCCTATTACAGCTTAAAGGTTAAAACTTAATTATCATTACGAACAACGCAGCTTGTATAGTTATAATACCGAAATATCTTCATTCTTGCAAGTTAAATCATTCCCAGACAACAAAAAAATTTCATATTACACATTAAATAGGTGGAGCCAGATTATTCATGCCCAAACGGCAAAACTAACGGCTGCACTCTGATTTATGTTACCGTCCCCCACGTTCATTGATAAATTATTATGTAATAGCATACTTGGGTAAGTAATTTTTAGATAGAATGTGCAAGATAAAATTGGACGGAATTGAAAGTGTTGTCTTGTGAGAATCATCGGTTGCTGAACTCTATAATATATCCTAAATAACATTGGCAAATACATGGAAGGAGTCTATAATATTAACTAACAGATTTGATTGGAGTGACTAGTTATGCTTTCAAACATTGGTTTTCCCGGTTTAATTTTAATACTTCTTTTAGCTTTAATTGTTTTTGGACCGAACAAGCTACCTCAAATCGGACGGGCAGTCGGCACCTCGCTTAGGGAGTTTAAGGATGCAACCAAGGGAATAACAGAAGAAATACAAGAGGAATTCAAGGATGACGTACAAGCTGCAAGAAAAGAATCGATAAAATGAAAAAGACGCCTGCACGCAGCAGGCGTCTTTGATGCGTTTGTGGCGCAGAACCGTCAGGCCACATCCCGACGTTTAGCTAAAAGCATGTTCTTCGACTTACACAAATTAGCTCATCGCTTTATTAATATAACATTAAACTTATTTTATATCAAGTGATTTATTGGACAGCTTGTTAACGGCATCCTTATTACTATTCTATAAACCGCTTGGGGTTTGATCAGAAATATTCTATCGAGTTGTTTATTAAAATACGAATGAGCACCATTAAGCTGTTCTTATAAAAATGTTGAACTTCATTACAAGTTCATCGTCATTTGAGTCAATTGATCCGAGGAAACCGCCACTTGATTGAATGCTTCATTAATTTCGTCGAATATATCATTCAGCTCTGTCATTTCCTTGGTGATTTTAATATTCTGCTTTTTTACAGAAAGCATGTCCTTTGCTATGTCAGTAAAAAATATGCCAGTTTCTTTTCCTTGTTTCGTTCCTTTAGTAATTTCCCCGCTAACCATGGAAATTGATGTGTTCATGACATTGGTAAAATGAGCAATTCCATTAACCAGTTTCACTACTTCCGAAACTGAGTCCTTGGTATTTTCCGACAGCTTCCTTACCTCACCAGCCACAACCGCAAATCCTTTACCATTTTCACCAGCTCTTGCCGCTTCAATCGCTGCGTTCAACGCCAACAAATTCGTTTGCTCTGCAATTGAAGTGATGATCGTGACAATTCGTTCAATTTCCTTTGAAGTATTGGATAGCTGTTCCATATCTTTTGAGATGATCGTCATTTGCTCCTGCGTTTTTACCAATCTTTTCTCTAATCCCTGTAACAGTTCGACTCCCTCTTTTGATTTTCCCTCTGCATGTATCGCAATCTCTGAGCCCTTTTTAGTGAAATCATGAATTTCGACTACCTTATTTGCCATTAATTGAGTTGCTGAACTAGTCTCTTCACTGATTGCTGCCAATTCCTCTGCATTATGATTGACCTGCAGTTTAATCGTTTCTTTTTCTGCTTGGTTTTTTTGGCGAATCTTCTCATTTTCAAGTTCATATGCCTCTAAAACTATTTGCTGCTCCAGATTAAAAATTTTAGTGACAGCCAGAATGTTTTCTTGATATTGCTCAATATTTTTCATATTGGAAATCACATGAATGATTAATGACTGCAATAAATCCTGAAAAGCACTCATATACCATTTTGGCTGCAATCCAATTCGCACATGTACTTGTGCGATAATATAACGTTGTTTAATATACGCATCATCAATGTTCCCGCTAAACATTTCGTACATATGACGATGAAGTGTCTTTTTCAACCTATCAACAGAACTATTGTCTGATATGATTTTCATTAATGAGGGTTCATTTTCTAGATTTTTATAGAAATTTCCTACTATTTGGGTCAAATGTTTCTTCACTTCTTCCTGTAAAGAACGAATTATGCACAAATCCCCCATCGTCAAATGAATCATTTCCACTTGATTCAATACGCTCGGATATTCCCTGATTTTGATACCGACGTGTTCCTTATATTGCATATAGTCCATCGAATCTATCTTTTGTTTACTTCTCCATATACTTTTCATGATTGAATTGCCTCCAATTTTTTCTACCCATATATACTATTTCGACATAAAGTCTGTTAATCTTAATTCACTTTGATAAATTTTCTTCTTACACACAAGACTTATGAACTATTTATGTCCAAATAAAAAAAGACACTCCCAAAGAGTATCTACAGTTTTTTGCTTTTACAAATTTGGACGTTGATTGGAACGTAGGGCACTCGCTTTCCGCGGGCGGTCCGGGAGCCTCCTCGGCGCACTTGCGCCTGTGTGGGGTCTCCCTTGGACTCGCTATTCCCGCAGGAGTCTCGCACACCCGCTCCAATCAACTATGTTTAAAAATTCAGATAGAGCTCCTTTTGTCTACAAACTGAAACACTCCAGAGAGTGTCTTTTTCAATGTTCATTTTCCTGCTGCTGGTTAAGATTCGAGTGTTTACGGGAATAAGTGAAGTAAATGACTACTCCGATAGCCATCCAGATCAAGAACCTCATCCATGTATGACTCCCTAGCTGAACCATCAAGAATACGCAAAAAACGATTGCCAGGCCTGGAACGAGCGGTACAGCCGGACAATAAAAAGCACGTTTCATATCAGGCCTTGTTTTCCGTAACACGATGACCGCAATGGAAATCATCGTAAACGCAGTCAATGTTCCAATGTTGACCAGCTCAGCCAATTCACCAAGCGGTATGAATGCCCCCAATAAGGCCGCTAATAAACCGAATATCCATGAAGCCGCATAAGGTGTTTTATATTTTTTATGAAGTTTTGATAAGGATTTAGGCATCAGACCATCACGTGACATCGCAAACATGATTCGGGTTTGTCCATACAACATAACCAAGATTACCGTTGTCATTCCGAGGAAGGCACCTAGATCGATGATACCTGCAATCCAATTTTGTCCTGCGCTTTGCAATACCAAAGAAATCGGATGGTCAAGAGCCTGGCTGAATTGTGCATACGGTACCACACCAGTCATGATCAAACTTACCGCCATATAAAGCACTACACAAATGACTAATGAACCAAGAATTCCCCGTGGTAAATTCCTACCTGGATTTTTTGTTTCTTCAGCCGCAGATGCAACTGCATCAAAGCCGATGAAGGCAAAGAACATTAATGCGGCAGTTGAAAATACCCCATCGATTCCAAATGGCATGAACGGCTGCCAGTTTTCCGGTTTCACATAATATATAGAAGAAACGATGAACAACAAGACTACCAACACTTTAATAACGACCATTATATTATTGATTCTAGTCGTTTGTTTCGTACCTATGGAAATCAAAAAGGTAATCGCCATGACTATCAAAAAGGCTGGTAAGTTCATATAAGTCGTGACTCCTTCGACCGAACCCGGTGCTGCCGTCAATTTCTCCGGAAAGTTAATTCCGAATCCACTTAAAAATGATTGGAAATAGCCCGACCACCCCGCCGATACGGCACTGACAGCCAATAAGTATTCAAGGATTAAATCCCAGCCGATTATCCAAGCGGCGAATTCACCTAAAGTTGCATAAGCATACGTATAAGTCGAACCGGATACCGGCACGGAAGCTGCAAATTCTGCATAAGAAAGTGCAGCGAATAAACAGGCAAGACCAGCAATGACGAACGATAATGAAAGTGCAGGACCAGCATTCACTGCACCAGTGCCTGTTAGAACGAAAATGCCAGTCCCAATAATCGCTCCAATTCCTAGCATCGTTAAATCCCAAGCTCCCAGTTCTCGTTTCAATCCCTTACCGCCGGAACCTGCGTTTTTCAACAAGTCCTCAATGGACTTCTTTCTAAAAATACTCATGTTCTCTCCTCCATAATTTTATAATTATTCTGAAAACTATAGACAAATAATTTCACTTACCATTTATATCGGAGAAATTTCGACAAATTTCTGCAATTCCTGAATTATCTGACTTTTAAATTATACGTATTAACCTTTTTAACGTCAATGATTTATTATTTTAAAATTCTGTTTTTTTATTTCCTTTGGAAGGCAGGCTTTAACATTCAACAGGTTTATCCATAATTAACAAATAATGATTAACAATTCATTATTTTAATATTAATAAAGTGAGCTATTGGTGTATGTACTGTATTCCATTAATTAATTTTGCAAGAGTTCTAATATTTTTAATCCTATAAAGAATCATTATTTATTTTTCTCTATGTATTATTATGAAATAACACTTCAATATTATTCTGATCATTCATGTACCAATAGTTTGACGGAATCAAAGTACATCACTATACTTATTAAGTCTTAAAAAAAGTACGGGAATTATGCTTAATATTTGAAGAAGGTGACATTCATGGATTTTGAGATTACCTATCTGTCTTTTTATTTAATCCAAGTCGAAGGAAAAGGCGATCAGGCTGATAAACGTTTTAAACATTTCCAAACTCTTGATACTGAAGAATACGAAGAAAGTCCTCTAAAGGATTTTTTGGATGGGGAATTGATGAAGATTTCCAAACGGAAAGTCGACCGTCATCCAAAAACTGAACAAATACCGACGAAAATTGGTTCTTTTATTGTCGAAGAAGGACATGCACTTGATTCCAACCCTAATTACAATGTATTTAACCGTGTTCGATATGCTAAAACAAAACAGGAATTCCAGGAGGAAAATGAACAATTCACTCGGTCTTATATCGATACAAGTGCCGTCCGTGGCGGAGTCTTCATAATCGCATCGGCAAAATTAACGAAATATCTTGATGAACCATTCGTTTTCTTATTAAAATGTGATTTCGAGCCGAAAGTTGCTTCCATATCGGATGAACGGACTTTGATTAGGCACGTTGAAATGGCAATCACCACTAAAAATATGAAATCCATTCAATACCCATACATGCCCGAAGAAGGTATGGTCGAAGAAGGCGAACTGAAGATCCACCAGGCTTCACATGCCCGCTACTTCGAGGACTTCTTGAAATTCGTCGAATATGGCGAATCGATGCCTGAAATCATGAAAAACCAGGTCATCCACATGGTCCATGAGCATGTCTCCGCACAATTCGAAGAAAACAGTGACGAACTGCAGAAATTCGAACAAGACCTGGAAATCTGGGAAACGAGTGAAAAGCGGGAAATTCAGGAACGCCTTGAAACCCACCAGGTCGTCGAAGCCACAGCCCAGATTGTCGAGCATACACCTGAAGCTGAATTACGAATGAAGCTTGGCAGTACATCCATCAAAGGACTGTTAGCCGATTTTGGCGAAAGCATCCATTTAGGAAAAATTAACGGGAAGTATGTATTAATGATAGAATCCAATACAATAGAGTTCGATAAAGGCGTTTCGCCGATTGAATTTCATAGGCCGGATGATTTACAAGTACTAATTGAAAAAATCATAAATAAAAGTTGATGAAAACCGAGTCACAAGAAAATTTGATGATTTGTGACTCGTAACGTGACTCTAGAGTCACACTGTACATGTGTTGTATCCCGATTATGGCGGTCTTTGTGACTGCCTATTTTTTATTTTTCTTCTATTATTACTCCTCCTGGTTTTTATTGGGGGAACTGTATTTCACACCTAATGTAAATTAAGATTTATTAATCACCCTGTTATCACCAAAATAATCCTCAGCAGCTTCGTAATCTTTTGACTCTGAAACCACTGAACTACCCCCTCGGATGTTTCAACGTTGTATGTAAAATATTCACCTGAAGCGGATCCCTCCTTTCATTGCATAATAAAAAGCCGTTCCCTCATTAAGAGACGGCTTGTATTTTGTTGATTTATCGCAAGTTTTCAAGCATTTTTCAACGCATTAACTTCCCTAATCCAAATCTTCTTCTTCTACTTTCAGAATCTTTCCTGTCTTTGCATTTATCTCAACCTCATAAATTCTGTTTTGGTTTGTCAAAATAAAGAATTCGTATACTAAAACACCATGTTCCATATCCATATCAACATGTAGAACTTGGCCAGGCACTCTCTGAAGTGCGATTTCTTGTGCCTGTTGCATGGTTAATCTTTGTCTATATAAAGGCGTTTGATTATTGTAGTAATTATCATACATTGGGAACATTCCCCTCTTTAATAATATATTCAATTTACACTATGCATTTGACCCAAGTTCTGTGAATATATGTTTAGGAACTACAGAAGATTCCCATGTAGTAGTCTTACTACAGATTAAAAAACATAAACAAAAGCCAGCATCAAAATGTTGGCCCTGTTAATAAGTATTATTTTATAAATTAATGAATATCTCTCTTTTTGAACCGTCCTCCACGTACTTCCGCAATATTTGCTATTGCTAAGAAAGATGAAGGGTCAATCTCTTCAACAATAGTAGTTAACTTAGATTCTTCAAGTCTGGTAATTATACAGAAAATAACCTTCTTGTCCTCTCCAGAAAAGGCACCTTCACCATGTAAGTATGTCACACCCCGTCCTAAGCGACTATTGATTGCATCACCTATCTCTCTTGCTTCATCGCTAATTATCCATACTGACTTTGTTTCTTCCATTCCAGTAATAACAATGTCAATGGCTTTAGCAGCTATTACATAAGCTAAGATTGAATACATAGCTCTATCCCATGTGTAAACGAATCCGGCAGAACCAAGTATAAATAGATTGATGAACATAACAATTTCGCCAACAGAAAAAGGCACTTTTTTACTTATTACAATCGAAAGTATTTCTGTACCATCAAGTGCACCACCATTACGAATTACTATTCCTACACCTACACCTAAAAAAATGCCGCCAAAAATTGTAGCAAGAAGGATATCTTCAGTGAAGGGTGGAATAGGATGAAAATATGTTGCAAAAATGGAAAGCATTATAATTCCATATATAGTAGATATAGCAAAAGTTTTTCCGAACTGTTTATATCCCAGGTATACAAATGGTAGATTCAATAGAAAAAGAAAGATTCCTAGTTTTATCCCAGTAATGTGAGAAAGCATAATTGAAATACCTGTAATGCCACCATCAATTACATGGTTGGGAATTAAAAAGATTTCCAATCCCGTGGCCATTAGCAAAGCACCAATTGTAATAAGAATGGTCCGTTGGATAATTATCAAACTAGATAACTTTCTATGCTGCTTTTTTAGTGCTTCCGTCAGAAAAATCACACCTTTTATTCATTTTTTTCTATTATATCCTAATATCAAATCAGGAAAAATAAATTTAAATAAAAGAAGTTCTAACCTACCGCACAGTTTGTTCCTGCTTTAACATTTCATGGATGAATTTTTATGTATACTCATTTTCAAGTGAGGGTAAATAAATGAAAAACAGTTTTAAGTTACTTGTTACACCTGATGAACCCTTTCCAATGCTACTCAGGGAAATAGGAACTCATTATATAACAGATATAAGCATGCCGTACCTAGAAGCATTAATAACACTTAGAAGGCGAGCAACATATCACCAAAAGAGATTGAATAAATGTCTAGATGATCCGTTAATCGATTCCTTAAAACATAACTTATTAAGGAATTTTGATGCTGAATCTGTGTCTGTTTATTAGGACAGGATGTTGCCACTAAAGGATATAATAATGTTTATGTATTTTTTCATTAAAAGTAAAAAAAGATAATTTTATTAAAAAAATCACCAATCATATTGACTGGTGAATTCTAAATCTGTCATTCTGAACCTTTTTTTAGTTTTGAGTTTCCTCCAGTAGATCGATAAATTTCTTCGATTGTCTGTCCCTTCGCCCGTGCAAGGATTTCAATTCTTGCCATTAACTGTTTTTCTGAGTATTTCTTAATATCAGAATGGTATTCCTTTACTTTTTCCCCTTCTCCAATAACGCCCTCTGCATTTAAGGAGATAGAAATTGGTGCCAATTCCTCAAGCTTCTTAACCACCCTGTCAAAAAGATGAGGATGTTCACAAATCAAGCGCTGAAGAAGATATGTTCCATATGCAATATGCCTTGATTCATCTTTTTTTAAGTGGTCAATGCCCTCTAAAAGTCCGGGCATTTTACCCATCTTTTTAAGTCCATCGTAAAATGATTTATATCCAGTTTCCGCCAACACTCCTTCTGCAAACATATTGTACACTGTAGCTGCGTCAGCTATTACCTCAGGGGTTTGTTCATGCCATAGCCGTTCCATTGTTTCGGGGAGAATTTCATAAAATAACTTACGATAGGTTTCAGAATGCAAGTGGGAAAGATCGCCTTTTTCACCAATAGCATTTAACACCAGTCGAAAGAATTCAGTATGTTTAGCTTCATCACATAAAAAGGTTGTAAGGAACATCTCTTCTTCCAATCTACCTTCTTTCGCAATCACCCTAAGCAATGGGAGTAAGTCAAGAGTAACCGCCTCTTCCCCTCCTTGAAATTGAGCGAGAAGTTTCAGCACCCAGTCTTTTTCTTTAACAGATAGTGTTTTCCAGTCCTCTTGATCCTGTGAGAAATTGATATCCTGGGGATTCCAAATTCCAAACTTTTTTGCCTTTTGATACAACTGGTAGGGATATGAATCTTCCATCAAACCCTCCGAGCTCGTCGTTAAGAGTTTCTTTCTCAAGTATAGTCCTCCTTCGAATTATACATTTACCATTTTATGCAAAAAGGGAATCATACGTATGGACAAATTCAGGACTGATGCAAAAATTAAAATAAAAGAGAATAACGGGCTCTGCACTAATGGGTATTGCACTCTATAAGAAGTAATAAAACTAATTAATAAATCAATAGTCGCCTCTCATACCACTTTTTCAAATTGTTAAAAATGTGTTCATTATGCAATATTTTTTGCTCAACACAAAGATCGTATAAGAAAACCTGAGGAGATGGAAATTCAGGAACGCTTTTAGACCCACCAAGTCACCGAAGCCACGGCCCAGTTAGTCGAGCATACACCTGAAGCAGAATTGGCATGAAGCTTGGCAGTTTTAATCACTGTAACGTAAGATTAAGATATAGAAAAATGAAATAAACAAATTAGGAACCGATTAGAATTGGCTTTTGCAAAGGTAATGGAGAGATTCCGAAGCTCTCCTTCCCTGCTTGTTCAATAATAGGGCAATAATTATTTTTGCTTTTTCTATTGGTTAACGCCATTATGCGGAATGGAAATAGTATCTAAGATCATAAGGAATTAAATTACATTTTCTATTGACTAAACATTCATTCAATAATAAAACAAAACTGAAAATTCAGTGAAAAATGGAGGGGTTGCATTGGATTTACATTTCGAGATTACTGGCAAGGGTCGTCCTGTTGTTCTTATTCATGGTGGTGGGACTGATTTGAGGCAATGGACATTTTTAGCATCTCTTTTATCTAAGGATTACAAAGTTATTGCTTTTGATGGCCGTGGTGCCGGTAAATCACCATCCCCTATAAAACATGTAAACTATGTAGACGAAGTACTGGCACTAATGAATTACCTGGAACTTCATCAGGCAACGATTATTGGCCATTCCATGGGCGGGCAGATTGCAACTGATTTCGCTCTTAATTTCCCTGAAAGAGTATCGAAACTTTTGTTAATTGCTCCTTCTTTAACTGGTTTTCCCTATTCAAAGGAGTTTGAACAATATCATGACAGAATATTGGAAAGTGCACCCAATATAGATAAGATGTTAGAGCTTGCCCTTCAATCACCAACATATCAGGTGGTAATCGATAGTCCGCACAAAGATCTCATTGTTCAAATGCTCAGGCATCATTTTGAGCGCATGCTTAAGTGGCCCGCTGATTTCTGCATGAAATGGCCACAGCCGCCAGCAATAGGACGATTAGAAGCATTGAACGCCGAAACCTTATTTTTTATCGGCAAAAAGGACTTGGCGGATAACTTCCGAGTTGCCGATCGTTTCCGTAAGGTTCCAAACATCGGATTCATCGAAATAAAGGATGCGGATCATATGCTGCCCCTCACCCATTCTGAAGTTTTATATGAAGAATTCACTGCTTTTATGGAGGATTGAAAATAAAATGCCACGTACAACCTGAAGAAAATGACCGTATTCGCCAAGCATCAAAAGAAAATATTCGTACTGCAGCCATGGAGTTATTTATGAAACAAGGATATTACGCTACTTCCATAAGCGAGATAGCCAATCAGGCGGGCATTTCGAAAGGGTTACTCTATAACTATTACAAAGGAAAAGAAGAACTGCTTTCTGAAATGGTTGAAGCCAGAATCAGGGAAGTGGTGGAAGTCATGAAAGTAGCGTTCGCCTTAAATACACCTCGTGAACAGCTTGAATATAATCAATCGTGCCATTGATAATATCCACCAAAAACCGGAAATCCATCGCTTCTATCTACACCTTCAAACTCAGCCAGAGTCAGATGAAGAGCTGATAAAATACAGTCATCTCATTATTGAAGAAAATGCTAGACAATTTGAGTTTCAATGTAAAATATTTGAAAGTATGGGTGAAAAGGAACCAAGGAAACGATCGTTATATTTTTCATCTGTGCTACAAGGTATTATGTTGATGATATCCACCTATCAACAAGGGTTTCCGGTAGAAGAAATAAAGAACCAGATTATAAGGGAGTTTTGTAGCTAGTCTACCGTTTTAATAGGTCATATCCTGAATAAAGATTAAATGAGGAACTTCCACAATCGAGCGCTTAAAATATAGTAAAAAGGTTCTTCAACAAAAAAAAATCCCCATGATTATCTTTAGACCTTATATTATGCCTGAAGTTCAAACAATTAATAGCTGACTTCTTTGTGATCATCGGATGATTCCGTTAAAAATCTCTTCAGAAACCTATCTGAAGAGATTTTAAGTTTATTTGATAATTGAAGTCGTTAATCTCTGCCCATCTATTCTACTAACATTATACCGTCGGCAATCGGGCGTTCACCTGCTGCATCAGAGGGTCTTGTGACTCGCCCATCCCCAACTGTCATGGTCGTCGATCCGCCGCCGTCTAGATTGATGGCATCGATTGCCCCAAATGATTTCATGATTTTCGCACTTTCTTCAAAATTAGCTCCCACACTCCATCCGGGTGCGCGTCCATCGATGGTGACAAATAATAGATTGCCATTTTCTTTGATTCCTGCAAGCGTTCTAGGATTACGGCGCTCCCCAAAACGATAATAAAACCCAGGGTCTTCTTCCCAGTGAAAGCCTTCCTCTACGGCATTAATGGAAATTTCCCCTTTTTCCATTAAACGAGGACCTCCATTAATCATGCTGGTGGTTTGGTCTAATTTTAATAGCTTTGCATCCCCGATGATTTCACTCTTCACCTGAATCTTCATCCCTTGTCGGGCATGGTCACGAAGCCACTCTGCTGCCTCCCCTGTTCCCGCTAGAACAGAACCACTGCCCGGAATGACTCCTCCGCGATGGTTACGAATTACCGTCACTTCTCCGGCATGATTTACGACTACTTCCACACCGTCGCCCGATTCTGTCTTTCCTCCAAATACGGACGTATATTGGATAAGCTCACTTTCATCATTACAAGTAAAATCATGTTTCGCCCGTTCTGTTGTCGTATCTCCTCCAACACCGCCACAATTGCGGATTAATCCTGGCTTCCGATTTACCCCATCCACTTCCCTGACCGCACCATCAGATGACGTAGCCTGAATTGACGTTGAAACGGACGCAATGTTTGCCTTCTCTTCAACAGAAGATAAAATTAGAGCTGAACGGCCATTTATAGCCTCACTGACAAGCTGACCTTTGCTGACGAATATACCGGCAAGATCGCCTGGTGTTCCATCCTTCTCTCCTACAACAAAGTATCCGGCATTAACTCCTGCAATGGCATCATTTCTGTCAGCGATTTTGGTCAATGTTTCTTTCCCTGTCACTGTATCATTTGCCAATTCAGGTTCCACATGCCCTTGAAATCGATCCTGATCCACTTCAAGGACGTTCACTACCCATGGTCCTGTTGTTTTCTCTCCGTCTTCTCCCGTATACACAGTCCGTAGACCCGAATATCCCTTTTCCGATAACTTGTTTCTCATTTCGGCTGCATCCGCTTCCAGCTGATATTGGCCGATGCGGACAATGTATCCAAGTGGACCTTTTTCCCCATCATCCATGGCCCGATCCGCTTCTCTTATGATACGAGCTTTTTTGAAACCATCTCTCTTTAAATTCCCCAACAATATCTTTGCCTGCTTCTTTGTTTTTACAAATGCCACATCCACTGTGAAGTAGTCTTTAGAAGATGCTTCACCACGATGGATATTGGTATACGTCACTCCTGGTGCTGGATTCATGGAAGTTCTTTGCTCAATCAAATTGGGTGTTCCTAACGGAAGCACATGATTCTTCACATGTAATTGAGCATTCAATTCTGCATGAACTGGAGTTTCTGGAATGGCATTTACAATCATCACAGATGCTAGACTAATAGTGGCGATAGGCAAAATGGGCTTTTTCCATAATTTTTTCATTTTTTCCTCCAATAAAGTTATGTCCTGCTTTAACTTTATTGGAGGAATATGATGGAAAATTAAAAAGACTATTATATTTCAGTCAATTTTAAGTGAACAAAAATGAGCATAAATACTCGATAAATATTACAATTCATATTTGTGAAAGGATAACTTTTAGGACATCTTTACTTTGATAACTTAAATAACAATGTTTCCTTTGAAGAAAAATGTAATAGATGTACGAAGAGCCTTTCGGGCTTTCCATTTAGGTAGAGTTGTCTGTAATAAGTTAAGTGTATCAATGACCAAAAAATTTTCCTGTGGTTAACGAAAACAACTCAGAGTTTTGATTTATTTTTTGAGATAAATTCATTCATTTACTTCTTGCCTCATTTGCGAAAGATTCGATCGAAAAATGTTTTCTTTTTCTCAGGAGGCACAGGAAGATAGAAACGATTCTTATTTGTTACTTTAAGATAAGGCGTTAAGATGTCAGTCTTCTCCTCTACAGAAATTGCGGTATTAAGCTGTTCTTCAATTTTCGCAAAATGTTTCGCTGTCGAGCCTTTTGGCGTATAGACAAAACGGCCATCTGGGAAATTTTGTGATTCAACTGTTTCTTTTTCAGTATATGCATGTACAGATGGTCGTGCCCAAAAAACACTTTTCCGCACCACACGTGCAGGACTTCCTGCAGCTGCTACATTTGATGGGATGGATTTTGCCACTAGTGACTTTGCACCTAAAATTGAACCTGTACCTACTTCTACTCCTTTTAGAATCATGACGTCCTGTCCAATCCAAATGTGGTCACCTAAGTACACACTCTTTGTTGGATTTATCCGTTTTTGAGTTGTTACATCGTAGATCAAATGTGGATCTGCCAAACGAACGACTACACCACTTGAAAACATATTATCATCACCGATGAATAGATTCTTTTGCTCAGAGAGAATAAATCTCGCTAAACCATTAAATGAATAGTTGCGACCAAGGAAAAATGTATTATCATTCCAAACACTGACGCTCATTGTTGCATTGCGATTTGATTTCCCAATGATTATGAGCGAGTTGTTGCCATTAAAATTTAGCGTTGCATTTTTAAATTCAGCTCCGCGTTCAATGATTAACCGATTTCCTTTACCCCAAAATTTGATTTTACTATTCACAAACGAAATCTCATCTTCGGTATTTCCTATAAAGTGTATTTCATTATTTGTTTCCGGTTTATGCAAGATGTTAGAAATGCTTTCCATGCTGTCCATACCCACTTTCAAAGTGTTAAAAACGCTTTCATTATACATCATTTTTAGCTCACCACAAAGACCGCATAAGAAAATCTGAGGAACTGTGAAGTTGAAGCCTTCGGATTTCCGAAAAAGGGTAATTGAATTAAGGGTTGTAAATCACCATGAACAATTGCTGGTAGATAGTCGTGAAGTTACAGAAATGGTTGGGAAACGTCATGACTATTTAAATTGAGATATTAAAGGATACGTAAAGGTTTTTTTAGAGTTGTCCGTCAACAACTAACCTTTTTCGCTTCTGATAAGCTTTCACAGCTGCTTTCGTTTCCTCACCTTAAATCTATCATCAGCTCGATATTTAAATTATTGGAGTATTCACTTTTAATGAATGCTATTATTCATACAAAAAAAGCCCTCATTTTAAGGGCTTTTTTGCTAAGCTAATTGCATTTAAGCATTATATTCTATTACATTTCATATATTTTATCCAAATAATTTTGCAAAGGTATTTTCACCGGCGATCCCGTCTGCAGATAATCCATTAGCCCTTTGAAATGCCTTCACCGCTATTTCCGTTCCGATTCCAAAGATACCATCTATTCCATGTGGATTATGCCCTTCCAAATAAAGTGCAGCTTGAAGGATATAAGTGATATTCCCTTCCGCCCCTTCCCTAACATTAGGTGAAGCTGCTTTTGTTAGGGGCCCCCATATTCCATCAACATTAACCTTTGCACCATATTGTTTATTCAATTCGGTTTGAAAACCCTTGATCAGCGCTTTTTTAGTATTGGGACCATAATAACCATCAACATCTATTTTTGCATTATACCTGCTATTTAATGTCCTTTGAATGGACTTGATAGTTTGATTGCCGCTGTCCTTTGCTGGCGTATCTTTTACTATGACTTCGGATTCGACTTGTGTAGCTGGTGGAATGGTTCCATTCACTTTTGATACCAGTCTAGGCTTCACTCCGGCATTTAACTGCGAATAAGTCAGTCCGCCCGTCATATCCAAGTGCGGATAGTCTTTAAAGCTTGACCAATCCCCTCCCCATGAAAAGCCCAAGGATTTACCAATTGCCGCTACCCGTTTCCATTTTGTATCAACCGTCCATATTGCATTCTTTCCATCATCGCTGACGATGAAATAATCAATGGCTAGTCCAAAGTTATGGTAAGATTGACCTGGCTTCGCGTTGGTCACTCTCGGTTTCGATAAATCACTATAGTTTTTACCATCGTAGAAATATCCTAGGCGACCTTGACCGTATAGCTTTGCTTGCTCATCCATAGATCGATAACCTGCGCTGATTTGCACGAAAATTCCTTCTTGGTATGCCCGTTTAACCATTTCCAATGCTGATTCTTTTACGACTGGATGAATTCCGCTGCCCATATTCTTTTCTGAACGATCCAATAAAGTTTCTAATTTAACTGTCAATTTTATCACCTCCTAATATGTTATGGTGCCAATTAGGAAATGCTTGTACACCTACCTTGACGTTACAAAAATAACGCCCTTTTATGAGGACCTAGTATAGGTTCATGGTTCTTAAATAAAAAAAGCACAACCCTAAATGGGGCTGTGCTTTTAATCTATTATAAAGGCATATTTTGATCTTCTTTATCTTTACCGATTACCCTTATCAACTCATCCAGCTTTTCATTTCTTTCTTGGTCTAATCTTGTCTTTGCATTGATGAATTTAATTATCTTAATTATGAAATAAACACTTAATACAATAAGTCCCAAATAGAACAAAATCGGTATGATTGCAAAAAGCCCTATTAAACTACTGGCTTGATCCATAAATAATTCCTCCCAAATGTAAAATATAGTATTATTATACAGGAAAAATAAAGAAGGCGTCCGATATTGATTTATTATTTAAATAATTATTTTGCGAAAAAAAACTGAAGATAGCCACATTTTAATGATCTCCAAATAGGCATCAGAAATTTCTTAAAGATGGGGTGAATCCATATTGAAGGATTTGAATCAGAAAAAGGGAGAAGTTTAAATTACCATTATAAAAACCCCCATCTTATCTATTCAAATATAGACATAAATTAGGGTTATATATTTTTTGTAGCGTTTCTATCACGATTATAAAATAGATAAATTGAATTAAAGAACTTCATATGATCAGTACATACTTCTCTAACCCCCACTTATCTTTGCTCTCTACATAATGTTTTCTAAAAAGAAGTTACACTCTAGAACAGTGGAATGAATCACATCATGGCCATATATTTCGTTCTAATTAAAAAAATCCCTTGTGGATTCCCTATACATAACCCTTTTATAATTAGGCTTTGCAAAGGCTAATTATAAAGGAACGTTGTCGGCCTTTTCCGGGTATAAGAAGTTCGTGTATACGTAAATTTAAGAGTTTCCTAAAGTATTGGAACTCCACGAAGTGTATCAATCTCCCCCCGATTCCAAGTCATTTTAAGCAAGTAAATTTATCTTACTGCCTTTGTAAATCAGTAGATTAATGTTTATTTCATGCTTATTAATAGATCTTATATGATGGTTTGAGGAGATAATGGGTTCCCTCATACTCACTGACCAGCAAATGTGAGTCTATGAAAACCGATCATTACTTACAATGGTACAAGGATGACAGAACTTTTAAGGTAAATAGATGCTTAGACAATTCAGTTCAAGTAAATCCTGGTGAAGTTAAAGATAAGTTCCTCCGATTTAGTACTAAAGTGTAATTCTTTAATTCGAATAAGGTTAGTGTTAACATATAGTAAGTATATCTTCTAATGAAGGAGCTAATTATGAATCCCAATATTTTATTGCGTAATAATGTAAAGTTTAAAGGAAGTGGTACACGACCAATGATATTTGCTCCAGGTTTTGGTTGTGATCAAAATGTCTGGCAATCAGTTGCAAAAGACTTTGAAGATGAATACCAAATTATCCTATTTGACTATGTTGGGTCAGGTAATTCAGATATACAGGCATATAACGTGGAAAGATACAGTACTCTTGAAGGGTATGCACAAGACGTACTTGATGTTTGTTCCGCATTAGACCTAAAAGATGCTATATTTGTCGGACACTCTGTTGGATGTGTGATTGGCATGCTGGCGTCAATTAAACATCCTGAATATTTTTCTAAACTTGTTCTGGTTGGTCCTTCTCCTTGCTACCTGAATCTGCCTAATGATTATTACGGGGGATTCGAAAAAGAACAACTTTTAGGATTGATTGATATGATGGACAAAAATTATATAGGCTGGGCAACCGCCTTTGCTGGAACGGTAATGAATAATCCAGATCGGCCAGAGCTTAAACGGGATCTAGAGAATCGTTTTTGCTCTACTGATCCTATTATCGCTCGACAATTTGCGGAGGTTACCTTTTTTGCAGACAACCGTAAAGACTTACCAAAAGTAAAAGTACCATCACTCATTTTGCAATGTTCAGAAGATGTTATTGCTCCGTCAGCAGTAGGAGAATATATTCATAAGCATCTTCCTGATAGTACATTGAAAGTGATGAAAGCAACAGGACACTGTCCACATATGAGTCATCCTGAAGAGACGATATTCTTAATTAGACAGTTTTTGGATGAATTTCCGACAAACGATTTATAGATAGAGATGGGTGTGAATTTTTGTGAATGAACAACTGAATGAGGCACCCTGCGGATATTTAACTTTATCAGAAGAAGATGATATTTTATCCGTTAATCAAACCTTACTTAAATTATTGGGGTATAATCTCGATCAATTGCAAGGGCAGCATATTAATTTTATCCTTTCGGCTTCTGCTATACTCTTTCATCAGCTTTATCTGGTTCCTCTGATCAAGTTAGAAAATCACATTGAGGAAATATACATATCCTTAAAGTCTGAAGACGATGAAGAAATACCTGTGTTACTAAACGCTGTTCAAAGAGAGCGTGATGGAAGAACTATTATTGAGTGTGTGGTGATTCCAATGCGAAAAAGAAACGAATTAGAAAATGAGCTTCTTATAGCGAAAAAAGAGGCAGTGACAGCTCTAAATTCTATGAATAAGGCTTATTCTGATTTAGAGAATGCTCATGAAACGATGAAAGTTCAAAAGGATAAACTTAGTGAATTAAACGAAAAAAACGAAAAATACAAAGTAGATACAGAAAGAGAAATGGATCTTGCTAAAAAAATCCAAGAGACACTATTAACTGTTCCTATTAGTAATGAACATCTTGAAATTCAAGCGTATTATAAAGGTTCCAATCAATTATCAGGTGATCTATATGGATTTTATCAAATTGACGCCCAACGGTATGGACTTATCCTACTTGATGTGATGGGGCACGGTCTTTCTTCAGCTCTCATAACCATGTCACTTCATTCCATATTTCAGAGATTAATTTTAAAAGGTTCTGAAGTGAAAACTGTGATGAAGGAATTAGATGATCACCTTCATTCTTTATTCAAAAACACAAGTGAAACTTGGCATTACTGCACAGCCGTCTACCTTCTAATCGATACTGATAAGAGAGAAATTAATTATATCAATGCAGGCCATCCTTCCGTTCTTTTACAGGATATAAACGGAAAACAATATCAGTTGCGTTCTAATCGGCCTCCACTCGGGATGTTTGAAGAAATTATTTTTAAAACAAATACCCTTACATACAATAAGGACAGTAAGTTGTGCCTTTATACAGATGGAGTAGAAGAACCTCTAGGTTCAGACCGTTTATGCTCATTGTTAAAGACCTATTCGGCTGCCCCTTTATCTACACTTAAGGAGGAAATTATACAATCGCTTAGAAATGAAGAGGACACTGACCAACGTAAAGATGACCAAAGTCTTATTTTGGTTAAACTAAAATAAGACTTTCGGGTTGTGCTATCCGTTACATAAACTGCTGTTCAATTTCTTGGGACTTCAGGTAGTAGATACTAATTTAGTTGGTTCGAAAACCGAGAGTCTTAATGGACCAGTTTTGTAATTGTCATAAAATAAAACAAATGAGGAGCTATTTATTTTGGATAGCTTCTATTTTTTATGCAAAATAACTATCAAAAACCAATCCAAAAATCATCCAGCTACCAGCACACTTTCAATTTGATCTAACCAGCTTTTCATTAATTTTGTAGATCCATTCGTTTCTTCACTCGCTTCTCATTTAAACATGCGGCTCACTCGTTTGGCAGAAGAAAGGGAAATCCCACTGGAAAGATTATTGGATAAATCCGTCGAACTGTTACTTGAATATATGGAAGACAATGAATTGATCAATGACCATGTTAAATTAAACAATGTTGAAGCGATTAATAAAAATAATGAAATCATTCAGCAAAGCAGGCAGATCCTTAAGAAAGACTAGCTTAAAAACACTCAGCCAACATGGTTGAGTGTTTTTTTCATCTTTATATATTTCAGCGCAATTCCACTAATATATACCACGCATGTCCAAATAAAAAAGGCAGCCACTAGGCCTGCCTCTGTTGAACAACTTATGTCCAGGCATTCATTTAGTGATTAATAAAAACGGCGCCTGTTTTTTTTGCATTTGCACTTACATTTACAACGCTTTCCAGGAAACCATACTGTACTTGGGTCATTGTTCTCAAAACATTTTTCTTCATAACAACAATTTATCTCCATCCTAACACCCTCCTTACTATTGTATATGCATGGACTGATGGAAGGTGTGGACAAGTTGCTAAAAGTTTAGACTGAATGCAAATCAATTCATTTTCCATGATTCTGGACAATTTCCAATGTATGTGGAAGCAAACTGAAATCTCCCCAAGTTTTATGGCCAGGAATAACAATCTTCGCATCATTATAAACATACATTAAATTCTTCATCGCATTTGGCAAAGCTTCCATGTTAGCTTCATCAATGATTCCAGAATTCTTTTGTTCAAGCGCGAATATCATATCACCAAATAATAAGGCCATTCGCACCGACCTTATTACCTTGGATTTCCGTATGTTGTATGAACCCATACATCCTTTTTTATTTGAGTTAATATTATTGATCCATCTTCACTCGTTAATACCGTTTTTTTTGATTTGGTCACATGAGCTGAAGCCGGTGTCGAAATGTTTAGTAATAAAAGACAAAAACTTGCTAACACGATTATTAAAAATCCTTTTTTTAACTTTCATATAATTCTTCTTTTCTATACTATATTTATAGAATTATATACACTTCCAAATTTTAGTTTAAATATATATGACCTCTCAACGATTAGACCATAATATAGTTATGTAAACAATTACTTATCAAATTGAATATTATAGATTAATCAAAATTTAACGGAAGACTTCAACATCAAGTATTTAACGACGCAGGCAGAAAATGATGATTGCGAACACCGCAATTTTGTAGTTCACAGAGTTTAGCCATCTGGCGAAAGTTATTGACAATGATTATCATTACCATTAATATATTGATGTAGTCACTGAAAATGAATATCATTATTAATTAGACATTTTTTGGTATGTTTTTAACCTACTCTATAATTAATAAGGAGCAAAATCAGAATGAAAAAGCTATTCATCCCCTTCCTACTCTTGTTCGTACTTATTCTTAGTGCTTGCGGGAACAAAGAGACAGCGAACGATAATAATGCATCCAAGACTAAAAAAGAAACAGTTACATATCAATCAGAAACTGGCCCTATTGAGATTCCTAAAAAACCAAAAAGAATAATTGCTCTCTCTAATGGACCTAATGTATTGGCTTTAGAAGGTAATGTCGTTGGGATAGACCAATGGACTAATATGAATCCCCTTTTTAAAGAAAGACTAAAGGGAGTGGAAGTCGTATCAGAAGATAACCTCGAGAAAATCATTGAACTGGAACCGGATCTAATCATAGCGGGATCCGAAATGAAAAATATTGGAAAGCTAAATGAAATTTCCCCAACTGTAGTATTCACTTGGGGAAAATTAGATTATTTATCACAGCAAATAGAAATCGGAAAACTCTTAAATAAAGAAAAGGAAGCAAAAGAATGGGTTAATGATTTCGAAACGCGTGCAGAATCCGCAGGAAAAGCGATACGTGCAAAAATTGGTGAAGATGCAACCGTTTCTGTGATTGAAAATGATGCTAAGGAGTTTTATGTATTTGGAAATAATTATGCCCGCGGAACTGAAATATTGTATCAAGCAATGGATTTGAAAATGCCTGAAAAAGTAAAAGAAAAGGCACTTAAATCCGGCATTTATGTACTCTCATCTGAAGTGCTTCCTGAGTATACTGGAGATTATATTATCTTTAGTAAAAACCCAGATGTGGTTAACTCATTTGTGGAGACCGAAACGTGGAAAAATATACCTGCTGTTAAAAACGATCGTATATTTGAAATAAATAGTAAAGCATCCACCTACAGTGATCCAATCACTTTAGAGCATCTTCTGAAATTTTTCGAAAAATCATTTCTTGACAAATAATATGCAAAAAGGAATTCTTTAAATGAGAATTCCTTTTTTAATGTGTTTTAAACTTGTATCTTCGAAAAAACAAAAAGCACTTTTGCCTAAAAGGCAATCAAGTGCTAAATATAAATTCTAGCTAATCTTCATATCAACAATGTAAAGACCATTGCGTTAAGGTCATACTCTTAAGGTATTCTTCTAAAATGCTCTTATCATATTCAGATTCAGGTAAAATACCAAAACGAGTATATTCCCAATTAACCCTTCTTTCGTGATCATCTGCATCCGATAGATCATCATAATCATAGTCAACCTTAAATTTCCCTGTACTTTCTAAAGTAAAAGTTAAATTAGTCCATTGTTCTTGATTATTATTTTTAAATTCATCTGATAAATCTTTTAAAACCTTTATTAACCTCCGCCATGTATCTCTATACTCCCTTCTACTAATACTATGTAATTCAGGGATATCATGGCTATATATGAGTGTATCATTAATATTAGAGCGATAGAAAAAGAACGCAGTCCCTGTCCCCTCAGTAATTTCTCCATACAAAATTACTTTACTCCATTCTTCTGGAATCATCTCATTTACAGTTTGAGCTATATTCTGATAATAATCATTTAGTTTTGATTCATTCAATTTTTTATCCCCCTGCTCTATTTTCAAATGTTCTTAGTAGTTTTTAACAACAGCCCGTACCAAAAGTTATAATCTGTATACGTAGGAATAAAGAAGGTGATAACTGGTTTTACCAGTTATCACCTTCATAAACAAACGAAATTATTAATATGCTAAAAGTTCTATTGTAAATCTTGAAGTACGTAACACAGACAAATCCATAGGTTTATTACATGTTTAAAATAATTTTATAAATTCTTCTCTATTTATTAGGATTTTATTATCTGTACACAGATAATCATGAAGAACTGATTCCATTCTCTCAATTTCATCTACTTTGAGAAAACTGGTTTCAACTGCACTATTTAAAAAGATTGTGATACTATCTGCATGAATACCTTCCAGTGATTGTGGTAAATATTTTACTTTTTCTAAATTAAAAGCTTCCCAAGATGTATAAGCAACAGCATCAACTAGTAGTGACCATAGTCTAGCAATATTCATTTCTTCTTCTTCCTCAGCAAATTCTGAGATTCCTGTATAGTCTGCATTATCAATAAGCTCATACAGTTCATCCCCAGTTACAGCATGGGATTCTACCCATAACCAACATTTATCCAATGCTTCTCTCCCTTCTGGATATCTTTCATCGTCTTTACTGATAACAGAAAATACTCTTTCAGCAACAGTTAATACAAAGCCCACTTTTACTTCACTTTGTATATTATCAAATAATTTATTTTCCATAAGTTCCTCCTTATATTTATTCGATTTTCCCATCTTTTAAAACAAAAGAGAGCAAACCATTGGTTTTAACACTGTCATTAATCTCCAAAGTTACGACTATTGTTAGGTTGGGATATTTCTTGCTAGCTTGATAAAATATACCACTTTTTTCAATTGGATAGGGTTTCAGTAATCCTTTACTGCACTTATTACAAACACCTCTCGGATTAGATTGGTGAATTCTTAAAGTTCCTGTAATATCGCTTGGTTCGATTCCTGCTTTTTTGACGACAGAATCAAATTCATTTAAAACTCCTTCTTCAGCATGTCTTGTGAACTGTGCTAATTTAGGGTTTTTTAAATGATCATACGGGGCCCTAATATCCCTATTAGGTAAGATTTCTTCTAATGAAGGTAACCCTGCTTCTTTACTTACTTCTGGAGATCCTCCTTTAAAAGTTAAATCTTCAAGTCCTTTGATATCTGTTCTACCCACAGCTATTGTATTACTCTCAGGAACATTCCACTTTTTCCTTAATTCATCCAAATCAACTTTGCCAACCTCTATCCTATTTCCAGTACTACTAAGGTTCTTTGTTTCACCCGTACCCTTAGAAATACTCTCCCCTGAAGCAGCCTCTACTTTGCTATCCTTAACCGTAAATTTCTGATAGGCTTCCTTAATTGTCTGCTTTTCCATTACAACTTGGGGAAGGTTTGGTCCTCCTGCGAGGGAAACTTGTTCCACACTTATGCGTTTAGGAATTTCCTTTTTACCTAGTTCTTCACCTATATTTTTTAACGTGGTTTTTCCGGATCTCGCTATGTTTGTTATTGTTGCTTGAACCTTCTGAACCTGCTTTTGCGCAAATTCCTTGCTGTAAGGGACGAACTTTGTACCACTTTCTACTTAATCAGCGACCTTCCTGAGGTCAGTAAATCCATATTTTTATCTATAGAAATATTTTTTAGACCTAACGGCCTTTTATCTGAGTAACCCGATATAGCTTAAGATGATACATATTCATATCTAAGACCTTAACTTTTCCGTTAAAGTCATATAAAAGAAAAACAGGTTGCACCTTATTCGGTAATCTCTCATTTAGCTAATTAAACTGCACATCCAGCCATGTGAATGTCGTCTCGTCTAATTATCGTTCTTTCCTCACTATCCAAGTATTAAAACAAAACTTCATAGACAACCTTCATGAGCTGCGAACTTCAGTAAATCGTCATTCATGTCGTCCAAAATTTAAGTATCTCATAAAAAACAAAAACACCTGTTGCCTATAAGGATAAGGCATTCAAGTGCTTTATAGTTAACTTAATAAGTATTTCTTGACGAATATTATGCTTAATCCAACGATCTTGTTTAATTTCGTGAGTTTATAGCTTAATCCCGTGATAATACTTCATAATTTAAACTGTCAAATCTTCTATTTATCGTTCTTTTCACCCTTAACTTGCTTTAAATATTTATTATTACTTTATTCCAGTCTGGAAAGATATTTTTCTAAATACTTTTTTCCAGAATTGCTTTTAGGCATAATACCAAGATTCCTATACTTCCAAATAGTTTTTCTTTCAAGAGGGTCTATATTTGAAAGATCATCATAATTAAAATCAATCTTAAACTTTCCTATCTTATCTAAAACCATAGTAAAATTTGTCCAAGACTCTTGCCATTATCTTTAGACTTTCTCCAAAGTTCTTGAATAAAGTCTACTAATTGATGCCATTTTTCTGCGTATTCAAGCTCACTTATTGTAAATAGTTCAGTTAACTCATGGCTGTATATCGGTTTATCACTACCTTCAGGGTAATAATAAAAATAAGCAGTCTGAGCTCCTTCAACTACCTCACCGTATAAATAAAACTTAGACCATTCTTCTGGAATAGTGTCTACAACGACTTCTGCTATATGTTGATATAATCTATCTAATTGTTCTTCATTCATCTATCTTTCCCCCCGGTACATTATCAAATCGTCTAATTTCCCATTCATCATCACCAATTTTATACTTAATATCAAAACTTACTGGACGTTGTGAGTCCCCCTTATAGTTTGGGGTTATCTTTACCTTCACTTCATCACCTTGTTTAAGTGCATCTGCCCATGTATTCTCAAGTTTCTTCCATTCACCTTTATTTAAATTCCCATTCATTGGAACAAGATTATCAAGATTACCTGAACCTTCGAAAATACTTGCAATTAAATGACCACCATCATCATCTGGCAATCTATTTTCTCTTCCTACAACCTTTTAGGCATAGTTATTTCTTTTGCCATCTCCTAACTTGAGAGTTCCATCAGCACTAGAAATACGACCTTGACCATCTGTTTAATAATTGTAACCTTCCTTACTTGTGTACTCAACATCTGGTTTTAATACTTTTTTACGACCATTCTTAGTATAATGTTCCCCGTATTTAACTTTAGTAACGGATTTATCGGTACCCTTAGAAACACTCTCCCCTGAAACAGCCTCTACTTTGCTATCCTTCACCGTGAATTTCTGATAGGCTTCCTTAATTGTCTGCTTTTCCATTACAACTTGGGGAAGGCTTGGTCCTCCTGCGAGGGAAACTTGTTCCATACTTATCCGTTTAGGTATTTCTTTTTTACCTAGTTCGTCACCTATATTTTTTAACGTGGTTTTTCCTGATCTCGCTATGTCTGTTATTGTAGCTTGAACCTTCTGAACCTGCTTTTGCGCAAATTCCTTGCTGTAAGGGATGAACTTTGTACCACTTGTATTTAATCACGATGTCTGAGGTCAGTAAATCCATATTCTTATCTATAAATATTCTTAGACCTAACGGCCTTTTATCTGAGAAGACCGATATAACTTAAAACGATACATATTCTATTTCTACAATGAAAAGACCTTAACTTTACCGTTAAGGTCATACAAAAAAACAAGCTTTTTTTATCCTCCATTATTCTTTCTTGAGGTATTCTTCTAAAATACTCTTATCATATTCAGTTTCAGGTAAAAGACCCAAACGAGTATATTCCCAAATAACCCTTCTTTCGTGATCATCTGCATCTGATAAATCTTCATAATCATAGTCAACCTTAAATTTTCCTGTACTTTCTAAAGTAAAAGTTAAATTGGTCCATTGTTCTTGATTATTATCTTTAAATTCATCTGATAATTCTTTTAAAACCTTTATTAACCTCCGCCATGTATCTCTATACTCTATTCTACTAATACTATGTAATTCAGGGATATCGTGACTATATATGAGTTTATCATTAATATTAGACTGATAGAAAAAGAACGCAGTCCCTGTCCCCTCATTAACTTCTCCATACAAAATTACTTTACTCCATCCTTCTGGAATCATCTCATTTACAGTTTGAGCTATTTTCTGATAATATTCATTTAGTTTTGATTCATTCATTTTTTATCCCCCTGCTCTATTTTCAATTTTTCTTAACATTCTCAGGTTCACCTAATAAGTATTGTTAAGTAAAAAAAACTTCTCCCTTAGGAAGAAGGTCTATTTTATGTTGTTAGAACAACGGTAAACTACCCCTTTTTATATAATTATAGTTTTCAATATTATCGTTTAATGAGTAGTTTTCCAATAAGTATTTTTTTACATTATTTAGACTTTCAATATTAAAATAACCAGATTCAATTGCATTTTCACCTAATATTCTTAACGTTTCGTCATCAATCACTTCAACCACTTGAAATACTCATTTCATTTTTTCAATTTATACGCAACAATTTTCCCATCTGGATAATCACCATTCCAACCGCAAGGAAAAGCACCAAATTGATATATGTCAAATAATTCTTCAAAAAAGGAACTATTCTTTCCATTTATTGCTCTATTGATAGCACAATTAGTAAGATCAGCCACAACATCGTTATAAAATAAATTATATTCAAAAGGGCTTTCTCTTACATTCTTAGAGATTATTTCTAAGAATGCTTCCAATCCCTCCGGCTTTTCATCTTCTGGCATTGCATAATAACTACCCCAAACTTCACTCATTTCTAATTCCCTGATATCTTTCCAATTATATTCGTCTTCACCAAATATTTCATCATAAGCTAAGTGCTCTGCTGTTTTTATATCATTAATAAAAACAATTTTATCTGAAATATTATTAGAAAGTTTTCCTTGAAAGTTTTTCGAAAATTGTATCACTTCTTCAACAAAATTATTATATATACCATAATTCATTACTTATTATACCACCTTTCCCATAGGTCGACTGTTGCTCCCCCTCCTCTTTTCCATACAGGGGTTCCAATCTCCTTTTCCATTCTTTCAATTTTATACTGTTCCAACCCAATTTCTTTTATCCTCTTAAGCTCAATTTCAAGATAAGCATCTTTCATGTATAATGGTAATCCCTTTTCTTGAAGTGTTCTTAACTTTTGTTGCAATTCAAAAACTTGCATTTCTATTTTAGATATATCTTGACTAGCATCTATTTCGTCTAATTTTTTTCTTACAAAATTACTATAAACTGGGTGATATCCTTTATGTCTAGAAGTTGTACTCAGCATCAGGTACTCGAAGAAAAAATCCATTTGAGGCATCGTCCATATCCATTCCTATTTTTATTAATACAGGATGACTTCTAAATTCCTTTGGAATAATATGTTGTGCTTGATAGGGGCGTTCTTTTTGTAGTTTTAGGTAGACCCATTTCTTCAAACATATTTTCCCCTAATTTTGTAGAACTACCTCCTGTCACCTTTCCAGGACTACCAGGAATAAGCCTTTTAACTTTACCCGTACCCTTAGGAACACTCTCCCCTGAAACACCCTCTACTTTTTTATCCTTCACCGTGAATTTCTGATAGGCTTCCTTAATTGTCTGTTTTTCCATTACAATTTGGGGAAGGGTTGGTCCTCCTGCAAGGGAAACTTGTTCCAAACTTATCCGTTTAGGCATTTCTTTTTTGCCTAGTTCTTCACCTATATTTTTTAACGTGTTTTTTCCTGATCTCGCTATGTCTGTTATTGTAGCTTGAACCTTCTGAACCTGCTTTTGTGCAAATTCCTTGCTGTAAGGGATGAACTTTGTACCACTTGCTAATTTTTTCCTATGCCACCTTACCTGAAGTAATTCTATATGATTTTAAGTCCTCACGGCCTATTATCTGAGGAACCGATAGATGATACATATTCTATTTCAACAATGAAAAGACCTTAACTTTTGCGTTAAGGTCATAAAAAGAACAAGCTTTACTTATCCTCCATTATTCTTTCTTGAGGTATTCTTCTAAAATACTCTTATCATATTCAGATTCGGGTAAAAGGCCTAAACGAGTATATTCCCAAATAACCCTTCTTTCGTGATCATCTGCATTGGATAAATCCTCATAATCATAGTCAACCTTAAATTTACCGGTACTTTCTAAAGTAAAAGTTAAATTGGTCCATTGTTCTTGATTATTATTTTTAAATTCATCTGATAATAATTTTAATTCATCTAATAATTGATACCATAATTTATCATATTCTTCTTCGTTTAAACTATATATTTCAGGTGTATCATGACTATAAATAGGCAATTCACTATTAGGATTATAATAAAAAAAGAAAGCCGTACCGGTACCGTCAGCAATTTCACCGTACATTAATACCTTTGACCATTCCTCTGGTATAGTTTCATTAATAGTTTGAGCTATTTGTTGATAAATACTATTAAGTTTAATTTCATTCATACTTACCCACCTCCTGATCTATTTTCAAATGTCCTTATCTCCAATATTCCTTACTGGTAGGGGAGGATTTTAGTTTCTTTGTTACTATATCTGTCTTATCCTTGGGTTGTTACTTGGGGATTAATATTTCTTTTCTACTTTCTCATATAACCAGTTTCTAGTATTTAGGATTCTTTTTTCATCAAATTAAAAGAGCTTATCGAAAAAAACGATAAGCCCCTGAGTTTTAGGCTTTTTGACTTAACCCCAAAAAAGACCCTGGATTCATTTACTTTTGATAGTCACTTGTAATCATCAACCATCTTTTCAACTTCATTGACTCTCCCTTATTCGATTGGTCCCATGAATTGAGTAATTAGATAAATATGCTCAATAAGTTTCACCTTTTTCAAGTTTTCCACATTCTCAGGTCCACCTAATCCAAGGAGAGGGGTATAACCAAAGCATTCATCAAATTCTGGTTCTCCATATTTATCAACTGCTTCAGGATAAGGATTCCAATCTAAAATTTCTTTGTAAAATGATTCATCTTCTAAATCAGGAAAGAAATATTTAAAACCGGACGATATCCCTTTAATTTCACCCTTTCTAAAATTAAGTAAAATTAAATATTTATTATCTTCCCAAACAACAAGATCCCCCATTGATGTAGTAAACAATACTAGAGCATCCTCGTTTCTTACATATACATCCTTTAATAGTTCCTGATATTTTTCTGGGTTAACAATATTTAAATACCCGTTTAAAATACTACCAAAACCAAATTTATTCCACACTTCTAATACTTGTTCAGGTATGGAACCATTGAAATTATTAATAGTTTCTGCTTGTTCTTTTTCAAATAATTTAAAGTTATCAAAAATATTAGTTGACATTTTTATAATCACCACTATTTCATTGTATTAATTTCACATTTAAGTATATTGATTTTTTATCCACTTCCGTCATACTAGCTGCAATAGATTTTATTTGTTCATCTATAACATCAATTCTATATCTCCATTGCGAACCAAGGGATGAATTAACCTTTTTATCTCCCATTCCACCAATGTCAAGTGGATTGCCACCCGCAATTTGATCTGGATTATGTAAAGCAGCCTGTTCAATTATCCATACCGTAGCCTGCTTTTCTGATTCTTTTCTAGATAAGCCTGTCTCCCTTAACTCATCAACTTTATCTAAATAAGCTTTTACTCTTGCAGCCTTTTGAACTGCATTCCCTTCTATAGCACTTCCTTCTTCTATATATCTTTCTCTATTTTTTAAATACTCATCAATAGTTAAATCATTCAACCCTTTTTCTTGGTCTTTTAACTGTCTAGCGAATTCTTCTGCATTGTGTTTTGGATTTTGCTTGAACATAACCTCTATTTCTGAGATTCTTTGGACATGTATAACATGCCTGTACCCATACCACCATCACTCTTCACCGCAAACTTCTGCACGATATCATTAATCGTCGTTTTATCAAATGTGACATGTTTATAGTTGTTTCCATACGCCGTAGCTAATTCTTCGACCCTAATCCGGAGAGGTACTTCCACCTTGCCGATTTCCCTGCTGAAGGCTTGAACCTTCTGAACCTGCTTTTGCGCAAATTCCTTACTGTAAGGGATGAACTTTGTACCACTCGCTACTTTATCGGCGACTTTGGCCGCACCTGCCACACCGCCAATCCCGAGTGCCATCAACAGGCCGTTCTGGCGCTGTTACTCGGTCAGCTGGATGCCGAACATGTCTTTGCCGGTGACTGCTTCACCGAGGCCGTTGGCTGCGAGGAGTCCGTATATCCCGTATTCGGTTTTCTGGAGGAGGCTAAAGTCCTTCAGTTATTTATAATAAAAGGACCCTAACATAAGTTGTTAAGGTCCTTTTATTTTCCACCCAAGGTTTTCTATGAAAAACATTCTATTTTGAATTCACAGCTTCTTTTATTTGTTCTACGACTTTATTAAGCCACTGTATAGGAGTTAATCCAATTGCGGGATAATAAATTTCAGCATTAGTTTGAATATAGTTTTCCTTTTCTTGTTTTGTTCTATTACTAGTTAGAAATTCGTCACAATACTTTATTGTAAAAAGCAAACATTCTTTATTAGCTTCGTTTATAAACTCAGCTAATGCTTGTTCAGGCGAACTAATATCCTGGTGGAATGTTCCACCTAAAAAATCTTCTAACTCTTCTAAGTAATCATAACTTTCGTCCATTTAAATTCCTCGCTTCATTATTTTTCTGGATATCCTGTTAGAATAAAATTACCGTTTGAATCCTTTTTAAGTACAATTTTTGCATTTGTAACATTCTCTACAACTTCGGAGTTTCTTGCTACACTTCTACCAATTATCTCTCCATCACCCTTGTATCTTAATGGTAATGTAGGTCTACTATTAGGTTCTGAAAGCCACTTTTGTATTTTCTCAATATTTTTGGGATTGTTTAAGACTGTATAAGCAACTTTCTCAGCTGTATGCCTATCTATAAAAGTAGAAGAACCAGTAATTCTTGGATTATTTCTTATCCTTTCTAAATAATTCTTCATCAGTTTTCCCAACATGTCTTTCAATCAAATGCCCACCTCTTGACTCATGTACAGCCAGACCACCAACAGGTGCAAGAGAACTCTTATCTCCTGGTTTAACATTATCTATACCATTAGAAATGCTCTCCCCTGAAACTCCCTCCTTTTTGCTATCCTTCACCGTGAATTTCTGATAGGCTTCCTTAATTGTCTGCTTTTCCATCATAATTTGGGGGAGGATTGGTCCTCCTGCAAGGGAAACTTGTTCCACACTTATACGTTTAGGGATTTCTTTCTTACCTATTTCATTACCTATATTTTTTAACGTGGTTTTTCCTGATCTAGCTATGTCTGTTATTGTAGCTTGAACCTTCTGAACCTGCTTTTGCGCAAATTCCTTACTGTAAGGGATGAACTTTGTACCACTTTAGACCTGACGGCCTTTTATCTGAGGTACCCATAGGGCTTAAATAGGGTACCTGTTTTTAAAGTTGTTTTTATGTACGATAAATTTTTGTCAAACATTATTTATAACTAATAAGTGTTATCTCTACTCTCTTAGTACCAAACTATTTATTCGGCACTAGGTAGCTCCCAAAAAAAAGAAACCTTGAAAGGTGTTTAGCCAATCAAGGGGTTTCATTCTATATAATGTTTTACTTTAGATATTCAGCTTCCCATTTATCTTGTTTTTCTACTGGGCTAAGTTCTGAAATATCCTCATATCCATAATTAATTTTCATTTTTCCTGTGTTATCTAAAATGAAAGTTAGGTTTGTCCATAGTTCCTGTTCTTGCTCCTTAAATTCTTCACGCAATCTTGAAAAATAATTATACAAATCATCATCAAGCCCATCAAACTCTTCCTCATCAACATTAAATAAATCTGTTATATCCAGACTATATACTGGTTCCCCTCCAGTTTCAGGGTAATAATAGAAAAAAACTTTTTTATAACCTTCTCTAAATTCAGCGTATAAAAAGATTTGTTTCCAATCCTCTGGAATTATATTAATTAATGTATTCGCAATTTGTTGATATGTCTGCTCCATTATTTTGGTTTCCATCTACTTACCTCCTAAATAATTAGTTAATCTATCTGAATATTTTTTACCATCTATTACATAGTTGATTTTAAACTCACTTGGTCTAGCTGATTGTGCCTCATATATGGGTTTTACTTTAATGGTTACTTCTTTACCCTCTACTAAAGCCTTCTTCCATGTATTCTCTAGAGTCTTATATTCACTCCTATTTAAAGTAGCATTCATTGGTACTAAGTTATCTATTTCACCAGAACCTTTAAAGATACTTGCAATTAAATGTCCACCATCATCGTTTGATAGTCTATCGTCTCCTCCAACCTTTCTTTGGGCATAAGGATTTCGTTTTGCTTTACCCAATTCTAATTTAGCTTCAGCAATCGCAATACGTCCGTTATCATCAGTGGTATATTTATATCCTTCTTTTGTTGTATACTCTACATTGGGTTTTAAGGTCTTCTTACGATTTACTTTCGTGTATTGTTCACCATATCTAACGTTATCTATACCCTTAGGAACACTCTTCCCTGAAGCAGCCTCTACTTTGCTATCCTTCACCGCAAATTTCTGATAGGCTTCCTTAATTGTCTGCTTTTCCATCATAACTTGGCGAAGGGTTGGTCCTCCTGCGAGGGATACTTGTTCCATACTTATCCGTTTAGGGATTTCTTTTTTACCGATTGCTTCACCTATATTTTTTAACGTGGTTTTTCCTGATCTCGCTATGTCTGTTATTGTAGCTTGAACCTTTTGAACCTGCTTTTGCGCAAATTCCTTGCTGTAAGGGACGAACTTTGTTCCACTAGCTACTTTATCAGCTACTTTATCAGCGACTTTAGCAGCACCTGCCACACCGCCGATTCCGAGTGCCATCAACAGCCCGTTCTGGCGCTGTTCCTCGGTCAGTTGGTTGCCGAACATGTCTTTGCCTGTGGCCGCTTCGCCGAGGCCGTTGGCTGCGAGGAGTCCGTATATCCCGTATTCGGTTTTCTGGAGGAGGCTAAAGCCTTTTGTCGTTTTATAGGCATCGAGCGCGTGGTTCGCTGCGTTGAGTCCTTTGGCCGTTTTGTAGATGGCGCTGCCGCCTTTAATGGCCCGGCCGGCCCAGCCAACGACGGGGATGAAACCAGCTGCTGCCATGGCGCCGGCGGCGATTCGTTCGGCATCGGACAGCTTGCGGCCCGTTACTGGATCGACTCCGGTCGAGGCCCTGATAGAATCATAATACCCCGTAAATTCCCCTGTAAAGGTTTTTGTCGTATCCCAGGCCTTTTCGTACCATGGGCGGTTTTCGAGTTCTTCCATTTCCTGTTCGATTTTCCGGGCTTCGGCTTGCTGCTTTTTGAAGGTTTGATAGTCTTTCATCTGACCGGCGACTTCATCCTTCACTTGATAGACGTCACTGCTCTTGAATGCCGATTGGTTGAATGTCATCGGCGAAACGTGGCCGTCCTGTTTGGTGGCATCAAGCAAGGCACGGAAGAGGCCAACGGCCACGTTTTCCTGCCCGACGGACACATCATATTCCTCGACCAATTGCCGGTCGACATTCTCGACCTTTGTCACGGTGTCATCCAGTCTATGTCCGGCCAGCGTGATTTTTTCATTAAAGTCCTTTTGATCGAACATATCAAGAGGCAGGATATCGTCAATGCTGTTCAGGATTCTTTGGAGATCGTTCGCTTGCTCATCGACAAGCGATTTCGCTTGGTTGATGCCGTTTGACACTTCGCCGTCTAAAAAGGGAACCTCGACCACCGTATTTCCGGAGAGGTCCGCCTCTTCCAGGGTGGCTTGTATGCCTTCCAAAAAACTGATTTGGGTCGTGAATAGTTCCATCCAGGCGTCCGCCACCTCGATTTGTGCTTCATAGAAGCTTTTGATGGCGGCAGCACCGGCTCCCTGAAACTCGTTATCCAGGCCGACGATGCCCTGAAATTCCTTTTTCAGGGCTGTGACTTCCTTCTTTAGTTCTTCATATTGCTTGGCGCGCGACTTGGTTGCGGCCGTCAATGTCTCGGCTTCATATATCTTCATCGCGTAGGATACCCATGTGAAGACGTATGGGTAATGGCTTCATCCTGTTCTTTTAATAAGTCAATGTTGGCACGGGTATCTTCCACATTTTTCTGGACGATTTTAATATATTGTTCAAAGACCTTCTCCAAGTTCGTTTCGCGGTCGATCCATTTCGAGGTGAATTCCAATTTATTATTGCCAAGCACGCCTGCCGGCAAATTTCCAAGCGTGACTGTACCAAGTGCCGTCTTCACCTGATCGACTTGCTTCGTTACGGCAGGATGATTCAGTTTGATTGTCGTCATTAAAACAACCGCCTTTTTAAATCGGATATTTTACTTTCCAGCTGCTCAAATGCCTCTTCACCTTTGCTCAAAAGGGAATCGGCTTCTTGGGCTATATTCCCCGCTATGCTCAGAAGCGTGTTCTCTGCATTCAGCTTTGTAATCATCGCTTCGATTTTCCATTGGTAATCATCATAATCGTCATGAATGATACTAAACATCACATTATAGGCATCATGACGGGCTTCCTGAAATTGATCCGAACGGTTCCCTGTCCAGCTGCCACCAAGCTCAGGGTCTTTTATTTTCCTAATCTCGTTAAGACACATGCTTTGCTCTTTTATAATATCGTTTTTCGCATTTTCTAATCGATCAATTTTCACATTTAAATCAGCTTTTTTACTGGAGATAGCAGAGTGTATATTACTCAAAATGTCTGCATATACCATGAAACTCACCTCAGAAACAGTATAATCCTACACTAAATGTCATATTTTCCTATTTAATATTATAAGGATTATAGTCCGAGAGTTAAATAGGGAGAAATATGCTATTTTGTCAGTTAAAAGAGAAGATTGGCATACAAAAGTTCCTACATACCATATTCTTTATACCCGGCATTTTACCAATTTTAAACAAGTTAGCAGAATGTCATCTTATTAGATTCTCTATAAAAATTTCCGACACTTCATTCAAACTGCCCTTGACTGTATCTGCGCAGTAAGTCATCCCGAACAAATTCCCTGCAAGAGGAAGATAAATGTGACCGCTCGGGATGTATCAAATCGCCAAAAGGCAAATCACCGACAAATTTAACTTCACCTTCAAAATCCTGTCCGGATTCAGCATCAAAACCGATAACTTTCACAAAACAGGTTTTGTGTCCGGTTTTCATAAAATCAATTACTGTTAACACATGATTATGTATATCATTCATCCTTTTTTCCTCCAACTCTAAGCATTAAGGTTTACTAACTTTATAAATAAAGAAACCGATCAAACAATCATGGCTAAGGTTGCTAAAGGCATTAAAAACATTGGAAATAGGTACTCCTGCTTTCCATGAATTACTTTATTTTTCTATGTATTTTGTTCAATCTCCCCTTATTTAACTGAACTTGCATGTCCTGACTTCTTCATTCACATATGCTTTTATACGTTTCCCAGAATATACTTCTCTTAGCATGTGTATGATTTCACATTACTTCCACCAAAGGTCAGTCTGGCAACCCCGAGGACCTTCCCTCTTCTATATAGATTTATAACCTGCTATAATCTAAGGATTGGAGGTGTGAAAAAATGAAAGAAATCATCCAGATATTAGCTGAAATCGTCAATAATCTTCACGATTTCATCCTATTCTTTGTAAGTGACACATTAAATTCAAATGCAACGGACAAAGATTTGCATTTTTGGATAATGGGAATCATCGGTATCATCATATTTTTGTTCGTGTTATTTTTATCTAATTTAATTGCCCGGATGCGTTTTGGGATAACGATACTCTCTTTCCTTTATACCTTTACAGTCATGGTTGTTTTAGTATTTGCCATTGAGATACAGCAAGCCCTTACCAGCAGGGGAAATATGGAGTTTCAAGATGCGGCGATAGGCCTATGGGGGTTCATCGTATTTTTCATGGTTTTTGCTGTACTATCATCCATATTCCTATTGGTGAAGAATTTATTCAAGCAATCAAAATAAAGGTAACGATAGGTCACCTTGCTTAAAACATTCCTAATGCCTTTCAATAACTGGAAATTCGGATTTTGTATTGGCGGGAATGATAAATTCTCTGTAGCAGCATCTTAAATGGAAAGGAAGGTTACAGAGAAGCAAATATGATTCGGGGAATTACTTCGATTCATTTTCATTGAATAAATCAATGCTGAACAGATTAAAAGAATCGTCGTCATTAATACGTTCCTGGTCATTTCCTGTTATATCAGGACTATTTTCCCTGCGACGGCGATTTACTTCCCTTAATTCCGCTTCCAGAAATTCCGCTTGTTCGTGGGAAAGCTTGATCGTGATTTCATTATTTTGGTCATCTGCAGCTTTCAAGAGGACATAGCTATCCGCAGCATTACGTAAAGTCACATTGCTTACTGTTAAGTTCATATTCGCGAGTTCATATCTTGCCTTCATAAAGTAAAAAGAACCTCCATCGGAAAATACCGGTTAAAATAATGTATATTAAATATACTCTACTTCAAGATATTTAAATATACAAATTCTTTGTTTGGAAAAGCCTTGAAACCTAAAGAAATCTACCTCCTTAACGAGCTTCACAAGACCATATATGGAAAAGTGATGAACCATATCAATAAAGCCGCGTTCTTGAATAAAGGTCCAGGTGAAGTTTCATCCCTTTTAAAATCCAGAAGTTTTGGAACCAATGGAGCAATTGAATGCTAATTCGTCCCTTTCTTAAAAAATACTTGAATGAATTCACATTGACTGTAAATAATTGGAACCCTTCATTAGTGGAAAGGTTCCATTTGTTTTTACAATTCTTTCTCAATCGCTCTAGTAATATGGTATGGACCCATGCTTTTATTTGAAGTAATGACGGTTCTCAATCGATTTGCCGGATATACCGCAGAATTGAAACTTACACCCGGGTCATACCCCATAAGATGATATTTGAAAATCCCGTCATTTTTTTTACGGATCCATATACCATATCCATAGTATTCCCCTTCATCTCCAGTTGCAATATGGGCTTCCAATAAGAGAGTGGTATATTCTTGATTCAGTAACTGATTGGAAAATAACCCATCCCAAAACCTGAACATATCTGATGCGGTAATATACGCTCCTCCATCCGCACCGCCTTTGATGGGAAGGGAATAAACGTTAGTTCTCCATGCTCCATTTTCTTCGTCAATGTACCCTAATGCAGTATTTTTAGGAAGCTGGTCCAGAGAAAAATAACCGGAATTTATCATTTCACAAGGAAGAAAGATGTTCTTGTCGATATATTCAGAAAATTGAAGTCCGGTTAGTTCCTCAACAATCAATCCTAATAAAATATAGCCTGCATTATTGTAATGAAATCTTTCCCCTGGTTCAAACATCATCACATCATCTTGAAACATTGGGAGGAAATCTTTTAATCTTTTGATATGGTACATCGGATTTTTCTGCCAAAGCTCTTCAAAATCATCCATCACTTTCTCATCAAAGTAATCAGGAATGCCCGAAGTGTGTGTTAAGAGGTGATGAATGGATACATTTTGATGGAAATCAGGAAACACGATAGGAAGACAGTCTATAAGCTTAGAATCCAGCCTAAGTTCTCCTTTTTGTATTAACTGGCAAATGGCTACCGCCGTAAACAGTTTACAACCGGAAGCAATTCCGAATCTTGTTTCGGCCGTATTCATGATTTCATCCGCTCGATTGGTATAGCCATGTGCTGAGCTATGAATCAGGTCATCTCCCGCTTTCACACCGATAACACCCGAGAATTCAATTTCCTTGCATGTTTCCTCAATAATCCTGGATATATCCATATGTAGAGTCGACATTTCGTTTCCCCCCTTGCCGGTAAAATTTTCATAATCGATGTGTTGGCCAAGGTGCACAATAGGTCTTGCCAAAAAACCCGCATCTTATGTGATGCGGGTTAACTTATTTCAGATTTCACTCGTTCTTTTATTTCCACCAAGTATCATAAACATTAATGGCTTCATTGCGTTTATGTTCGGTTTTAGTATACCATCCTTCGATGATTTCGGCAGCTTCCGTTCTGATTTCCTTGCCTTCAAGATAATCATCGATTTCATCGTAGCTAACGCCTAAAGCCACTTCATCAGGAAGTAACGGTTTGTCATCTTCTAAATCTGCCGTTGGTATTTTCGTATAAAGACGCTCAGGAGCACCGACGAATTTGAGGATTTCTTTTCCTTGCCTTTTATTTAAGCGATATAAAGGTAGGATATCCGCTGCACCATCACCATGTTTCGTAAAGAAACCTGTGATCGCTTCAGCTGCATGGTCCGTACCAAGCACAACGCCTTTATACAGTCCGGCTAAATCATATTGTACCTTCATTCGCTCACGTGCTTTGACATTTCCCCTTAAGAAATTCGATAGCTTTTCAGAAACCGCTACTTCCACAGCTTTTACTGAAGCATCCACCGCTTCCTTGATGTTAACAGTAACCGTTTGGCTTGGCTTGATGAATTTTAAAGCCAGCTGCCTGTCATCTTCATCAGCCTGTACTCCATATGGCAAGCTTACAGCAACAAACTTATAGTCGCTGCCATTTTTTTCTTCATTCAATTCATTGACAGCGGTTTGAGCAATATACCCCGCCAGTGTTGAATCTTGACCTCCGGATATCCCAAGTACAAAACTTTTCAGAAACGTATTTTTCTTCATATACCCTTTTAAAAGATCAACACTTTTCCTGAATTCGGCTTCAGGATCGATCGTTGGTTGGACAAGTAATTTTTTTACGATTTCTTTTTGTAATGGACGCATTGGCATAGCCCCGCTTTCTAATAAAATAGATTGGTCATTTCGTTAGCATTCTTTCTACATTTGCTTTAACTTCATCTATATTCCTCATTTTATTATCCCAACAATCCTGGCTTAGATCTACCGGGTATTCCTCAGGATTCAGTGCACGAAGGTATTCCGGCCATAATACTTGGAGATTTTTTTGCGTGAAGGCCTTAATTTCATCTATGGTCGGCAATTCATAAATCAAACTTCCATCCTTGAAAATATCCACGTGCAGATCAACCGCATCGAAATCCGTGACGAATTTACTTAGGAAGGTATGGACAGGATGAAACATTTTTAATTTTTCCTGTTCCTGCGGCTTCTCATATTCCATCGCCAAATAATCACCTTCAGCATGATGGTTCACTTTATTGATGATTCGATATACTCGTTTTAAGCCAGGTGTCGTAACCTTTTCAGGGTTAGAAGAAATTTTGATGGTATCTCTCATATTCCCATCTTCACCCTCTATTGAAACCATTTTATAAACGGCACCGAGCGCTGGCTGGTCATAAGCCGTAATCAATTTGGTTCCGATGCCCCAAATGTCAATTCTTGCTCCTTGTTGTTTCAAATTGATGATCGTATATTCATCAAGGTCATTGGAAGCGACTATCTTCGCATCATGGAACCCTGCAGCATCAAGCATACGCCGTGCTTCTTTTGATAAGTAAGCTAAGTCACCGCTGTCAAGACGAACGCCAATGAAGTTGATTTTATCGCCCAATTCCTTGGCAACACGGATTGCATTCGGGATGCCAGAACGCAATGTATCATAAGTATCAACCAAGAATACACAGTCTTTATGGGAAACAGCGTATTTATGAAAAGCTGTATATTCATCTTTATAAGCTTGGATCATGGAATGTGCATGCGTCCCTGAAACCGGAATGCCGAACAGCTTTCCAGCACGTACATTACTAGTGGAATCAAAGCCAGCAATATAGGCCGCTCTCGCTCCCCAAATTGCAGCATCCATTTCTTGCGCCCGCCTTGAACCGAATTCAAGGGCAGATTCTTCACCGATTACCTGTTTGATGCGTGAAGCTTTTGTTGCCACGAGTGTGTGATAGTTCACAATGTTAAGCAACGCAGTTTCAATGAGTTGAGCCTCACCAAGCGGTGCCTCCACCCGTAATATCGGTTCATTGCCGAAAACGAGCTCTCCCTCTTTCATGCAGCGAATCGCTCCCGTGAAACGAATGTTCTTCAAATAATTCAAAAATTCTTCATTATAGTGCAGATCATTTTTTAAATAGTCGATATCACTTTCCGAGAAGGAAAAGTTTTGAAGGTAATGGACAATTTTTTCAAGTCCCGCAAAAATCGCATATCCGCTATTAAATGGAAGCTTTCTGAAAAATATCTCGAAAACTGCCTTTCGGTTATGTGTTTTGTCCTGCCAATAAGTTTGGGCCATATTGATTTGGTAAAGGTCAGTGTGTAATGCGTAACTGTCGTCGTTGTACTTTTTTTCCATGGATAGTTCCTCCCAAAAGAGAAGCATCGCTTCCCTTCTATTCTGTTGCTTGAATGGATATTATAGAATGGTTGCTCCAAGAGATCCTTTAAAATGTCCAAGCGCCCAATGGTGACCGGCATCATTGAACGAGGCCACTGCATTTTCATATACAAAGATATTATAGCCTAGATTATAAGCGTCGATTGCCGTATGCAAAATACGGTCATATGAATAAATAGTATATCCAAAAACCCGCTTCGTACCTGTCAGGGCAAGGCTTTTTCTAACTCATTATACAATTTTACTTCAAAAGTACAAAATGGTATAGAAAAAAGACCGCCTTTCGACGGTCAATAAGCTATATTTTTTCAAACCCTTTCATGTCTCTTTACTACTTGTTTCATCATTTTTTCAATAACTAATGCCTGCTCCTCACACTTCGTTTGGTAAGCCATTAACATTTGTTTCAGGTCAGAAACTTCTTCCATTAGTTGTTCTACAGTTAAGTTTTTAAGCTCTTTTACCGAAGAAAGGTTCTTTTTAACCCTTAAATCCTCATGAATTTCATCAATTTCGATAAGCAGGGTATGATACCATTCCTCTAAGTATTTCTTTCTGTCTACAGAATACAAGCTCCTAGGTGTCAATTGTAGAGTCGAGGCGATCTTCTGTAAAACTTCTTCCTTGCTAAGCTTTTTAGTGAGATATATCCCCTTCTGGGCTCTCCTAATAAACGTTCTTTTTGCACTGGCAGTGCCTCGAGTTAAATCAGCATGGGATATTATTTTCTTAGCCATTGATAACACCACTCTTCACAAATTCATCCATTTGCTTTGCTGTTGGACTCGGAACCTTCCGATAATACTTTTTGATGTATTTTTTCGCAGTTTGTTTTACCTCTTTTTCAACAGCTTCAGCTTCCTTTTCTGAAAGATCCTTAAACTTTCGGAATAATTCCTTAAACGTCTCTCGGTTTAAGTCATTTTTAATGTCGTCTATCCTTACCGGAAGCGTTCTTTTCTCTACTCTATCTTTGGTCTTCTTTAGTAAAATTTCTTGGTGATGAACAAAAACAAACCATCTAACAAGCTCAGCTTTATGTTCCAGTAACATATCTTCATCAGGACTGTACTTCTTACACTTGTAACACTTCAATGTATGATGAAAACAAGTTACCTTCTCATGAGCGTTGCAGTTGTGTGTTCTCATAGGGAATCCCTTTGGGATTTCTCCATTTGGTTGCGATTGTTCTTCTGGAAGATCAACATCATTCATTTCCTGTAACAATTTGTCTATAAAGGATTTAGCGTTTTCCTCATCTTCCACCACATCAATAACCATAGAAGCATTGTTGAAAAAACTCTCTTCGCTTAGCACGTTTACGTCTTCTGTAACAGAAGCAATGGCATTTTTATTCACATCCGCTTGAATTCCGTACAAACCTTGTTCTGATACGTCTTGTAGTGCATCCAATACATCATTCCCTGCTGTGAGAGTGTAAGTGTATTGAGATGCTAAGTCGTCATGACCCAGCCTATCAGCGATTTCCTCATTGGAAAGTCCTTTCAGTTTCAAGTAAGTCGCACCCATTCTCCTTAAATCATGAGATGTGAAGTACCTACCACTTGGCGGAGGGTTCCCTTTCCATATCCTCTTCTGTAACTGTTTGAGATAATAAGTAATATAGCCTGGAAGTAAAGGGGTTACCATAGACGCACCTGCAACCAACCTCTTTGTTTTTAGATCGTCGCCACCTAAAAAAATTTTCGAATTTATTTCTATAGGTTCCGTTGGGGCTACACTCTGTAATTGCTTAACCCATTCGACAGCATTTTTTGAAATTTTAACATTATGCGGTTTACCTGTTTTTGTTTTATGACAATGCAAGATGCTGTCACCATACACGTTATTTTTTAGGCAATTTTGTTTTAAGTAAGCTATCTCATGAGCCCTTTTTGCAGTCTCTAGCACCAATAAAGACACCCTTCTACCTCTAAAGTATTGCAACTCATTATCTTCATGATAAGGTGATTGATCATCTTGCAAAGTTTCTATTAATTTAACTGCTTGATTGAAATCAATGTGTTTTCCATATATTTTATCGCGTGTCCCTAAGTTTGCACTTGGAATGATTCGTTTTTTATTAATATATAACTTGTTTTTGCTTGCGTAAAAATCAAACCAATTTTCAAAGAGAAAGACATTTTTAGTAAGCTCCCTTATATTGTTATCATAATCATAATCAATATCAACGAACACATCCATTAGGCTTCCTTGAAGTACATCTTTAATGGTGTGTACTTGGCTTGGATAGAGATAGTTCACGCAAAAACTACGTAATTTACGGGAATACTCTCTCCAAGAGGAGGCCACTATCTGCTCTTGGTAAACAGTCTCCGAATTACCATCGTTATCGGTTATTATTTGAAGCTGTCCTTTATCTACTCTGTTTTTCAAGAAAGTAAAAACATACTCCTTTATATTGAGTGCTAGCTCTGTTTTAAGGGCAGGATACTCTTCAGACCAATGCTCTGATTCTAATCCGAAAACGTCCCTCTTTTTAGAAAAACTCATAGTTTCTTGAACTGAGGACATCTCTTCCTTGGAAAGAAGATAACTTAGTAACATAAAAGTTTTTCGTTTTCTGTCCTTACTGTATGGGTGATAGAAATTATCTGCTACATTTTTTAATAAATCATTGGTTATTGGCTCATGACCAATCCCTTTAATTACCCCGTATCCGGAAAGCCAAAATTTCAAAGCAAGACTTTGGATTCCTTTTTTGTCTTCCATTCTTTCTGTGTCATTTGCGTTTAGAGGGTTCCATGTTTTATAATGCTTATCAAACAAGTCCGAAAGGATTATAAAATTAGGCATATCTTTTAAAGGTAATTGATAAAGTATAATAGCTTTCATAGTGAATTCTAAAGGTAATCGGCATCTTTGTACAAAAGCCAGAGCTAACAAATAGTTGATTATTAAAAGTTCATTAAAGCTCTTTTTTCTTCCGAGGAATCTCGTAACGTCAGTTTGAACACACTCATGAAAAGGGACTTTAAACATCGCCCTACTATTTTTATGTCCGAGAGGAGCAAGCACAACCCATTCTTCGACTGATAAATGCACTTGTTCATACATTTTTATAGGAAGTCCTTTTAAAATGACATCATTACTCTTTTGAAGCGAGTGAAAAATCCCCATTTGATAAGGCCTCCTTTATATCTTTACCCAACAATTTCAATCTGACCATTTTCCATACCATCTCTGGACTCAAACGCAAGTCTGTAAGCCTTTTTTGAATTAGAGCCTGTGTCTTTATAGAAGAAGCTGCGATAGGGTTATTATCTGTATAATCCTTACTGTTCTGAACTAGATTTCTGTGTTCCCGAAAAAGAGTTGCTAGCAATTCAATTGCTTCCTCTATTTCTTCCCTTCGCAAAACAAAGAAGTTACAGCCCCAGCATCGATAGTAAGTTTCGCAATTATCTTCAGACATACACCACCCCATATCCCTTTTACGACCATAATGTTTTAGGAATGTAGTTAAATCCATGTCTGACATGAATACATCAAACAACCTACTATCTTCAATGGATTCATCATTCCACATTTCAATGATTTTCAGATAGAATTTTCCGGAAACCTCCTGCTTTTCATAGCCATCAATGATGGAGTAGAGAAGAGTGTTTCGCGAAATTTTACTTCTAAGGTAACGCATAGACATTTTTTCGTCATGATGGCCTAGTACAAACTGGGTTGCCTTTATATTTCTTGTTTTGGCTTGTACTACGGTAGCTATATAATGCCTAAATCCATGAGCACCAATCTCAAACATAGCACCGTCATTATTAATCTTATAATCTTCAATCTCTTTTATCTTAGGGAGGATTCTATCTTTCAAAAAGCCTCTAAAAGCAGTTTTTGGCAGAAGTCCGTTGACATTATTCTCATGGAAAAGATGATCATACTTCAGCTTGTTATTAGGATTAGTAATTGCTTCCAATCCTTTTTCATGGAATCGTTTCTGAAGACGTTGTATCGCTTCAATTCCAACGTCATCAAACAGAGGGAACTGAGCATTAACATTGCCAGCTTTATCCCTATATGTGGATGATAACCCTAGAAAACTATCACTGTTTAACATGGGATTTAAGCAGTCTACCTCAAGGTTATGAACAAAAGAAAATCGAACAGGACAAGACCCGACAATAAGCCAGAAGTCTCTACATAACGCTTCCCTTTCAGTTTCAGGAACATATGCATAACATTCCTGAATTATCCTTTGAGCTAATCCTTCTATCGGAAAAGCAAGTCCCTCACTATTTTCTTCCTCTGCTTTTAGAGCACGATTTAGTTTTGACGATAGCCCTTCAGGGTAGTCAATAGTCTTTGGAAAATCAGGGTACTCATTTACCCCCCATTCAATAAACAACTTAGCATCATTAACATTTGCCCAAGTATATGATATGCCGTACTGCAGATTTAACCAACTATAGTAAGCCCAGAACTCCGTTCTTTTGAAGTTTGACAGTTGTATAGTATCACTTTGTTCATTTAGAAATGTTAGAAAGTGTAACAAGGTGGTATATTTCTTATCTAAAGTTCCTTTAGAGTATCCTCCGGCTTTCATGTATTTGTGATAATCTCGGATTGGAGTTTCAAAATTTGGAAATTCAGTCGCAATTTTTTCGAATTTATCTTTGCTTTTCTTATTAACAATTCTCTTCTTTGTCGTATAACCAAGAGCGAATCTTGCTTTTTGTATGATATTTCTTGAAGTAACAACTGTGTTTAATGACCAGTCTACACAGCTCTCTAGTACATCTTTATCAGTAAGATCACTCAACTTCTTTCCAAAGGTAACGCACAACTTGTAAAAACTATTCACAAAAAGTACTTTCTCGGAGTCGTTTCGCAACTCTTTTAATGCTTCAGCTTCTTCTTCTGTGACAAACTGGTAATATTCAGCTAACTCTTTACATATTCCACCCACAGTATTATAGAACTTACTATAGTAATCTATAACCACTTTTCTATATTCAGGGTTTTGCATTAAATCTCTTTCTATTGCCCAAGATAAAATATATCTAGAGTCATTAATGTCTCTCCATATAATGATATGTTCCTTTTCTTCTATAGGAGTTTTCAGCCAAATGTCCCCTGTCGGATATTCAGCTTTCAATTTCCTCAGTATACCACTATAATTTTTCTTCCTTGTCTCACTGTATTGGCGCACTATACACATATCTTCAAGCTCAATCCACTCTGTATTCATTAAATTCATACCTTTCCACCATTTTTGAAAGTAGCAGCCATATCTCCTAATTTATCGTCTCCAGGCAAATCATCCTGATCAGGCAGGTAATGAAGATAAATTGTTCTAGTGGTTTTTTCATCTTTGTGACCTAACCACCTAGAAACATCGTATATCGGTTTGTGTTTAATGCGAATTAAGTGAGTTGCAAAAAAATGTCGGAATGAATGTGGGGAAAAGTTGAGGTAAAAATTTTCTTTTTCTGAACCGGAAATAACGCTCCGGTACTTAGAATAAATCGTACCACCGGTAATTGCCTCTCTCTTTGAATTATTTGAAGTTGAGTAAAATAAGTAATCATGTTCTTGCGCAGCCTCTTTCATTACCAATTGTCTTTCCTTGATATGTTCAAGTAATACGTTAGTGAGGTCATGCTGAGAGAAGAAGTTTGGAATTAATCGTCGTCTAACAGTTTTATTTTGAGATTGAAAATTGGTAACCTCTCTTTTTACTACATCACAAACCCATGCTTTTATTGTGTTATCATACGATATATCCCCATGCAACTCGCTCTTTAACCAATCCTGTGCCTTGTTAATATCCCAAAGGTAAAGGTCATTAGGTACGTTATTAGAAACAAACATAAGGTTTCGAGCCTCGGCCCTTCTAAGTCCGAAGGACATCAGGATGTAAAACAAAAGTATTGTTTGGATATCGCCTGAAGGAATCAAGGAAATGAACTTTTTTACATCTTCTTCGGTCATCACTTCTTCCGATAACGGCTGAATGAGGTTTCCTGAAGCGTTTGGATTGCTAAAACTAGCTTCTCTTAGTATTGCGTGTACATCGGTTACTATTACCTTCGTTTTTCTCCCTGTGGTACCTGTTAAAGTAGTTGTGAATGCTCTTTGCTTTACCGGAATAGACGAAAGATCTATATCTGCGAAATCATGGGTTTCTTTTTTTAAAAATCCAAGGTATTTACATGCCGTTTCGACAAAGCCGCATATTGTATTATGGGAAAAGTCTTCGAATCTATCTTGAACCATTATTCCTTCAAAATTTAATCTAATAGTAGACACTTTACCAAAATTCTTTGCTCTTTCATGCAAAGGCACCTGATTTAGTAATGACCATTGAATTGCCCGGTTAGGTGTAGCTCTTTCACTCTTTAATAAACGCAAGTAACTTACAAAGGATACAACAACTGTAAAGGTATCCACTTCTAACAAATCAATATTCCAAAACTCTAGGAAGTCCATAAACCTTCTCAGTTGATGTCCTTGTCTTAAAACAGTATTTATAGGAGTGTCTGTGTACTTTTGTTTTAATAAAAAACAAGTACTATAGTAATGCAGTTTATGAGAAGGAGTGTAAATTTGAATTACATTTTCCTTGCCATCAAAATGCACATAATGTAGACCTTTTATATTTGCAGATGAATAAATCTGGATGAAGTCTCTTAATCTGTCAGTACTATCCAATGTATTATCAATATGTCTCAAGTGATCGTAGTCACACTTACCACTCATAGCCATATACACCTCTCAAATTATCAATACCATTATCTGTGAACTTAATTTCTTTGATATTATTCGCAATACTTTCCAATCCAATAAATAACCCATATCCGTTTCTAAAAGGTGAATTTCTAAAGAATAGTTCAAATAACGCCTGTTTGTAGTGCATATTATCTTGCCAATATGTCTCAACCATTTTTATTCGGTAAGCATCATTGTACGAAGCTAAACTATTATCTTGATAAGTTTTTCTCATTATAATCAACCTCCTACGTTTATAAAAATGTATGTATCTGAAGAGAGACCCCTCCCTCTTCAGGTATCAATTAAAATTTTAGTTCTTTAATTGTAGTTAGTATAATTGGGTATTTTGAAGCTAATTTTTTGTATTCATCATCTGTGACTTCTTCAAAACCTGTGATGGAAGATGTACAATCTTCTAACACATAAATTAAGTAATCCTTGTGATTTATCATTTCAAACTCTTCCACAATCTGTTTAATAGTCTCAAGTACACAGTGAGACTTAGCCTCTCCACCAATAACTATTGTTTTATAATTCTGCAATTGACTTAAAAGATTTTTGTCTGTTAAATCCGTTTTTGAATACTCAGGTTTTATTATTCCATACATTTCAGAAATAGGATTTAACCCTTTTGTCACGTAATGTACATCCTTCTCTTTATACAAAGAATAGGCAAATAACAAGTTTGATAACTGCGTTTCAATTGCTGCACCAAATGTACCTTGTAGGCAATGGTAACTCCAAATTATCAAGGACTTCTTTTCAGTTGCCTCTAGTCCACGAATATACTCTAAACTTTCTTGCTCTTGGTAAATAGGTGCCCACTTACCTTCTAATACATCTTGATAAGTAATAACCGTAAATGGCTCAGGATACTGTCCTTTATCATTTACCCACCAAGCAGGGTGGAAGATTTGTTTCGGTTGATGTATATCTAAACTCATAAAAATATCATCTATAGCATCCATATTTTCATAAATGAACTTAGCAAAGTTTCTAACGTCTTGATAAGAATTAGCAATAGCCAGATTTCCTTCTTCCAAGAAGTCATTTTGAAAATCAATACCAATTACAGCCACTTCTTTCTTTCTTGTTGGATTAGAATTTAGGTTTTTTAATTTCGGTTTTTTGGTAGTCGCTTTTCCGACTAGATCAACATCAAATAATTCTTCAAATAAAATATTCATAATGGTCACTCTCTTCCTATAAAAGCTTTATGTGTTCAAGTTCTCCCCGGCGTTTTCTTTGTAGACGATAAAAATGAATGGATTGGCTGTTCGATCCAATGTCCTTTCGTTTGTTCAACCTTTTTATGGATTTTCACTTATTAGACTTCCAGTAAGTCTTGGGCAAGCTTCCGAAGACTAGTGACAGAGAATTGATCTATCAACTACCACCAATCCATTATAGGTAGATACTGGGGCAAGTTTGTACATTTGCGTTTTATCATTTGAAGTTTTGGGGCTCAAATGCAACTTTTTATTTCTGTCTGCCGACACTGTTGTAAATCGTTTAGTTCGGAAAGGGATTGTATATGAAATTTGAGTTATCGAGAGGTAATTTTTTTCAATCCTCTTCCAACCAATTGTATAAAGGAACATAATCTTGGGCAGGATTTTCTTTATTGTTCACTATTAGTGAATACTCATCTTGCGTAAATTCATACAACTTTTTACTCTGATTTCTTGGTATCTTTATAGGAACTGTATCAGTACTCCAATTCTCTCTAATTGCTTTCTTTATAAAGCCATCAACGTTTCTTACCTTTAAACGGGATTGCTGCATTATCAGAAGTACTTCCATACATCTTTGAATACCCACTTGAGATAACAATGCAATCATGTCTTCTGTAGGTGAGCTTAATGTTACTGTTTTATATGCAAGAGTTACTAGGTCTCTGTTCTGATTTATTTCTTGATGAATAACATTGGTGTATGGCACTGAAGGAGATTGGGATATAACAGGAGATTGCACCGGAGGTGCTTGTTTAAAATTCATGTTAGTTAAGTCATTTTCCGGGATACGCCATCCCTGTACATCACTGTTCTTATAAGCGTTAGGGAATTGTTGACCAGACCTGAGCCAACGTTTGATGGTTTCCTCGCTTTTGCCTAGTCTAGAAGCGACCTGAGATACCGTTAGTGTCTGGTTATTTGTTTTAGGTTGTTCATTAATCGTTGGTTTTGATAATAAGAAGATATCCGCCGCTGGTATTTTCCATCCTTCTTTATCCGAATTGTATTGAGCATTTGGAAAAACATCGCCTTTACGTAACCACCTACGAATAGTTTCTTCACTCTTACTCAATAAAATGGCACCCTCTTTAACCGTATAGTGTTTCATAAAATCCCCCCATGAAGTAATTTGATTCAAAAGGAATAAAACCCAGTTAAATTTATATCTTGTTAAACAGATCGTACGTTCTTAAACTCATTTTTCAATTTAGGTCGTTAGACTATTTTAATTAACTAATCAATTAATTTACCTGCTAATTTAATGTATTGGCAGTAAGCTATTATGGTTTAACGGGGTTACTTTATCGTAACTGCAAAATAAAAGATTTTTATTTTTAACTTTCCCTTCCTCCTTAAGCCTGTCCATTATCATTCTTCCTGAAGGGTCCCAACACTTTAAAATTAAAGTTGGTTTATAAAAGTTATTTTGCGTCGCCTACTTCAGTCACCTTAATACCGATTGATTATTTTTCGGTGGAACTGACCTAGCTTGGATATTCTCTTTTTCGTCTATATAAAATTCTATTTTCGTACCATCTACACCATCGTAGAAATGCAAGGATATAGACTTATTCTTGATTTCGTAAAATACGACTTCATTATTACTTTTTATTAGGTTTTGAATGCTTTTCTCTGTTTCAGGGTGCTTATTCAACTTTTTATTGCGGTATTCATTCAAACTACTTAAAGCATCGTTAATAAAAAAAGTGACTATATTCTTATCGTCCATACTTTACACCTCTTTGCTTTTTTTCAAAATTTCGCCACAATTATTTATATTCTTCCTTTCCCCTTCCATACTCTAATCTATATTTTAATAGTACTCAATACTTAAATTAACTTAATTTTGCGGCTTAATATATTGGTATATAGTTAATAA
>NZ_JBSGVZ010000019.1:0-99855 GCF_053608705.1 Peribacillus sp. NPDC055009 | reverse complement strand
GCGACATGTGGAGCTGACTGATACTAATAGATCGAGGACTTAACCAACGCTTTTTAAAAAATGAAATACCTTCTTATTATCTAGTTTTGAAGGAATGAAAACTCTTCAAAAATGAATATAGTCTGGCAATGATGGCGAAGAGGTCACACCCGTACCCATTCCGAACACGGAAGTTAAGTTCTTCAGCGCCGATGGTAGTTGGGGGTTTCCCCCTGTGAGAGTAGGACGTTGCCAGGCTGTTCATTTAAATCTTCAAATGGGTTTTAGGAAACATTATATTATTCCGCAGTAGCTCAGTGGTAGAGCATTCGGCTGTTAACCGAACGGTCGTAGGTTCGAGTCCTACCTGCGGAGCCATATGCTTCCATAGCTCAGTAGGTAGAGCACTTCCATGGTAAGGAAGAGGTCAGCGGTTCGAATCCGCTTGGGAGCTTCCCAATCTATCTATGAACACAAAACAGTTCGGCCCGTTGGTCAAGCGGTTAAGACACCGCCCTTTCACGGCGGTAACACGGGTTCGAATCCCGTACGGGTCACCATTTTAAATCATTAATCCGGAGGATTAGCTCAGCTGGGAGAGCATCTGCCTTACAAGCAGAGGGTCGGCGGTTCGATCCCGTCATCCTCCACCATTTTATTCTTTACTTGCCGGTGTAGCTCAACTGGTAGAGCAACTGACTTGTAATCAGTAGGTTGGGGGTTCAAGTCCTCTTGCCGGCACCACTTACAACCATATATTGCGGAGGGGTAGCGAAGTGGCTAAACGCGGCGGACTGTAAATCCGCTCCTTTGGGTTCGGCAGTTCGAATCTGCCCCCCTCCACCATTTTAATAAAATCCTGTGGATCAGTTATATATTCTCTATATTGGGGAATTATATGATTACCACCTTTTTATTTTGTTGAATATTAATTATTGCATATCATATATTGGGCTATAGCCAAGCGGTAAGGCAACGGATTTTGATTCCGTCATGCGAAGGTTCGATCCCTTCTAGCCCAGCCATTTGCGGAAGTAGTTCAGTGGTAGAATACAACCTTGCCAAGGTTGGGGTCGCGGGTTCGAATCCCGTCTTCCGCTTAATATATTTCATATCCCTTAGGGGCCTTAGCTCAGCTGGGAGAGCGCCTGCCTTGCACGCAGGAGGTCAGCGGTTCGATCCCGCTAGGCTCCACCATCAACTACATACACCAAAACTTACGTCTTAAGCCAAAAATGGTTTAAGACTTTTTTTTGTTTAAGGCTAGTTGGGTATACTAATCCCAGGAAAGATCGTTTTTCACCAAAAACATATGTGATAGGAAAACGTGCATCTTTATACATGGAAATGTCGAGTTGAACCAACCGGCATATACGATATAAAATGGTGGAAAGGGGGAATTGTATGTCTATTCAGAAAATTTCCGTCATCGGGTTGCCTATGGACCTTGGTCAAGCAAGGCGAGGGGTGGATATGGGACCTAGTGCCATTCGCTGCGCAGAGATTGTCGAGCGGCTTGAAAGATTGAATATAGAAGTAGAGGATTTAGGAGATATAATTGTGGGGCGTCCTGAAAGTGCAGATGAGCCTGGGACAAATCTAAAAAACTTACAGCTTGTAGCAAAGGGTAACACCCTGCTTGCAACAAAAGTTGATGAAATAATAGAAGGAGGCTCCTTTCCGCTTGTATTGGGAGGAGACCATTCGATAGCCATAGGTACACTGGCAGGAGTCGCAAAGCATTATGAAAAATTAGGCGTGATTTGGTACGACGCACACGGGGATTTAAATACGGAAGATACTTCACCATCCGGGAATATACACGGTATGCCCCTGGCTGTCAGTATCGGGCTTGGACATCCGGACCTAATCAATATCCATGGTTTTGCTCCAAAAGTGAAACCGGAAAACATCGTAATAATTGGGGCAAGGTCATTGGATGAAGGAGAAAAAGAACTTATCCGTGAGAAAGGGATTAAGGTATTCACGATGCATGAGATTGACCGTTTGGGAATGACACGGGTCATGGAAGAATGCATTGATTACCTAAGGGAAAGAACGGATGGCGTCCACCTTTCATTGGATTTGGATGGAGTTGACCCAGCAGATGCACCCGGAGTGGGCACACCGGTGATTGGTGGTATAAGCTATCGGGAAAGTCATTTGGCCATGGAAATGCTTGCGGAATCCAACTTGATTACATCAGCTGAATTCGTAGAGGTGAATCCCATTTTAGATGAGCGAAATAAGACGGCGATCGTTGCCGTGGCCCTAATGGGTTCCCTATTTGGAGAAAAATTATTATAACTGAAAATTAAAAGAAACAGTAACCGGCTTGTAATGGGTTACTGTTTTTTATATGCTAGAAGACGTAGGTTTATTTTCCAGGGTGTATGTAACAGGAACATAGTTATAGATAGATGGTTGCAATCGTATATCCGTGTTCACTTTAGAGCACTTCTGTCTGTGGGATCTCCATTTTTAGTTAAATGGATGTATTGGATGATTAAAGAATCCAGTTTGCTGCTAACTTCAACAACCTCATTATCCACCATCGAAGAACGGGAAGCCAAAAACATCATCTTCTGTCTGTATTGTTCAATATGGTCTAAAATTTGTTCAGCAGTCATATAGAGAATCACTCCCTTGAATTTTACAATTTCTTACTATATAGCCCTGTTTTTTTTTTCTTAAACATAAAATGTAAAACTTTGTTAAAATTAATGTATTAAATTTTTGAAACCTTTTAGCTTACGATTCGTAGTAATCGTATAGCCGCATGAGCGGGGGTAATACCGGAAAATGGATGCACTCATTAAAGAGAGAATTAATCAAGTATTAAAGGGAGACCATAATGCATTTGGGGAAATTGTCGAAATTTACAAGGACAAAGTTTTCCAAATATGTTTCAGGATGCTCGGAAACAGGCAAGAAGCAGAAGATTTGGCGCAAGAGGCCTTTGTAAGGGCCTACGTGAATATTCGGAGTTTCAATATAACAATGAAATTTTCTACATGGTTATATAGGATTGCGACCAATCTTTGTATTGACCGGCTTCGCAAGAAAAAACCGGACTACTATCTAGATGCAGAGGTGGCAGGAACAGAGGGATTGAATATGTATTCCCAAATTGCATCGGATATGGCGAAACCCGAGGAAGAAGTTGAATCTTTAGAACTGCAGGAAACGATTCAAGTGGAAATAATGAAATTGCCCGAGAAATACCGATCGGTAATAGTATTGAAGTATATTGAAGAGCTATCACTAAAGGAAATCAGTGAAATACTCGATTTGCCGGTCGGTACGGTTAAGACGAGGATACATCGCGGTCGGGAAGCCTTGCGTAAACAACTACGCCATTTATAAAAAGAAGGTGAGAAAAATGAACTGCCATGAGGAAATCATTGAATATATGCATGATTATTTAGATGAGGACATCAAACCGGAGCATAAAGAGGTTTTACGGGAGCACTTGAATAACTGTGCTGAATGCCGGGATTACTTTCATGAAATGAAAAAGGCGGTCGCTCTTGTACAAAGCACTTCCCATATAAAGGCCCCGGATGACTTTACATCAAAGGTTATGGCTCAATTGCCAAAGGAAACGAAAACAACAGGTGCCAAACGTTGGTTCAAAAGCCATCCCTTCATGACAGCGGCAGCGATGTTCATCATATTGATGACAGGATCTGTTTTTTCGACTTATAATCAGGACGAACATTTTTCAGTATCAAAGCAGCCTAACTTAGTGGTCGATGGTGAAACGGTGATTGTGCCTGAGGGTGAGACAATCAAGGGAAATGTGGTAGTTCAAAATGGTAACATTCAAATAGATGGTGAAGTAGAGGGAGATGTAACAGTCATAAATGGGCATAAATATATGTCTAAGGCAGGGAATGTGACTGGGAGCATCCATGTTATTGACCAAGCTTTTGAGTGGATGTGGTATAAAGTAAAGGACACTGCAACCTCGTTGGTTCCTGCTAAAGATGAGAATAGGGAATAGAAGCTGGGTGAGGGCACCGTTTTTCATTTAAGGTGACTTCGCCCAGCTTTATTTTTTGGGGGACCATTATTCATGGTTCTTTTTTCCTGTGTAAATTTCTCACACTAGTTTTTAGATGTATCATTTAAAAAATGGTATACTATTAAGGTTATCGTATAAAGATTGTAATTGGTATTTGGAGTAATACTGACTGGAGGAAACAACATGTCTTTAACCAATTTGACTGTTTGGGACTATGTAGTAAATTTCATTGATATTCTCCTTGTATGGTTTGTGATATATAAATTGTTAACTATTATTCGAGGCACGAAGGCTATTCAGCTGCTAAAAGGAATTTTTGTAATTGTCATTGTAAAAAGCTTAAGCAACCTGTTTGGTTTCAATACACTCGGATGGTTAATGGCACAAGTCATGAATTGGGGAGTATTGGCGATTCTCGTCATTTTTCAACCTGAACTGAGAAGGGCACTTGAACAATTAGGACGCGGGAAGCTCTTTGCAAGGGGCACCGTTCCAGAAGAGAATCAGCAAGAGCGTTTAGTCGAGGAAATCCTAAAGGCGTCCACCTATATGGCAAAAAGGCGTATAGGAGCCTTGATTACGATAGAAAAAGGTACGGAGCTTGGGGATTATGTTGAAACGGGGATACCCCTGAAATCCTACATTTCTTCAGAACTGCTCATTAATATCTTCATCCCTAATACGCCGCTCCATGATGGCGCAGTTATTTTGCAAAATAACCAGGTGGCGGCTGCGGCCTGCTATTTGCCATTATCAGAGAGTCCATTCATATCAAAGGAACTTGGTACACGGCATAGGGCAGCCATAGGCATGAGTGAAGTTACGGATAGTCTTACGATTGTCGTTTCAGAAGAAACGGGAGGAATATCCGTCACTAAAAACGGGGAACTTTACCGGGATTTGAATCAAGAATCATTTAGGGCCATGCTTACAAGTGAACTGGTAGTGGAAAACATCAAATCAACTTCCTCAAGCATCTTTAACTGGAGGGGGAAAAAGAATGGATAAATTCACCAATAGCGCTTGGTTTATGAGAATCGTAGCTTTCGCCTTGGCAGCACTTTTGTTCATTTCCATTAACTTTGAGATGGAGTCGGATAAAAAATCGCTTGGTTTATCGACAGCCCCTGAAATCAGTACGGAGACCATCGAAAATGTACCGGTTGAAGTGTACTATGACCGTGAGAATCTAGTGGTGAGCGGAGTGCCGGAGACGGTTGATGTTACGCTTAAGGGAGCAAAAAGCCTCTTGATAAATGCGAAAAATCAAAGGGACTTTAAAGTGTATGTAGACCTTTCCGATCCTGCAATCTCAATGGGGGACAGAACTGTCACATTTAAAATAAGTGAGTTGAATGAAAAGTTAGTGGCGACGATCGATCCGGAATATGCCGAAGTCAACGTTCAGGAACGGGTGACGAAGGAATTCTCCGTTGAAGCCGAGTATAATAGCTCTTTACTTGAAGAGGGTTATACCGCTGGTCAGCCAACAGTCAGCCCGAAAACTGTCAAAATTACGGGTGCTAAAGATGCGATTGAACAAATTTCGTATGTAAAGGCAAACCTTGAAATAAGTAAGGGGCTTAGCGAAACGGTGAACGCCAAGGCTACCGTTAAAGCCCTGGACAGAGACTTGAATAAGCTGGATGTGACGATCGAGCCATCTTCAGTTGCCGTTTCCTTAAAAGTGAGCATTCCTTCCAAGACGGTTTCGATAGAACCGAAGCAAACTGGCAAGACAAAGGATGGCATCAGGATCACAAGTATGAGTGTCGACCCAAAAGAGGTCACCTTATTCGGTTCGGAATCGGAACTGGAGAAAATAGATGAAATAAATCTTCCTGTAAATATCTCGAAAATCGATGGTGATACAGAATTGGAACTCGATCTTAATAAACCGGAAAGTGTACAAAAAATGTCCTTGGGTAAGGCAAAGGTCAAGATTCGCACCGAGAAAGTTGATGTGGATGAAGAGAGTTCAGAGCCAGTCGTAGAAGAGGAAGAACCTGAAACTGAACAAAAACAAGAAGAGCCAGTAGTCGAAAAAGAAGAAGAAAAAGAAAAAGATGAAACGGCTGCCGTTGAGTCCAAAACTTTCAACAATATACAAATTGTGCCTGTGGGCATACAGGATGGCCAAAATGCCGAATTGGAATCCGATGTAACTAGCATCACTTTGCTTGGTGAGGCGGATGATTTGAAGAAAATAACTAAAGACGACATTAATCTTACAGTAGATGTGAGTAATTTAGATGAAGGTACGCATGATGTGGATTTGGCGGTATCAGTGCCTGAGGGAATGGAATGGGAACTGGATTCTGAAACGATCTCGGTCACCATCACACAAAAAGACGAAGAGACATGACCTTGCTTTAACAACATCATTTAATTCAGTAACGATTCGAAGAAGGAGCGATAAAGATGGGTAAATATTTTGGAACAGACGGAGTAAGGGGTATAGCGAATAGCGAATTAACACCGGAGTTGGCATTTAAACTAGGCCGTTTTGGTGGCTATGTTCTTACTAGAAATACAGAAAAACCCAAAGTGCTGATAGGGCGCGATACTCGTATTTCAGGTGAAATGCTGGAAGGTGCGCTTGTTGCCGGTCTTTTATCCATTGGGGCTGAAGTGATGCGCCTTGGGGTCATTTCGACACCGGGAGTTGCCTATTTAACAAAGGCCTTAAGTGCTGAAGCAGGTGTCATGATCTCCGCTTCGCATAATCCGGTAGCGGATAATGGCATTAAATTCTTTGGACCGGATGGGTTTAAGTTATCCGATGACCAAGAAGCGGAAATTGAAGCACTATTAGATATGGAAAAGGATGAACTTCCACGCCCGGTTGGCGGAGATTTAGGCCATTTGAACGATTATTTCGAAGGAGGGCAAAAGTATCTCCAGTACTTGAAACAATCAGTGGATGAAGACTTTACAGGCATTCATGTTGCTCTTGATTGTGCACATGGGGCGACATCTGCCTTGGCCATGCACCTGTTTGCAGATCTTGATGCAGACATCTCTACTATGGGGGCATCGCCAAATGGATTGAACATTAATGATAAGGTAGGTTCCACCCACCCTGAAGCACTTGCTGAATTCTTAAAAGAAAAAGGTGCGGATGTTGGACTTGCTTTCGATGGTGACGGAGACCGTGTCATTGCCATAGATGAAAAAGGAAATATCGTGGACGGCGACCAAATCATGTACATCTGTGCTAAATACTTGAAAGAAAATAACCGTCTGAAACAGGGAACAGTGGTTTCTACGATCATGAGCAACCTTGGTTTTTATAAAGGTCTTGAAGAGCATGGCATACAAAGCGCCCAGACGGCAGTGGGTGATCGCTATGTGGTCGAGGAGATGCGAAAAGGCGGCTATAACCTTGGCGGTGAACAATCCGGACATATCATCTTCCTGGACTATAACACGACAGGTGATGGCTTATTGACGGGTCTACAGCTTGTGAACATCATGAGCGATACCCAAAAAACCTTATCGGAGCTTGCTGGCGAGATGAAGAAATATCCACAAACGCTGATCAATGTCAGAGTTACCGATAAACACGCTGTAACCGATAATGAAAAGGTACAGGAAGTCATCAAGGCTGTTGAAGGGGAAATGAACGGAAATGGCCGTATTTTGGTGAGACCATCCGGTACTGAACCGCTAGTCCGTGTTATGGCTGAAGCACCGACAGTTGAGGAATGCACTAATTATGTAGATCGCATCGTCGCAGTTGTAAGAGCGGAAATGGGAATAAACGAATAACCAATCCTATGCATAAAAGGAACTAAATTTCCTTTTATGCATATTTTTATAAAGAAGTTCTTTTTCGCAGGTCTTGGTAATAAAGAATTGACCTATGTCCCTTATTTAAGGTATGATTATCCTGATTTACAACTCATTTTCTTGAAAATGGTTGTTTTAAAAAGGAGGGTAGGCAAGGAGAAACGGATTCACAAAAGCGCCTGAACTAAGTCTGGACGAGAAATGGCTTAGTTGACGAGGAGGAGGTTTATCGAATGATCGGCGGATACCTCCCGGCTGAAGTGCACAGCCGCAATAATTCCAATCTTAAAACAGTAGGGCAACTTACTGCACAAAGGGTTGGAAATGCACAATGGGAAAAAGTGCTTTAGGGCATTTCCTTTATAAAAATATATTAGAGATGAGGGGGCAGGGATGCCCCCGTGCATTCCTGTTCCCTCGAATCGGTTGGAGGAACAGAAATTATGTGTGGAATTGTTGGATATATTGGACTTAACGATGCAAAGGAAATTTTATTAAAAGGTCTTGAAAAACTTGAATATCGCGGTTATGACTCTTCAGGGATTGCTGTGAGAAATGAAGCAGGCGTGACAATCTTTAAGGAAAAGGGAAGAATCGCGGACTTACGAGCAGCCGTGGATGATAATACTATGGCACAAACCGGAATTGGACATACGCGCTGGGCCACCCATGGTGTGCCAAGCCGTGAAAATGCCCATCCACACCAAAGTAATTCAGGTCGATTGACTTTAGTTCATAATGGGGTCATTGAAAACTATGCGATTCTAAAACGTGAATATTTGAAGGATGTTGCCTTTAAAAGTGAAACGGATACGGAAGTCATCGTTCAACTGATAGAGAAGTTCGTGAACGAGGGCATGGAAGTGGAAGAGGCGTTCCGTCAAACACTCACTCTATTAGAGGGTTCATATGCAATTGCCCTATTGGATGCTGAAAATGATGAAACCATCTTAGTCGCAAAAAATAAAAGCCCGCTGCTGATCGGCGTCGGAAAAGACTTTAACGTTGTCGCTTCGGATGCAATGGCGATGCTGCAAGTCACAGATCAATTCCTTGAACTGATGGATAAGGAAATGGTTATCGTGACAAATGAAAAGGTAACGATCAAGAACCTTTCCAACGAAGAAGTCATGCGTGCTCCATACACTGCTGAACTGGATGCAAGTGATATTGAAAAAGGTACGTATCCTCACTATATGCTCAAGGAAGTCGACGAGCAGCCAGCTGTAATACGTAAAATCATTCAAGCATACCAAAATGAAGAAGGTAAACTTGCAATCGATTATAATATTACTGAAGCCGTAAGTGAGGCTGACCGTATTTATATCATCGCTTGCGGAACCAGCTATCATGCTGGGTTGATTGGTAAGCAATTCATCGAAAAAATGACTGAAATTCCGGTTGAGGTACATGTGGCATCGGAGTTCACTTACAATATGCCGTTATTATCAAAAAAACCGTTATTCATCTTCATTTCACAAAGTGGTGAAACTGCAGATAGCCGTGCCGTATTAGTGTCCATCAAAGCGCTTGGTCATAAAGCCCTGACCATCACGAACGTACCTGGCTCTACATTGTCACGTGAAGCGGATTATACGCTCTTGCTGCATGCTGGCCCAGAAATTGCCGTTGCCTCTACAAAGGCATACACAGCTCAAGTTGCGGTCTTATCCATCCTGGCAAATGTAACTGGCCAATTCCGTAACATGGAGTATGGTTTCGACCTTGTAAAAGAGCTTGGAATCGTAGCGACTGCAATGGAAGCCCTATGTGATTCGAAAGAAGAGATGGAAGAAATTGCTCGTGAATATTTGTCCGTTACGAGAAACTGCTTCTTCATCGGCCGTTCCCTTGACTACTATGTCGTTCTTGAAGGGGCCCTTAAGCTGAAGGAAATTTCATACATCCAGGCTGAAGGCTTTGCTGGCGGAGAACTTAAACATGGAACGATCGCCTTGATTGAAGAAGGTACACCTGTCATAGCACTTGCTACGCAAGCAGGCGTCAACCTAAGCATCCGTGGTAATGTGAAGGAAGTGGTTGCCCGTGGCGCAAACCCTTGCATCATTTCCATGAAGGGGCTTGAAGAAGAGGATGACCGTTTCGTCATCCCGGAAGTGAATGAACTATTAACACCCCTTATCTCTGTTATCCCGCTGCAGCTCATTGCTTACTACGCAGCCTTGCACCGCGAATGTGACGTGGATAAACCGCGTAACCTTGCGAAAAGTGTAACGGTTGAGTAAGTTACAATGAATGCAATGTAGATCTAAATAAAGTTCAACTGTTTATAAAAAGTTGCGAAGCTTTACCCCTTTGGCTATGATTAGCCAAAGGGGTATTTTTAATGTCCAAAACAACGAGAACCTCTCAAGCTGACAAGCGGTTTAAAGCATGCCAAGGAATAGGAAAAGGTGTGCAGTGACAATAAAGTTGTTTAATGCAATCTATCAAATCCATCGGTAGGTAATAACGGCATCCAATAGAGCAATGTTAATGATCTTCCTATGGTGCATTGTTGAAAGAAACCCGTATTGGCATTAAATTTAGGCGATGTTGAAAATGAAGTCTTCATAAAAATTTTTTAATTTAGGGGAGAATGACATGGAAGTCTTTGCAGAATTTTTAGCGAATATTGATAACCCGCAACATAGGGAACGAACGGAAGAGGTCTTGGCTTGGGTAACTAAGAAGTTTCCAAATCTAATGCCGAAAATTGCGTGGAATCAGCCTATGTTTACCGATCATGACACATATATTATTGGCTTTAGCGTAGCCAAACATCATATGGCTGTTGCCCCTGAAAAGGCAGGGATCGATCATTTCTCTGATGAAATCGTGCAGGCTGGCTATGATCACACCAAGCAGCTGGTACGTATCAAGTGGGACAGCCCGGTTGATTACTCATTACTTGAAAAAATGATCGAGTTTAATATTTTTGATAAGGCAGACTGTTCAACTTTTTGGCGGAAATAATAAATTGGATTATTAAGGGTGAAATTAATTTTAATCAAACTTTATACTAAACCATCAAATAGTAATAAAAAACAGCTGCCATTGCAGCTATTTTTTATTACTATGGATTTAAAATAAACTTCAAAATCACAAAGTCCTTCACGAAATAGGAAGCAGAATGGTGAAGGTCGTTCCCTTTTCGAGTTCACTTTTCACGGATATGGTCCCTTCATGCATCTCTATAATTCTTTTCACGATGGATAGGCCTAGACCGCTGCCGCTTTTTGAGCGGTCCCTTGCCAGGTCGGCTTTATAGAATCGCTCGAATATATGGAACTGGTCCGTTTCGGAAATGCCGATTCCATTGTCGGATATCGTTATGGATGCCAGGCTATCAATCTGTTGTAATCGAATCGTGATCTTTCCGCGATGGCGGGTGAATTTGATACTATTGTGTATTAAATTTGTCCATACTTGGCTCATTAAATCCTGGTCTGCAACTATTGGTACTTTTTCTAAGGATATATCCAATTCGAGTTCTTTTTCCAACCAAGCGGGTTCACAAGCCAAAATAATGGTTCGTATTTGCTGATCCACCCTGAAATTTGTCCTTTCAAAAGGATGATGCTCGGATTCAAGGGATGTAAGCTTTAGAAGGTTATCACTTAATTTAGATAATCTCCTGCTCTCTGTCTCTATTATATGAAGATAATGATTTCGTTCTTCGGGTGTCAGCTTATTAAATTGAAGAGCTTGGGCAAATCCTACAATGGAGGTAAGGGGCGACTGTATTTCGTGTGAGACGTTAGAGATGAATTCCTGCCGCATTTCTTCCATTTGCTTCAATTGCTTGGCCATGTGATTGAAGTGGTTAATGATATCCGTCATTTCGTTTTTCTTTTCCATTTTAAAATCCAATTGTACATTATAATCGCCATTTGCTATTTTCCTTAAGGCATCTATGATCTCGAGGTAAATATTTACCCGTTTATTGTGATGGATAGCGCGGATAAGATAACCGATGGATATCATGATTGCGATGCTTGTCATGATAGTGGCCAGAAACCGAACATAATCGGTTAACCTTAAGGGCAATAGTTCAATGATATAATATCCGGCGGAAAAGCAAATTGAAATAAACGTAACAAAAAACAGCGTGCCAAACATTTGTTTGAAAAATCGATTGCTTCTCATCTTGTTATCTCCAAGCGGTAGCCCAATCCCCAAATCGTTTTAATCCGGAAGGGGAATTCCGATTCTGGAAACCGTTCTCGCACTCTTTTAATATGAACATCGACAGTTCGTTCATCACCTTCATAATCATAGCCCCAAATGTCTTCGATAAGATCTTCCCTGGAAAAAGTTTTTCCAGGATAGCTTGCTAATTTAAACAACAATTCGAATTCTTTTAAGGGAATCGTATATTCCAGTTCTTTGAATGAAATTTCATGTGTGTTGCGATTCATCTTTAATTCGCCGATATTTAATGTTTGTGAAATAGTGATTTTATAGCGTTTTAGTAATGCCTTTATTCTCAGAACCAATTCGATCGGTTCAAATGGCTTTACAAGATAATCATCTGCCCCAAGCCCGAAACCTTTTACTTTCTGTGTTGTTTCCCCTTTTGCAGTCAGCATTAAAATGGGGATATCACTAAATTCCCGTAACTCCTTGCATAATTGCCATCCATCCATGTTAGGCATCATAATGTCGATGACTGCCAAATCGATTTTCGCTTTCTCCATTACTTTCAATGCTTGCAGTCCGTCTGAGGCCTCATATAGATCGAAGCCTTCTTTTCTTAACAACAGGTTTATAAGTTCGCGAATATGTGCATCATCATCGACTATCAATATTTTTGTCATCCTTCTTCTTTCCTTTCGGTGAATTAGGCCAGTTCAAGTTTGTTTAACTGCTGTTCAGCGAATTCGCGATATAATGAGTGCGTTTTATATAGCTCCTTATGTGTTCCGCTGCCCGTTATTTTCCCTTTTTCCAGAAAGATGATTTGATCTGAACCAACAACGGTCGATAGGCGGTGAGCAATGACTATTGTTGTTCGGCCTTTCATTAAATCATTCAATGCCTGTTGAACCACTTTTTCTGATTTGCTGTCCAGGCTGGAAGTAGCTTCATCAAGCATTAATATTTTGGGGTTTCTTAAAAATGCACGAGCGATCGCGATTCTTTGTCTTTGACCGCCTGATAATTTCATGCCCCTTTCACCAACCTCTGTATCATATCCGTTCGGCAGATCAGAAATGAACTGATCTGCATACGCCATTTTAGCCACTTGATTTAATTCTTCATCCGTTATATCCCGCTCGATACCATAACAAATATTATCTCGAATTGTACCTGATACAATCGGGCTTTCTTGTGAAACATATCCAATCTGGCTTCTCCATGAAAGGAGTGTGAAATCATTTATGTTTTCCCCGCCTATGGATATGGACCCTTGCTGTGGTTTGTAGAAACGCTCGAATAATGAAAAAAGGGTCGTTTTTCCGCTGCCGCTTGGGCCGACAATTGCAGTGACCTTTCCGGCTTCAACGTTAAAGCTTATATCTTTAAGTACCTGTTCTCCATTATTATAACTATAGTTCAGGTTCTCCACGCTGATTGATTGACCTATATTTTGAACTGGCTTCATTGCATCTTCTTCCTCCACTGAATCCAGAATGGAAATGATGCGCTCTGTTGCACCCGTTGCTTTTTGGAATTGTGTAAAGAAACTGGCTAATTGAGCCATTGGCATGATTATTTGGAAAAGATACATGATGAATGCAACTAGAGCTCCAGCTGTCAGAGCTCCTGAAGAAACGCGCATTCCCCCATAACCTAAAATCAGCACGAGTAATGCCATCATGACAAAACTCATTAGCGGCGCAATCAACGCTTGGATTTTTGCCTCTTTTAATCCGAATTGAAATAATTTATGGATGCCCTTTTTTCCATTTTGATATTCCAAAGCTTCTGCATTCGAAGCTTTAACAAGGCGTATTTCCGTTAGCACCTGCTGAAGGACTGCGGTGAAGCTTGCTGTCTCGTCCTGCATTCCTTTTGAAATTTTATGCATTTTTTTCCCTAATGGCATTAATATCAAAACAGAGAGCGGAATTGCAGTGAACATCAATAATGTCATTTTCCAATCCAGAACGAATAACACGATCATGGAGCCTACGATGGAAATGATTCCAGTAACGAAATTTGAGAGGTGTTCAGAGATTAATCCCTTCACTACTGTTGTATCATTTGTCATTCGGCTGACTGTTTCTCCCGATGGATGTTCATCAAAATAACTCACGGGTAATACGAGTAATTTTTTCCATAGTTGATCGCGGATACCGGCCACTACAGATTGACCGATCCGATTTAATAAATAGATGGAAAATCCACTGGCCAATGCTTGAACGATGATGGCAAGCACGAGAAGTGTGATCCGTTCAGTGCTTAGTGAACTGATTGAAAAATCATTAATTAGATTTTTTGTGAATAGAGGGACCATTAAACCTACACCTGTTGTACCTAGGCTTAATGCTAATGCTAGCCCTATCATTAGTTTAGAAGGCTTCGTTTGTTGAACCAACCGAATGAACTGGCGCCATCCTTTTTGATTTTTTGCTTCTGACATATGTAAATACATCCTTTCTTGGTTTTCATTACAGAGAAGTATATAAAAAAGTTGTGAATTGAATATGAACTACTCTTAGTTATTCCACGAAAATTCTGGTGAACCTTTTCTTTCTATTTTTCTTCAATACTACCGTCACTGTTCTCTGAATGAAAAAGTTTTAAAAATATGAAATGTTAAAGCTGATCAGTAGTGTGTGGCTTTTTCTTCTTAAGATACTATAAAAAAATTGGCCTGAAATATTCAGGGGACTAAGAAGGTAAAGGTATATGAAATTCATGGTTAATGGCAAGGCATATCAGTTATAATGGATCACCAGTAGCAATTTGGAAAATCGGAATGGAATGGAGTACAATTATAGAAATGGGAATATGTAAAAGGGAGTAAGATACAGATGAATCGGATTACCATATTGATAGCTGATGTTGAGGTGGAAATTGCTGACCTGGTCGCTTTGCATTTGGAGAAAGAGGGATATAACTATATCAAGGTATCGGATGGGAAAGAGGCCATTCGTGTTATTAGCGATCAGAAGATAGATTTGGCCATCTTGGATATCATGATGCCGGAGTTGAATGGCTATGAAGTTACCCGTCAAATTAGAGAGAAATATCAAATGCCTATCATTTTTCTTAGTGCAAAAAGTTCCGATCTGGATAAAATCTCCGGATTGGTGATGGGGGCGGACGATTATATGACCAAGCCTTTCAACCCAATGGAATTGGTCGCACGAGTGAATGCGCAATTGCGACGGGCAATGCAGTTGAATAAAGCCTCAAACGAAAACGAATCTATATTGGAAGTCGGCGGTTTGACCATTTATCCGGATCAGCGCAAAGTGATACTATATGATGAAGTCATCGAACTAACTCCGAAGGAATTCGATATTTTGGTTCTCTTAGCCGGTCATTCCCAAAAAGTATATAGTGCGGAAAGTATTTTTCAGAATGTATGGGGCGAAGCGTATTATGAAATGGGCAATAATACTGTCATGGTTCATATTCGTACGCTAAGGAAAAAGCTTGGCGAGGATAAAAATAAAAACAAGTTCATTACGACAGTTTGGGGAGTGGGATATAAATTCAATGGCTGACATGTTACGAAGCTTCCGGGCTAAAATGATTGTATTGCTTGCATTGAGTATGTTGATAGCCGGAACCATTACCTTCCTGATATATAAAAGCCTTCAACTTTATTATCATACGAATGTAAAGGTCGAAGATCCATTGTTCCGTTTGCGTTTGATCATGAATATATATGGAGATCTAAACTTCTTTTTAATCATTTTTATCCCACTTTCGATACTATTCTTCTTTTTTCTTACTAAACCTTATGCGACATACTTTAATAAGATTTCCAATGGAATCAATGATCTCGCAAATGGTGACTTTAAAAGCAGAGTCGACATCTTATCAAAAGATGAGTTCCAGGATATAGCGGAAGATATTAACCGGGCTAGTGAGAAATTACAAGAAGCCGTAGAAAGAGGCGATTTTGCAGAAAGCAGTAAGGATCAATTGGTTCTGAACTTGGCCCATGATTTACGTACACCTCTAACTTCCGTTTTGGGATATTTGGACTTTATCCTTCGAGAAGAAGATTTACCTGCAGAACGAATCAGGCATTTTACGAAGATTGCTTATACGAAATCCCAACGTTTAGAGAAACTTATTGATGAACTTTTTGAAATAACCAGAATGAACTATGGCATGCTTCCATTAGAGAAAAAATCCCTCAACTTAAGTGAATTGCTCATTCAATTAAGTGAAGAACTATATCCACTCTTCGAAAAAAACCACTTGAGTGCAAGATTGACTCTTCCATCGCATTTAGATATTTCAGGTGATGGCGACCTATTGGCACGTGTATTCGAAAACTTATTGACCAATGCCGTACGTTATGGAAACGATGGACAGTTCGTGGATATCCTTGGTTTCACTGATAAAGGGGAGGTTGTGGTGCAAGTTATCAACTATGGAACTTGTATACCTGAGGAAGAACTACCTTATGTTTTTGATATGTTCTATACAAATGATAAGGCGCGGTCCCATAAAGATGGAAGCACAGGTCTCGGTTTATTCATCGCAAAAAATATTGTCGAACAGCATAATGGAACGATATCCGTTAAAAGCGATTCTATACAGACTCTATTTGAAGTGCGATTACCGCAGTGATTTAAGAAAAATTTTATTATTACCCCACTCTTTTTTTAAACTATTTTTCCTAACCTATAGAAAGAAGGTAAGGAGGACTGTTCATGAAGAAGTGGGTTTTTTTGTTTGTTTTATTTTTGCTGTTTGCACGTGAAGTAAACGAATATAAATCTGACGGTGATTTTCAAATTATTGATGAAAGACATGGTCTAAGGGTTCCGAAGGAAAGTGTAACGTTAGAAATAGCTAAGGATCAGGTTTACCAAGGGAATTTGTTATTGGTCAATAAGGAACATCCTGTACAACGGGGAGGGATCAAATCTGATGTGGTTAATCTATTTCAACACAAAGAACTAATAGATGGATATGGTCTGTTGGACAAAAGGATTCGCCTGTCACAGGGTGTGGCAGAGAAATTCTTGAAAATGGTTCGTGCAGCTGAAAAAGATAATGTCCGTCATTTCATGATTAGCAGCGGGTATCGGAATGAAGAGGAGCAAAGTCAGCTCTATCAAGAAAAGGGGTCTGCATTTGCTTTACCAGCTGGTTATAGTGAGCACAACTTAGGGCTATCACTTGATATAGGTTCCACCTTATCAGGTATGAATGAAGCCCCGGAAGGAAGGTGGCTGCAAAAGAATGCTTCGAAATACGGTTTTATTTTACGTTATCCGGAAAATAAAAAGGCTATTACAGGAATTGAATATGAGCCATGGCATTTCCGCTATGTCGGTCTTCCCCATAGTAGAATCATGCAGAAAAAGAATTTTACTTTGGAAGAATACCTTACTTATATAAAAGCGAAAAAGAAAATTGGGGGAACCATAATGGGTGTGGAATATGAAGTCACTTATTATCCTGTATCCTCAAAAAAGACGGTTAAGGTACAGGCCAACGCGTATGAAGTATCTGGAGATAATATGGGTGGAGTCATCGTGACTGCTTTTTCTTCTGTGCATCCACGTGATGGGCAAGAGAAATGAAGAAAATAATAATACAGGATATCATTATTCCAGCTTTGTTTGCTAGTTATATATTTTTGCTAATCAAAGTCATTTTATTTAAGTTTGGCCATATTGATATAACTTTTCTTCTGGAACAGCTTCAAAGTAATCTAAAAAACCCAGCAAATATGAAGGATAGATTATTATTGTTCGGTAATTTAATGCCGCTTAATGAAATAGTGACTGCTGTCCAAAATAGTACATATCACAATATATTCAATTTGCTAGGAAACATCGCATTATTCATTCCTTTTGGTATATTTCTACCCCTCGTTATTGGAAAGGGATATATAAATCTAAAGAGGGCATGCTGTATTTCCATTATAGTAAGTCTTTGTTTCGAAGTCGCTCAGGCTGTCTTTAATATCGGCATCTTTGATGTGGATGATCTTCTATTAAATACGTTTGGCGGAATGCTAGGGTATGCCCTATTCAAGTTAAACATCAAATCGAAAAACCATCAAGTATTATTGTAGATGTACAAGAATGAAGGAGTTCCTTTAACATGAGCATAGGAAAAAAGAGAGCCCGGGGCTAGATCCGGGCTTTTCCCTTGTCCTCAAATAATTTTCAACTTATGTCGAATAGGTAAAAAGATATAGTGATATTTTGATTTTTAATAATAAATACCTATATAAGCTAAAAACTTACCGGTTTTAACCGATTAAATATGGAGATACAAAAAACAGTATAAGTTAGGTGGAAAAAATGATTATTTTGAATGAGTCCATTGTGTCGCCAATTCTTCTAAAGGTGTTAGAGGAAAAGCAGATTCCAGTGCTGGAACAAGGGCAATGGGGAGACACATTAACATCAGAAAAGCTAAACATTCAAAAGGATACAGAATTTTTCAAGTCCATGGAAATGGACAAAAGAATTCTTACAAACTCTGAAAATGGCATAACATTATTAGGGCATTATCAACCGAATAGCAATGAATACATTTGGTCAAAGTTATTGAAGGATAAGAGTCAGGTACGAAATTTGACGAAATCTTTATATCCTGATTTCTATTTCCAAGATATTGATTTATCCATTATAAGTGACCTGGATAAAAATCAAATACCGTTTCCGGTAGTTATCAAACCCAATATTGGCTATTCAAGTGTAGGGGTGCACAAAGTCAAGAATGAGCAGGATTGGGATATAGCCGTGAACCAGCTTAAAGCGGATTTACTTCATTCGGATGGATTATATGATTCAGAGGTGATCGGTTCCCAGACCGTTTTAATAGAAGAGTGGATTCAGGGTGAAGAGTATGCGATTGATGGTTATTACAATCAAGATGGTGAACCGGTCATTTTGAATGTCTTTAAGCGACTATTCAGGGATGATTACGATACTTCCGATCGAATTTATTATACTTCGAAGTTGGCCATTAATGAAATCTATCATGATGCACTGAAGTTCATGAGGAATATCCAAACGGTCCTTCCACTAAGGAATTACCCGGTACACTTTGAAATTCGCAAAAAAGGAAATCGGGTGATACCCATCGAAATCAATCCCTTGCGTTTTGCCGGGGCGGGTACAACGGATCTAGGTTACCATGCCTATGGAATGAATATGTATGAACACTATTTTTCTGGAACGAAACCGGATTGGAATCGGATATTGGAAGAGATGGACGATCATATATATAGCTTTTTCTTTGCAGAGGTTCCACTGGAAATAAATCTGGAAGATGTTGCGCGTATTGATCATGAAGGACTTCGTCATGAATTCGAACATGTTTTGGAATATAGGCAGCTTCCTTTCCCAAATGACCGGAGCATGGCCATCATCTTTTATAGAAGTGAGGATTTGAATAAAAATCTCCGATTGCTTCATTTGGATTTAATACCATATTTGACTATAAAACACCTGGTTTTCAACTAAGGGGGACATGGAAATGAGATTTTCAAAGCTGAATCCTAAAAAATCTCTATTGGCAAAACTATTCTTGTTTTATATTATTCCTTTCGTACTTTTCGCAGGGGCCATGGGCCTTTGCTTTTCCTATATTACTAATAAAATGATCAATGAGAATGTCCTTCCGCAATTCGATGATCGTCTTTCTGAAAATGCCCACAGTTTGGCAGCAAGCCTCAATCCCACTTTGATAAACAAGGCTTCGGTACGGGGAGAAGAGATTAAGCGTGAGTTGGATGCCTTTGTTAAAGATAAAAAGGGAATCGAATATGTTTATGTTTTGAAGCGGGAGAACGATGCCGACATGATCGTAGCCCTGAACGGCAGCGAGGACTACATGGTGGAATCCCCCTTCACGCCGGAACAGGCAAAATCGATAGATGGAAAAAAAGATGTATTAAGTGAAATATATAAAGATAAGTGGGGTACACACAAGTCATACTTTACGCCAATCGATGGAACGGATGCGATTGTCGGAATCGATATGGATGCAAAATTCATTGATGAATTGAAAAGTACAATGATATTCTATAATATCTTATTTCTGGCAAGTGCCATTATATTAGGTGTGTTATGCGCCGTTGTCATCAGGAAAAAGATTTCGGGACCCGTCAATGAACTTGTTGGTTACACGAATGAAATGGCAAAAGGGGACTTAAGTAAATCGATTCCCGTTGTCAGACGGGATGAGATTGGCGATCTGTCAAGTGGATTTGAAGATATGAGATTAAGTTTGGCGCATATTATCCAGAATGTCCGTGAACATGCCCAAACGATGAATCAAACGACAGTGTCCATTCAGCAATCCTTTGAAGAGATGGTGGAATCCTATGGCCAGATAGTGACGGGGACAACGGAAGAAGCAAAAGCTTCGGAAGAACGTGCCCATCATATTGACCGAATTTCCAATATGATCAGTGACTTATCGGATACAATTCGTTTTATGAACGAGCAAACGAATGAAATGAATGAATTTACGATGCATACGAATACACTTGCTGAACAAGGAAGTAAGCAAGTGCAAGATGTAACGGGCCAGATGGATAAAATCATGGAAAACGGCCAAGCGAATAAAGCCAATTTGGTGAGCCTGGAAGAGGATGTAGTGAAGATAAATGAAGTGATTGGTCTAATTAGGGTGATTGCTTCTCAAACGAACCTGCTATCCCTGAATGCTTCCATTGAAGCGGCACGGGCTGGGGATGCGGGCAGAGGGTTTGCCGTAGTCGCTCAAGAGGTGCAAAAATTGGCTGTGCAAACAGATGAATCCATCGATATCATTTCAGAATCCATTATGCGGATTAATGAACAAACAGCCAAAGTCATCCAAAATAATGATGAGAGTTTTCAGGATATATTAAATGGTGTTTCCTTAGTGGAAAACAATGGCGAGATTTTCAATAAGATATTTGAATCCGTAGAGAAATTGGTGAAAGGCACGGAACAATTAGCCGCCCATTCGAAAAAAATCAATGAGTCTTCGGATGAAAGCCTGGCATCCATTCAGGAAATTGCAGCAATTTCAGAAGAAGGAGTCGCAACGACGGAGCAAATCTCGGCAGCTGCCATTCAACAAAGTACCATAATGACTGGATTGAAGGAGCAAAATCAAGATTTAGCAAATGAATCGGCGATTTTAGAAGAAATGGTAGAAAAGTTCATTACCGAAAAATAAATATTTGATGTAATCATCTACAAAAACCTTTCGTTATAACGAGAGGTTTTTGTTTGGATGAATGCATGTAAGAGTTCATGTGTAATAGATAGAGTCACTTTCGTTACTGCTTATTTTTTCATCGAATTGAGAGAGTATTAAAAATTGCTGGAAAAAAGTTTAACCAAACCATTTGCAATCGCTACCATTTAATGTTATGCTTAGTCTTAATTATTTTTGTTCGGTACTAAGGATACTAAAAGTACTACTTTTCGTTTTCGATGATGACTTAGAGCAAGGATAGTAATACATTGTGCTTAGATGCACTAGGAGGCAACAACAATGGAACAAGGTAAAGTAAAATGGTTTAACGCAGAAAAAGGTTTTGGATTCATCGAACGCGAAAACGGAGACGACGTATTCGTACATTTCTCAGCTATCCAAAGCGAAGGTTTCAAATCTTTAGACGAAGGTCAAGAAGTTACTTTTGAAGTAGAACAAGGTCAACGCGGACCTCAAGCTTCTAACGTTCAAAAAGCATAATTTCAAAAACAAAAAAGACGGATCCTTGTTATAGGGTCTGTCTTTTTTTGTTTTGTGAAAATACATAACAAAAAACCCTGCTCAACGATGAGCAGGGTAAATGGTACAAGTAAAGTAAAACGCTTAAAAAGGTTTGACTAAGTATATCATAGTTTTTCTAAAAAATACTAAATTAAATATATTATACTTATCAAGGTACCGATAGGTAATTACTGAAATCATTGGATTGAAGGGGGTAAAGGAATTTATTCCGCTTCTTTTTTTTGCCTGAATATAGGAAAGGGGACATCTCAGCAAAATTCCAGGGGAGCCACTCCGATGTGAAACAAAAAAACGATGGCCCACATATAAAGACATAAGGGCACTTTCATTAACTTTGGGAAGGAGAAAAGATTCTTATACATTCAAACATAGATTTGAATATTCAGGGAATTGTGTTATATTATAATCAAACGAATATTTGAATGAGAGGTGTGAGAAGATGACGGAACTGAAAGATATATGTGATGTTCACCTGCATGATGAAGTGAAGGTTAACCGCATTCAAGTAGAAATGGGCCAGGTGGATATATCCAGCATGTCGAAGCTGTTTAAAGTTATAGGCGATGAAAATAGGGCGAAGATAGCTTATGCACTCTGCACGGACGAGGAATTGTGTGTGTGCGATCTGGCCAATATCATTGGTGCTTCGATGGCAACAACGTCACATCATCTTCGGACCCTTTATAAACACGCAATCGTAAAATACCGAAAAGAAGGAAAGCTGGCTTTTTATTCTTTAGATGATCACCATATAAAGCAATTGATTCTGATTGCGTTAGAACATCAGCAGGAGGTAAGGGTCGATGGCTGAGTCCCCAATGAAAACATATCGTATCCAGGGTCTATCCTGCACGAATTGTGCGGCTAAATTTGAGAACAATGTCCGTGAACTAGAGGGAGTGAATGATGCCAAAATCAACTTTGGGGCGTCGAAGATTTCGGTACAGGGCAGCGCAACCATTGAAGAGATTGAAAAGGCGGGAGCCTTTGATAACCTGAAGATCCGCGGTGAACAGGAACTGGTAACGCAAAAGGAACCATTTTGGAAGCAAAAAGAAAATATTAAAGTGGTGTTTTCGGTTATCCTATTGCTGGCCAGCTGGATATTGGATAATCGATATGCTGATGGAAGCATCATGCCGGTAATCGGTTATGCAGCTGCGATCATAGTTGGAGGATATTCATTATTTTTCAATGGATTGAAAAACCTTGTAAGGCTTCGCTTTGATATGCACACCCTTATGACGGTTGCCATCATCGGAGCGGCCGTGCTTGGTGAATGGGGCGAGGGAGCTACCGTCGTCATTCTATTTGCGATAAGTGAGGCATTGGAAAAATATTCGATGGATAAAGCACGTAATTCCATCGAATCATTAATGAACATCGCACCTAAAGAAGCCTTGATCCTTAGAGGGCATCACGAAATGATGGTTGGGGTTGATGAGATTGAAGTGGGCGACATCATGATCGTTAAACCGGGTCAAAAGCTTGCAATGGATGGCCGGATCATGAAAGGGGCCTCGACACTTAATCAAGCAGCCATTACTGGGGAATCCGAGCCGGTTTTTAAAACGGTTGAGGGTGAAGTGTTTGCCGGAACCTTAAATGGTGAAGGGCTGCTCGAAGTGGAGGTCACGAAGCGAGTCGAGGATACGACGATTGCAAAAATCATCCATCTTGTTGAAGAAGCACAGGCCGAAAAAGCCCCATCCCAAGCCTTCGTGGATAAATTCGCAAAATTCTATACGCCGGCCATCATGCTCATTGCCTTGGCCATTGCCGTATTACCCCCGATTGTGATGAACGGGGATTGGAGTGAATGGATTTACCGGGGATTGGCTGTACTGGTTGTCGGCTGTCCTTGTGCTTTGGTCATTTCCACTCCCATCGCCATCGTGACAGCTATCGGAAATGCTGCGAAACATGGTGTGCTGATTAAAGGCGGGGTCCATTTGGAGGAAGCAGGAGCCTTAAAGGCGATCGCGTTTGACAAAACGGGTACTTTAACAAAGGGCGTACCTGAAGTGACTGATTTCAAGTTGTTATCTGATGTGTTGAATGAACAGGATGTGCTGGCTATCGCTGCTGCTTTAGAAAGCAGATCACAGCACCCCCTTGCCACGGCCATTCTTCAAAAGGCGGAAAACCACGATGTGGACTATCATTCTTTATTGGTAGAGGATTTTACTGCTATCACCGGTAAAGGCATAAAGGGGAAAATCAATCAAGAAATCTATTACATTGGTAAGCCCCATCTTTTTGAAGAAGAGCCAGGTATAGTGTTCTCTGAGGATGTGCTTAAATTAATCAGCGGCTTTCAAAATACAGGGAAAACGGTGATGGTGCTTGGTGATCAAGTAAAGCTGCTGGCACTGATCGCAGTGTCAGATGAAATAAGGGAAAGCAGTAAGGAAGCGATTCGGAAACTGCATGAATTGGGCATTGAAAAAACGATCATGCTGACTGGCGATAATATCGGAACAGCTAAAGCAATTGGAGCGGCAGCCGGCGTTCATGAGATTGAGGCGGAGCTATTGCCGCAGGATAAATTGAACATGATCAAACGATGGAAACAAAAATATGATCGAGTGGCCATGGTAGGCGATGGTGTCAATGATGCTCCGGCCTTGGCAGCTTCCACGGTAGGAATTGCAATGGGCGGGGCGGGCACGGATACGGCCCTTGAAACTGCCGATATCGCCTTAATGGGTGATGACTTATCGAAGCTGCCTTATACAATCCGCTTAAGCCGCAAAACATTAAAAATCATAAAGCAGAACATCACGTTTTCATTGGTGATTAAAATCCTGGCCTTATTATTGATAGCGCCGGGCTGGTTAACACTTTGGATGGCGATTTTTGCCGACATGGGTGCGACGTTATTAGTGACCTTGAACAGTCTTAGGTTGTTGAGAATAAAAGAATAGAATAATAAAAGCTCCCTGGCGCATCTTAAGGTGCACCAGGGAGCTTTTATTTATGAACTTTCCAATTGTTTCATGTGAAACTTTGAAAAAAGCAGTCGGTCCTCTTATTTTTTTGTTGAAAGTAAAAGGAGGTTCAATGAAGAATATTGCTTTGGCAGCAATCGTTATGCAGGCGATGTCTGGTATGCTACAATGTGGCTGACTTTTAGGCAGCATGATAGGTTTGTTTAAGTATAATATAGGGAGTAAGGTATGTACGGAAAGGATTTGAAATGATGGAAATACAGCAAAGGGCTATCTTGGTTGGAGTTAATCTCAACGGTTCAAGGGATTTTGAGTATTCGATGGAGGAATTGGCCAATTTAACGGAAGCATGTGAGGTAGAGGTTGCAGGGACCATCACACAAAATTTGCATCGGGTGAACTCATCACATTTTATCGGTACCGGGAAAATCGAGGAAGTAAAAAATCTCGTTGAGTATAAAGAAGCTAATGTCGTCATTTTTAATGATCAGCTCTCCCCTTCGCAACTTCGCAATCTGGAGAGGGACATGGATTGCAAGGTGATTGACCGGACAATCTTGATTCTGGACATCTTCGCGCATCGGGCGAAAACGAAGGAAGCACAGCTTCAGGTAGAAGTGGCGAAGCTGCAGTATATGCTCCCGCGTCTTGTAGGTTTGAGGGAGTCATTAGGGCGTCAGAGTGGCGGGGTCGGTACAAACAAGGGTGCAGGTGAAAAGCAGTTGGAGCTTGACCGCAGGAGAATCGAGGAAAATATAAGTGTATTGAATAAGGAACTGGAAGACCTTGTTGCACACCGGCAAACGCAGAGGAAACAGCGGAAAAAGAATGCCATCCCTGTCGTATCCTTGGTCGGCTATACCAATGCAGGTAAATCTTCGATCATGAATGCTTTGATCGAAATGTTCCATCCAACAGCAGAGAAGCAGGTGTTTGAGAAGGATATGCTGTTCGCTACGCTTGAAACATCCGTCCGAAACATTCCGCTGCCGGATAATAAGGAATTTTTATTGACTGATACGGTGGGATTTGTGTCTAAATTGCCCCATCATCTCGTAAAAGCATTCCGATCAACACTAGAAGAAGTGGTGGAAGCGGATCTGTTGATCCATGTTGTCGACTTTTCCAATCCAAACCATGAGCAGCAAATAGAGATAACGGATAAGACTTTAAATGAGATAGGCATTAAAGGGATTCCGACGATTTTTGCCTATAACAAAGCGGACCTTACCGATTTGGAAATCCCTAAGGTGAATCGTGACTCTGTATATATGTCAGCAAAAAACAAAGTCGGCATCGAGGAATTGATCGATCAAATTCGCCAGCGTATTTTTGTCGACTATACTCACTGTGAAATGCTGATTCCATATGATCAAGGGCAGCTGGTTTCCTATTTCAATGAAAATGGTCACATAACGGAAACTGAATATGAGGCAAATGGATATCGAATAAAGCTTGAGTGCAAGAAAACGGATTATGAGAAATATAAACGATACGTTATTCATCCGGAATGAGCCTGCCTGTTGATAAATTGTTAACGGTTTGTTGATAAGTGGAAAAGTTGATTTCCGTATGTGGATAACTTTTGTTAAAATGCTTCTGTTCCGCAAAAACAAAGAGAATATCACCATATAATATGTGAATAAGTTGTGGATAAAAGTGAAAAGACCCAGGAAACCTTGAATTGAGTTTCTGGGCTTTTTTTTATGTGGACAAATTGTTGATAAGTAGGTTTTGGAACAAATCATCCAAATAATATCAGGAAGTATGATGAAACGTAAGTTTGAATGTAGAAAAATGACGATGTTTATCATTTATTGTTAGGAAATATAACATGAATATTACATATTGCATATCTAGCATCTGGAAATACTTTACACTTTGTATAATGTAACTTGCTTTTCAACATTATAAAATAAAGAATACTCAATTCTCTGATTTATCATCAGGTTTTGATTTTTTAAGATTAGTAGGGGGGGCTTTTTGTGTTAGAAGGAAGCAGGGATAGAGGAGTGACCAGTGAGAGAATGATAGAAAATAATAAACAAAACGAGAGAATTTTGGCTGGGAAATCGCCATGACTTGTTAGTTGAATAAATTGACGGAAACCATGTTGGCAATCATTTCAATCGTTTAAATATGAGGACAGTAGAGAGAAATGCATGCAATTCCTCCCTTTTTATTTTTCAAAAATAAATGTTTGGAAGGAGAAATAGTGGATGAGTATGACGAGCCCGTTAAAAGGTGGTCTAGAGATTAACTTTCAGGAAGCGGAGAGGGGTTTATCCCCAAGGGAAGCTTTGGAAGAATCGAATCGATGTTTATACTGCTATGATGCCCCATGTATCCAAGCCTGTCCGACGGGAATAGATATTCCAGGTTTTATTAAGAAGATAGCTTCAGGTAATTTTAAAGGGTCGGCCAAGACGATCATGACTGCCAATCCTGTCGGTGCCAGCTGTGCTCGGGTATGTCCGACTGAAGAGTTATGTGAGGGAGCATGTGTCCTGAACCACTCTACAAAGCCAATCATGATTGGCAATCTCCAGCGTTATTCCACAGATTGGGCCATCCAAAATAAACAAGCCCTATTCAAGGCCGGGAAGAAGAATGGCAAAAAAGTTGCCATTGTAGGAAGCGGTCCCGCGGGTTTGTCTGCAGCAAGGGAGTTAGCCTTGCTTGGCTACAGTGTAACCATTTTCGAAGCTGAAAAGAATCCAGGCGGATTAAATACTTACGGGATTGTATCGTTCCGTTTGCCTCAGAGCATTTCTTATTGGGAAGTTGAACAAGTAAAGAGTTTGGATGTTGATATTAAAACGAATACACGGGTCGGAGTGGATGTTTCCGCAAATCAGCTGACTGCCGACTATGATGCGGTCATTTTAGCTATCGGCATGTCCGATGTCCCTAAGCTTGGAATTGAAGGGGAGGATTTGGCAGAAGTTTATGATGCAATCGATTTCGTAAAAGCAACGAAAACAGGAGCAATCACTAATAAATTCATTGGGAAGAAGATGGCGGTGATTGGAGCTGGAAACACGGCGATCGATGCCGCAACCTGTTCTGTACGCCTGGGCGCCGAACAGGTGAGCATTATTTATCGTCGTACCCAAAAGGAAATGACAGCCTATGATTTTGAATATGAGTTTGCCAAACAAGAAGGTGTCGGGTTTCACTGGCTGACTGCACCCTCCAGGATCCTCTCGGATGAAAGAGGTCAGGTTACGGGCATCGAGTGCGTGAAGATGGTGCTTAGCGAGGCAGGGGAAGATGGGCGGCGCCGTCCAGTCCAAATTCCCGGGTCGGAGTTCGTCATACCGGTCGATGGGGTAATTCGTGCTATAGGCCAATCCAGATATATAGGATTGATTGAACAGTTCGGCATTGAACATGATGATGGTGTCGTTACATTGGATGGTGATTCCTATAAGACATCGCATGAAAAGATCTTTGCGTGCGGTGACGTGATCTTCGGAAAAGGCCAAGGTGAGGCAATGGTTGTTTCAGCTGCCCAGCAAGGGAAAAAGACAGCCTATGAAATTGACTCGATTTTGAATTGCGAAGCGGTGGATATTGCTTAATAACTATGAAAAATAGGAGGCTTATCATGGCTGATTTATCAATTGATCTTGCAGGTATTAAATCTCCCAATCCTTTTTGGCTTGCTTCAGCACCACCTACTAATTCAGGTTATCAAGTCCAGCGCGCATTTGAAGCTGGCTGGGGAGGAGCCGTTTGGAAGACATTGGGTGATCCCATCCTGAATGTCTCATCACGTTTTGCAGCGGTCAGCTTTAATGGACAGAGAGTTGCCGGGTTCAACAATATAGAATTGATTACGGATCGTCCGCTTGAAGTGAATCTTAAAGAAATATATGAAACGAAGAAAAGGTTCCCTGATCATGCAATCATTGCATCGGTGATGGTGGAGCCGCAACAGGAAAAGTGGCATGAAATCATCAAGCGCATAGAAGATGTAGGGGTCGATGGTTACGAGTTGAACTTTGGCTGCCCGCACGGTATGGCAGAGCGTGGGATGGGAGCTGCTTCGGGACAGGTTCCTGAACTTGTGGAAAAGCAAACATACTGGGCCAAGGAAGCTGCATCCAAACCCGTCATCGTCAAGCTTACACCGAATATAACCGACATTACGGTTACGGCTGAAGCGGCGGTGCGCGGCGGTGCGGATGCAATAAGCATGATCAATACGATCAACAGCTTGGCAGGAGTGGATATCCATTCATGGAATACGATTCCCCATGTTGGCGGCAAGGGGGCTCACGGAGGGTATTGTGGTCCCGCTGTGAAGCCGATCGCTTTGAATATGGTGGCAGAGTGTGCAAGGAATAATAAGATCAATGTTCCCATTTCTGGAATAGGCGGCATTTCAAATTGGCAGGATACGGTGGAATTTTTATTGATGGGTTCGACTGGCGTGCAAATTTGTACGGCTGCCATGCATCACGGTTTTAGAATAGTAGAAGACTTGATTGATGGACTTTCCAATTACCTTGATGAAAAAGGGATATCCTCCGTGATGGATATTGTCGGTAAGTCCGTACCGCGCTATTCCGACTGGGGGAATTTAGATCTTAATTATAAGGTCGTTGCGCGCATTAATAATGATGTGTGCATTAACTGCAATAAATGCCATATTGCATGTGAAGATACTTCTCATCAATGTATAGATATGTTCAAGGACACGTCAGGCAGCTCCTTTTTGAGAGTGCGCGAAGAAGATTGCGTAGGCTGTAATCTATGCTCGATCGTCTGTCCGGCCGATGGGGCGATCGATATGATCGAATTGACAAATGAATTACCGCCAATGACGTGGAATGAACGCCAATCGTTCCTTGGGGGCATAAGCAGTGAAAGTGTTGATTTCGTAAAATGATGGAGGGTTCTAATATGAAGAAGATCATTAAAAATGGAACGATTGCAACGGCTGCAGATACGTATCAAGCCGATATATTGATTGAAAATGAGAAGATTGCAATGATTGGCAAGGACCTCCCGGCTGAGGGGGCTGAAATCATTGATGCAAAAGGCGCTTATATTTTTCCGGGGGGCATTGATCCGCATACACATCTCGATATGCCGTTTGGCGGGACAACGACAAAGGATGATTATGAAACGGGGACGATTGCCGCTGCATATGGAGGCACGACAACGATCATCGACTTTTGTTTGACCGAAAAAGGGGTGCCGTTAAAGAAAGCGATAGAAACATGGCATGAAAAGGCCACTGGAAAAGCGGCCATAGATTACGGTTTCCATTTAATGATCAGTGAGATTAACGATGATGTATTGGCTGAGCTGCCGAGCATCATCGATAATGAAGGGATTTCTTCCTTTAAAGTGTTCATGGCTTACAAGAATGTTTTTCAGGCTGATGATGCCACGCTATACCGCACTCTGTTGCAAGCAAAGGAACTTGGGGCACTTGTCATGGTTCATGCTGAAAATGGCGATGTCATCGATTATCTTACGAAGCAGGCGCTGGCTGAAGGTAACACCGATCCAATTTACCATGCATTAACAAGGCCTCCAGAGCTTGAAGGGGAAGCAACTGGACGGGCTGCCAAACTTACGGAAATGGCAAATGGCCAGCTCTATGTCGTTCATGTCACCTGTGAAGATGCGGTTGAAAAGATTACTGAGGCAAGAAATAAAGGGGTGGATATTTGGGGGGAGACTTGTCCGCAATATCTGGTTCTTGACCAATCTTATCTTGAAAAGCCCCATTTCGAGGGGTCTAAATATGTATGGTCCCCGCCGTTAAGGGAGAAGAAAAACCAGGAAGTGCTATGGAATGCTTTGAAAACGGGCCAGCTGCAAACGATCGGCTCCGATCAATGCTCTTTTGATTTTAAGGGACAGAAGGAACTTGGACGTGAAGATTTCACGAAAATACCGAACGGCGGGCCAACGATTGAGGATCGCATGAGTATCCTCTTTTCTGAAGGGGTCATGAAAGAGCGTATTACCTTGAATCAATTCGTCGACATGACATCCACGCGTGCCGCCAAGCTATTTGGATTATTCCCGAAGAAAGGTACGATAGCGGTAGGTTCGGATGCTGATATTGTCATTTTTGACCCGAAAGTTGAAAGAGCCATTTCTGCAGAAACCCATCACATGGCTGTAGATTATAATGCTTTTGAAGGTATGGGAATTACAGGTGAACCGGTGTCCGTTTTATCGAGAGGTCAATTCGTCATTAAAGACAAACAATTTGTAGGCGAAGCTGGAAAAGGGCAATTCCTGAAACGGGCAAAATATAATGCGGCGCTGAAGCCGGATACAGGGAAAAAGCTTACAGTCTAACTTTGGTAAGGAATCTTGCAAATTAAATTAGGGGGATTTTCTATGAGTGAGAAGAAAGATTATTTAAAGTCTCCCGATTTGCTGCCTATACCTCATAGTGAGAAAAACATAAGTGCAGCCGGATTTGGTTTCATTTGGGTGGGCATGGCTGTAGTATTGGCTGCCTTCGCAATCGGTGGGAACGGTGTCCAAAGTTTATCCTTAGGCTGGGTCGTTCTTGCAACGGTCATTGCCTGTGTGGTTCTCGGCTTTTTGATGACAATGACAGGGGATATAGGTGTTGAACATGGAATATCATTCCCTGTTTATATGAGGGCGCCGTTCGGTACGATTGGCACCCACATCCCTTCGGTTGTACGCGGTTTTGTAGCGTCATGCTGGTTCGGCTTAAATACTTACTTTGGAGCCACTGCAATGAACGCTATCTTCACAACCCTTTTTGATTTTGATAATTGGTTTATCTGCTTCCTCATTTTTGCCGTTTTACAATTAGTCAACACGGCAATGGGAATAAAGTCGATAGAACGATTCGCCGACTTGGCGGCGCCCGTCATCATTTTAATTTCCGGCTGGATGTATTTCACCCTATCCGATCAGGCTGTAGCCCAAGGAAGAGATGTATGGTCCTGGATTGAAAGTCCGGTCACTGGCGGGGCCGCCGCAACGGCTTTCATGGTCGTCATTATGGCAAATATGGGATTTTGGGGCACGTTGACTGCAGATATGCCAACGCTTTCCCGCTATATTAAGGCACCAAAAAATGAAAAAAATTGGTTCAAGCGCAATAAGGGGCAAATAATTGGGAATATTATCACCTATCCCATCACTCAGACGTTCATGGTGATTATCGGGGCGGTTTCTTATATGGCTGTTTCCAATTATGATCCTGTAGTTGCCATACAGGGATCAGCAAGTGGAATTGCCCTCGGCGTCCTTTTGATCATGATCGTATTTGCTCAATGGTCGACGAATACTACGGCCAATGTCATTCCCGCAGCTACCATTTTCTCCAATGTCATGGGTCCTAAAATGCCATTTTGGGCGGGAGTCGTTGTAGCGGGGGTGATTGGGATAGTAGTTCAGCCATGGAGCCTGTTCGGCATCATAATAGAAGTTTTATTAATAATAGGCGGAATCCTGGCATCCATTGTCGGCATCCTGGTAGCGGATTACTATTTCCTTCGTAAACGGAGAGTGAATGTACAAGAACTCTATGAAAGTGAAGGCCAGTATAAATACTTGAATGGAGTGAATTGGGCAGGAATCATTTCTTGGGTGATTGGAGGAATCGGTGCAACGATTTTTTCAAATTATTCGTTTATTATTGGCTTTCTTCTCGGCGGTGCAAGTTATTTTATATTAGCTAAGTATTGGTGGTTCAAGCGATATGAACAAGCTGAAATCATTGATCCGAGCGATGAGAAATATTTAGGCATTTCCGTCGGCAGGGATTGGATAATTGGGAAAGGTCCAGAACTTGAGGAAGAGATGGCTTTTACGACCGGCAAGGAGAACGTTTGAAAAAGGGGGAATGGAAATGTCCGAATATCAAGACTATCGCTTAGAAAGGGAACAAATCGATTTTTTACTTGAAAGAGGATATCGAATCACCCGGGTTTCCGAAAGTTTAAGTGGAGCCTTTCTCGATTTTGAACTGATTGAAGGAACGAAGCAGGAATGGAAGCAATTGAACATCAAAACCCCGGAAGGAAGGAAATACTTCTCTACATTGCTTTTCAAAAAAAAATTGAATTGAAATCGTCATGTACCGGGCCTATTCCTTACGAATGGGCCCTTTTTGTTCGAGTTTTTTGTAGAATTTTGACGTTAGATTTTCTGACAAGTGTCTGGAGATTTAAGGGTTGTCCGTTTATAATAGATTTTAAAGCAGTTTTATAAAAGGATGTGGCTGGATGAATACATCGATTACAATCGAGGAAATTCTAACACGCAAGCATTTTGATCTGACGGATATAATTGCAGGTAGAAGTGGGATAAAGCGTCAAGTGAAGTGGGTCCACTGCATGGAAGTCACACAAATCAGCCATTTGTTAAATGGAAACGAACTGATACTGACTACCGGTTTAGGGTGGAAAGACTGCGATGACACATTTCTATCCTACTTAAGACAGTTAATTGAATGCGATGCAGCTGGACTCTGTATAGAGATTGGCGCCAACACCATGGCAGTGCCGCAATGTGCCATCGATCTCGCAAATGAACGGCAATTCCCTATCATCCTATTTCATGAAGAAGTCCCTTTCGTAGAAATCACGCAGGATATACATTCCCTTATCATCAATAAACAATATCAGATGATCTCCAACTTAGAAAGCTACTCCCAGCAGTTAAATAAAAATCTCCTCGAAATTGACCATTATGAACCAATTCTAAAATTTCTCCACAGCTATTTAAATGTACAGGTTATTCTTATCTTTAATGAAAATGATATAGCCAGCTTTCCAAAAATAAAGAAAAAAACAACCTATCAAATGGTGGCGGACATATACGAAGAGAAGCGGAACATGGATAAAACCGTTCTTGGACAGCCGATTCGAGTGCTTGGTGAAAATTATGCTGAATTGCTCATATGCAGCAACGGCAGAGAGTTGACTGATTTTGATTCACTGATTTTGGATCGAACGGCTACCGCATTGGCACAGCATCTATTAAGGGAGTTATATATTGAAGAAAAGAAAATGTCGGAAGAAAGTATATGGCTTACAAATTGGATTGAAGGTGAATATAGTGACGAAGCAATCCGGGAGAGGCTTTCCTATATTGATCCGAAAATGCATTTGGATGGCGGAATTGTTTGCATTTGCAAACAACACCCAAAGTATAATAAAAACTCCGCAAAATTAGATGGAACCTATTTTAAGATAATGTTTAGAACTGTTTTTGAACAGTACGGCTTTCAGATATTTTCCATGGAAATACATCAGCATCTTGTTTTTATTTTAGGTGATAATCGTTCATCTGAAGATTGGAAATCAAGGGTTACAAGCGCGGTGGATCGAATCATGAAAATGGATGTAAGCGGGCGTAATCGTATGGGTCTGCTTTCCATTGGGTTTGGTAAGCATGTTCAAAGGTTAAGTGAGATTTATAAAAGTTATGAAACGGCCCGTGAAACTTTGCTGCTTCAGGATACGTTACCAGAGGATAACAGGAGCATCTTTTATCAGGACTTACATATGCATCGCATGATATCGCTCATAAATAAGCATGGTAATCTGGAGGAAACAGTGTACGAATATTTAGGTCCTGTCATTGAATATGACAAGCAAAACAATGGTGAGTTAATGCCTACCTTAAAGACCTACCTTGCCTGTAACGGTTCTAAACAGGAAACGTCGAAACAACTATTCATTGTCCGGCAAACGCTATATCATAGACTTGAAAAATTGGAGAAACTGCTAGGTTCTGATTTTATGCGTTCAGATAAGCGTCTGGGCCTTGAATTCATGATTTTTGCATTGGACTTCTTACAATACAGCAGCAGGAAGATCAGAGGGAAATATGTAGACAAATATATTGGAAGATAAGTAAGACTAAAGGGTGTCCCAAGGACATCCTTTTTTGAATGCAAGGAAAGGGAGGCAGAAAACAAGGTAAATGCTGACATCAAAATGGCTTATATAGCATCTTGATGTCAGCATCTTATATTAATATTCATCTTTTTTGGAAAGGCAGCGGTCACATTCCAAGAGGTAGGATTCAGCTTGTTCAATGATATGGGTCCCGCATTCCGTACATTGTTTAGGCGGCAGTGTCCTGAAGAATTCCAATGGGTTTTTAGTTTGCATGATGATTCCTCCTTATGATTTGGTTTAATCAGTCTTCGTGTTTGGAAAGGCAGTGGTCACACTCCATCAAGTAAGATTCAGCTTGTTCAGTGATATGGGTTCCGCATTCCGTACATTGTTTAGGCGACAGTGTCCTGAAGAATTCCAATGGGTTTTTGGTTTGCATGATGATTCCTCCTTTTTGATATGGTTTAATCAGTCTTCACGTTTGGAAAGGCAGTGGTCACATTCCATTAAGTAGGATTCAGCTTGTTCAGTGATATGGGTTCCGCATTCCGTACATTGTTTAGGCGGCAGTGTCCTGAAGAATTCCAGTGGATTTATAGTTTGCATGATGGTTCCTCCTTTTTGATTTGGTTTAATCAGTCTTCGCGTCTGGAAAGGCAGCGGTCACATTCCATTAAGTAGGATTCAGCATGCTCGATAATATGGTCACCGCACTCGGGGCAATGTTTAGCAGGGATATTGTTAAAAAACTCAATGGATTTTTTCATTTGCATGATGATTTCCTCCTTTTAATGTTAGATATATTTTCCGATCGCCTTATTCTTCACGTTTGGAAAGGCAGCGATCGCATTCCATCAGATAGGAATCTGAGTGGTCCACATGTGTTTCACCACATTCCGGGCAATGTTTAAATGAATCGATTATGAGTAAATCTGATTGATTTGCTTGCATGTCTCGCTCCCCTTCTTTATAGTACAGTTTTTGTTGTTTGCTTGTTGTTATAATACAGTATATACCCGAATTTGGAAAATGTATAGGTATTTTACAGAAAATTTGAAATTTTTTTCGCTGATTGTCTAAAAACCCTATAGGTAAGGGAATTATCATCTGTTTATTTTTGAATTTACCTTCATGGCAAGTAGGAAATGGAAGAAATGACGCTTTTTATAAAACGAAAAAACAAAGAGGGAACGAAACGGACAGACAATTTCTAATGTGTTGTGATAGGCATTAATGTAACAGATGAGAAACAGGAAAATCAGTGATCAATGAATGCCTGTTTCACAGTCGATATAACATATAAGAGCTTGTTCTAAAATTTCAGCAAAATTCAAGCAGCAGCGATTATGTGTAAGTTCCTGTCTGTGTGGTTTTAATACAACAGTAAAGAGGTAACTTGCTAGTAGAGGTACAAAAATGGGAGGTAGCATATGTCGAAAGCGATGATTATCGTCAATCCATCTTCAGGTAAGGAAAAAGCAGGAAAGATTTTGCCGAAAGCGGAAAAGGCACTTGGTGAAATTTTTGATGAGGTATGCGTTCGTAAAACGGAAGGAGAGGGGGATGCTACGGGTTTTGCTAAGGAGGCCTGTGCAGAAATGTTCGATGCTGTCATTTCCATGGGTGGGGATGGAACGGTGAACGAAATAGTGAATGGTTTGGGCGAGCAGCAGCATCGGCCTACTTTCGGAATCATTCCACTAGGAACCATCAATGATTTTGCTAGATCTTTGGGAATACCATTGAATCCCAATGCTGCCATCGAGATTTTGAAGGATATGAATATTAAGGAATCGGACATAGGGAAGATCAATGACCGTTACTTCATGAATGTGTTGGCAGTTGGGGCAATCGCAGAGGCCACCTATAATGTTACCGTTGAACAAAAAACCCGTCTTGGTTCTTTTGCATATTTCATTGAAGGAGCAAAAGCGATCATTAAAAAGACTCCGTTTCCTTTAACGGTTGAACATGATCAGGGAAAGTGGATGGGCGAGGCTCATTTACTAATTGCAACAATGACTAACTCTGTCGGCGGTTTCGAACAACTTGCACCAGAGGCGGAAGTGAATGATGGAAAGCTGCACACATTCATCATTAAGGATTTATCTCTTCCTCTCATCGTCAAGATCATTCCCAGTTTGATTAGGGGGGAGATCATGGGGAATGACGAAGTTGAATATATTAAAACATCCAAGCTCCATTTAACTACTTCAGATGATCTTGCAGTCAATATCGATGGAGATGAAGGCATTCTTCTTCCTTTCCAGGCAAATGTACTGCACAAACATCTCCGTCTCTTTGTCCCGGGAACTAAATAGCTTGTTATGTGGGTTCATTGTCTTACTGGGAAAAGCTGATCATGGGTTAGCCAATCAGCTTTTTTTTCTATGCGGTTACCCAAGGTTTATTGATGGAGTGGTTTGCGGTGTTCATCGTGCACAACGTAAGCTCCTTCGCTTTTATAAAACGTATCATTATTCAGGGGGATTCCAGGTTAGAATAGTTAATGCATGAATGACTGGGTATAAATATGTTACGCTTATAGTTATGATTATAGATGAGAGAGGAAGTTTGATGTTTGTATGGAGTTTTTTCTTGTTATATTAGCGCTTCTTATATTGATTGGAGTGTCTAATGTAATTAACCATTTTATACCTTTTATACCTGTACCATTAATACAAATAGCACTGGGTGTCATATTGGCACTTTTACCCCTGGGTATGCATGTTGAGATGGAGACGGAATTATTTTTGCTATTATTCATCGCACCCCTATTATTCAATGATGGCAAAAATGTACCACGAACAGCACTATGGAAGTTGAGAGCACCCATTTTGATGCTTGCACTAGGCCTGGTATTCATAACGGTTTGGGCAGGCGGGTATTTAATTAATTGGATGATCCCTTCGATACCATTGCCGGCAGCGTTCGCTTTAGCGGCCATTTTGTCACCTACGGATGTAGTGGCAGTAAGCGCTTTGGCGAGTCGAGTCAAGTTACCGAAGAGCATCATGCACCTTCTCGAAGGCGAAGGGCTAATGAATGATGCCTCAGGTTTAGTTGCCTTTAAGTTTGCCGTTGCAGCTACAGTCACTGGTGTTTTCTCCCTAGTCGACGCAACCTTCAGTTTCATATGGATTGCAATTGGTGGGTTTGTAGGTGGAGCGATACTAGCTTTCATCATTATCAGGCTTCGTGTATTTCTTCGCCGTTTAGGGATGGAAGACGTCACGATGCATATGCTGATCCAAATCCTAACTCCTTTTATTATTTTCCTCGCTGTGGAACATTTCCACCTTTCTGGGATTTTAGCAGTCGTGGCTGGGGGAATTGTCCATGCCATTGAACGAGATCGGGAAATATCACCAACTGTAGAACTTCAAGTCGTTTCAAAGAGTACATGGTCCGTCATTTTATATGTATTGAATGGCCTTGTATTCGTTTTGCTTGGCTTGCAAATCCCAAGCGTTGCGAAAACTATCTTTCAAGATCCAGCCTTCAATAATGGACAAGTGATCCTTTATATCGTGATCATTACACTTTTCCTCTTCGCTTTACGATTCATTTGGCTTACGGCTGCCTGGTCGATTGGCTGGATGACGAAAAAAGCGGGAGCCCAAAAACCAGACTTCAAAGCTGCTGGAATCATTACCATTTCCGGTGTTCGCGGAGCTGTAACCTTAGCAGGTTCATTCTCGATTCCATATGTGTTGGCAGATGGAAGTCCTTTTCCTGAGCGTTCGTTAATCATTTTCATTGCAGCAGGTGTCATATTGCTGACACTGATTGTTGCGAGTGTATTTCTTCCAATCGTGGCAAGGTCAGAAGAAGAGGAAGTGGTGGACAAGCAGTCTGACAAAACGAAAGCTGCTGCCATTCACTCACATCAAGCCGCTATTCGGGTGATTGAGTCCCAAATGACAGATGAAAACCGGGAAGCGGCTTTATCGATCATTTCCAGGTACTGTACCAAGATCAATGAACTGTCCTATGTAGAACAGGAGAAAGAACCGGCGGCATTAAGGGAAGAAGAGAAGGATCTTCGCTTCAAGGCCCTTGAAGCAGAGCAAAGATTCTTGGATAAACTTATTAAGGATGAAAAAGTGGACCGGGAAACGGCGTATATATGCAAGGAATACATCCAGCGTATGGAAGGTGCGGTAACAAATCGACTGAAGTTCCGCTTTTTCAGGTCAGTAACGCTGTTCAGAAGAAGTATGCTGAGGGTTTTAAAATTATTTTTCCCTAATAAAAGTGAAATAAGAAAAATCAATCTTGAGAGATTGGAAAAGGTCAGGGATCTTAAAATCAGGATGTATAAAGCTGCCATCCAAGAGATACAAGCCGGAATTACATCCGATAATCATAAGACATCCTCGATGATCATAGACGAGTATAAAGTGTTGATTTTAAAATGCAAACGTGAAAATAGAGGCCGTACCCCGAGTAAAATGGTCGAATATGAAAGAGAGCTGTTCTATAAAGCGATCCAGGCAGAACGGGACGAAGTGCAGGATATGTTTGAAAAACGACAAATCTCCCGTGATGTTGCCAACATACTCCGCCAGCAAATCAATTTACGGGAAGCACTGACAATCAATGAAAATACACACTGATTAACAAAAGGAGCACTGCCGATAAATTCGGCAGTGCTCCTTACGGTTTGTGAAGGAAATATCGGAAGGGGCATCGAATCATTAATGTATCCAATAATTGATGAAAGAGGCTGTACTTAATGGAAATGGAAATCGAGACCATCACCTTAACGCCTTATTTACCGGAACATCTTCACCAGCTTTCCCAGTTTTATTTACCGGGTACACAAACCCCTTTTTCCGCTTTGCCGGAAGAGTCACTTAAATATTGCCGGGAAGATTGCGACAGGCACCCTATTGTAATATTGGCCGATGGTACCCCTGTTGGCTTTTTCGTTTTACACATTGGCGAAAACATCGCCCTTTTCACCAGCGATGAAAAAGCGATATTACTCCGTGGATTACTTGTTGATCAAAAACATCAGGGCAAAGGGATTGCGAAGAAGGCCTTGCAAATCCTGCCGGAATTCGCAAAAGGGATTTTTCCAAACAAGGATTCGATCATTCTGGCAGTGGACGCCATGAACGTGATTGCAAAAACGCTTTATGCAAAAGTGGGGTATCAGGATACAGGGATTCAAAAAGAAGGCAGATGCGGGTTGATGGAAATAATGGAGTATAGATTAGATTACGATGAACAAGGATATGGAGTAAGGGATTAGACTTTTCCAAAAGGAGAGGTCTTTTTTTGTCCAATTTGTTACAGGTTTCATTATTAAACCCGTGATTTAGAAGGGCTGCTTTTAATAATCCCGCTGCCTTATGTTACACTTTACTTAATGCAAAATTCGTTAATCGAGGTGTAGTCCTAATGAAAACAGTCGTAGTCGTAGGTGGGGGCATTACCGGTTTATCAACCATGTATTATTTACAAAAAACAGTTAAAGCGAGGAGTCTCCCGGTACGATTGATATTAATAGAAGGAAATGAAGAGCTTGGCGGTAAAATAAGGACTGTGCACGAAGGACCTTTTAAAATTGAAGCGGGTGCTGATTCGATTGTCGCCAGGAAACAAAATATACAACCATTTCTTAAAGAATTGAACCTGGAGGATCAGGTTGTCTATAATGCGACGGGAAAGTCATTCATCCATACAGACGGGATGCTAAAGGGAATCCCCGAAGATGCCCTTTTTGGAATACCAATGAGCCTGGAGTCGCTGGCGAAAAGTGATCTGGTTTCTGCCCAAGGCAAGGTTGACGCTTTAAAGGATTTCTATACAAAAAATGAGACCTTTACGAAAAATGACTCCATCGGCTTATTTCTTGAAAGCTTCTTAGGCAAGGAATTGGTGCAAAAGCAGATATCGCCTGTCCTTTCGGGTGTTTACTCAGGAAAATTAAATGAATTGACCATTGCCAAAACACTGCCAGAGATGCTGGATTATAAAAATCAATATGGCAGTATAATACGAGGTCTTTCGGAAAATAAGCAGAAATACCAAAGCAAGGGAAATAAGAAGTTCCTTTCGTTTAAAAATGGCTTATCAACATTGGTTGAACGAATTGAGGAAAGCCTCGATATGGTCGAGATTTTAAAAGGGGTCCGTGTAAATGAAATTGGAAGAAATGATGAGGGGTATATCATTTCATTGGCAAACGGTGAAACGTTCGAAACGGACTTTATCGTGTTGAGTACACCGCATACCGTTGCCCAGAAATTATTGGGAGATCGGGAGCTGGATGAGGACTTCGACAGCTTGATCAATAGTTCGATGATTAGCGTTTATCTTGGGTTCGATATCCCGGACAGCATGCTTCCTAAAGACGGGACAGGTTTCATTGCAGGTGATAATAGTGATTTGATCTGCAATGCATGTACTTGGACAAGCCGGAAATGGGAGCATACTTCTGAAAACAGTCAGCTTTTGGTAAGGCTTTTTTATAAAAGCTCAAGTCCGGACTATGAACGATTACGGTCCCTTACTAACCAGGAATTGATCACCGTGGCTTTATGCGACATTAAAAACAGTCTAAGTATTTCTGGCAATCCAATTACGAGTGAAGTGACGAAATGGCATGAAAATATGCCGAACTACCATATTAAACATCCTCAAATCGTTCAATCCCTGGAGGAGAAAATCTCCGAGAATTATCCGAATGTTTTACTTGCGGGCTGTTCATACAATGGTGTCGGAATCCCGGATTGTATTGCTGATGGGGAAAAGAAAGCACAAGAAATATGTCTGAAGTTGTAAAGAGGGGACTGCCAGATGGCGGTCTCAGACTGTAGATAAACTCGAGGGAAATTGAGTGTTTGTAAAATTGGAACGTTGATTTCCACTCCAGGCACTCGCTTGCCGGGGTCTCCCCTGGACGCGCTTTTCCCGCAGGAGTCTCGTACCTTACGCTCCAATCAACTTTATTTTCCCTTTTAATTAGAACCCTTTTGCCTAGTTTTAAAATTAAGGTGATAAAAATACTTTCTAAAACATTTCCGCTAAATCCTTGAAATGATTACTTTAGATCAATTGATCAATAGAACGATTTTGTAATCGTCACGATTGTAACACCAGGTATGATAATAATATCCTAGAGTCTCTTTGAAAACGTGATTAGAAGAGGCCACAAACATATTTGAGGATCTTTTTTTAGTACAATGTACGGAAAGAAGATCATCAAAAAAATGGAAGATTCACGAGAGGTTACCTATTCTCTATACCTGATTCATTTCATTTCCAATAGTAAATCATAATGGACTGCCAGGTGGCAGTCCATTTTTTATGCATGCTGGAAATTCCGTTTGAAGTTTCCGGCATTTCCTGTATAATGATATCCGTAAAATTAAACTGAAAGTTTACTTATATAAAACTTTATCTACTGTGTGTTTACTATAAGTAAACTGTTGAGGGTAAATATGATGCAAATTGGAAAAAAAATAAAGAACCTTCGCTTGAAAAAAGGATTGACCCAGGAAGAATTGGGGGAAAGAACGGATTTAAGCAAAGGATATATTTCACAGTTGGAAAGGGATCTTAGTTCCCCATCAATTGAAACTCTTTTCAATATTTTAGAAGTGCTTGGCTGCACGCCGAAGCAATTCTTCGATGAAGAGGATCAAGTCCAAAAGGTAGTGTATGAAGAAGAGGCACAAACGTTTTTCATCGATGAAGAACGCGGGTATCAAATCCAGTGGCTCGTGCCTGAATCGAATGAGAAGGAAATGGAACCTATTCGACTGACTCTCCAGGAAAAGGGGGAGTTCAAACAATTTGAACCATCCTTGTCGGAAACATTCGGCTATGTATTAAACGGAAGAGTCATTGTAAAGCTTGGTAAACATACGTATTTCGTCAAGGCAGGGGAGTCGATTTATTTTCATGCTTCAGATGAACATCAAATCATCAATGATTTTGAAGGCCCTTCCGAGTTATTACTCGTGGTGACGGAATCATACTTATAGAATTCAAATCAAATGCAATCGCTGAAAATTGATGAGTAAGGTAATGGAGAGAGGGAAGAGCTATGGCAAATGGGAATATAATACGCTTCGATCAGGTTACGAAGCAATTCGATGATGATACGGTAGTTCTCGATAATGTTAGTTTTGAAATCGAGAGAGGGAAGTTTTATACGCTCTTGGGTCCTTCCGGATGCGGGAAGACTACGATCCTTCGTTTGATTGCCGGATTTACGGAAGCCTCCAAAGGTGATATTTACTTTGAAGGAAAAAGGATCAATGATGTGCCAGCCAATAAAAGGCAAGTGAATACGGTATTTCAAGATTATGCACTTTTTCCGCATTTAAATGTGTTTGAAAATGTAGCATTTGGTCTTCGGATTAAAAAAATGAAAAACTCGGAAGTGGAAATAAAGGTGAAGGAAGCCCTCAGCTTTGTTAATTTGGAGGGTTATGAAAAACGGGAGATCAGGGAAATGTCCGGCGGTCAGCGGCAACGGGTGGCGATTGCCAGGGCGATCGTTAATGAACCGGAAGTCATCCTTCTTGATGAACCGCTATCTGCCCTCGATTTGAAATTGCGTACAGAAATGCAATATGAATTGCGGGAGCTGCAACAGAGGCTTGGAATCACGTTTATCTTCGTCACTCATGACCAAGAGGAAGCATTAGCGATGTCAGATGAGATTTTTGTCCTTAACAAAGGGAAAATCCAGCAAAGCGGGACCCCTACGGATATTTATGATGAACCGCTGAATCGATTCGTTGCCGATTTCATCGGCGAGTCCAATATTGTAAAAGGAAAAATGATTGAAGATTACCTCGTGGAATTCGTCGGCAGACAGTTCGAATGTGTCGACCAAGGATTGAACAGTAATGAGGCTGTCGATATTGTCATCCGCCCGGAAGATTTAGAGATTACTTCCATCAATCGCGGGAAACTGCAAGTTCGTGTGGACTCCCAGCTATTTCGCGGAGTTCATTATGAAATCAGCTGCTATGACCATGATGGAAATGAATGGCTTGTCCAATCAACGAGAAAAGTGGCAGTTGGGGATGAAATAGGTCTGTATTTCGATCCGGAATCCATCCATGTCATGCGATTGGGTGAAACTGAAGAGGAATTCGATAAGCGTCTGGAAGCGTATCATGATGGGGAAAGTCATGAAGAATAAAATATCCCGTAATATTTACTTCATACCATATGTCTTATGGATTGCTTTATTCGTTATCGCACCCATTTTGTTGATCCTTTACTACTCCTTCTTTGATATTGAAGGCAATTTATCTTTGATTAACTATCAAAAGTTCTTTACGCCAGTATATTTAAAAATGACTTTAAGCTCATTCTGGTATGCGTTCCTTATTACGGGGATATCCCTTTTAGTCGCCTATCCGACAGCATATTTGTTAACGAAAACCAAGCATAAGCAGTTATGGCTTTTGCTGATTATCGTGCCTTCCTGGATCAATTTACTTTTGAAGGCTTATGCCTTCATTGGTATCTTTGGCACGTATGGTGTGGCAAATGGTTTTCTGGAGGCGGTAGGAATCGGAAAGCAGCAGATTCTCTTTACCGATTTCAGCTTCATATTCGTTTCGGTTTATATTTTCATCCCGTTCATGATCTTACCGATATTCAATGCGCTTGATAAAATGAATCCAACCCTTCTGGATGCGGCCAATGACTTGGGGGCGTCCAGATGGATGACATTCCGCCGAGTCATTTTTCCATTGACGATAGATGGTGTAAAGACGGGATGCCAGGTAGTCTTCATCCCGGCACTTTCATTGTTCATGCTTACAAGACTGATTGCCGGTAACCGCGTCATTACGCTAGGTACGGCTATCGAGCAGCACTTCCTTGTAACACAGGATTGGGGAATGGGTTCCACAATTGCGGTATTTTTGATTATTATAATGTTCCTGATTATGTTTGTAACGGGTAACCGAAAGCAGGGTGTGTAAATTGGGCAATAAATTATCACCAATATCAAAAGCGTTTCTCGTTTTGATTTTTCTCATACTCTATGCACCGATTTTCTTTTTAGTCTTTTACTCTTTTAACAGCGGTGGAACGATGTATGACTTTAAAGGGTTCACGATGGAGTGGTACAAGGAGCTGTTCCAAGATACAAGGCTGTTGATCATTGTATTGAATACACTTGTGATTGCTTTATTATCTGCACTGATCGCAACGATCATCGGGGTGATAGGGGCAATTGGAATTCGGTCCTTTACGAGCAGCAAAGCTAAGAATACGGTATTGTCATTGAATAATGTATTGATTGTCAGTCCCGATGTGATCATCGGTGCTTCCTTCCTGATTTTATTCACGATGGCCGGGATCAAGCTTGGATTCTACTCGGTACTGTTGTCGCATATCGCCTTCAGTATCCCGATCGTTGTGCTTCTGGTCCTTCCGAAACTTCAGGAAATGAGCCCTACTTTAATTGATGCGGCACGGGATTTAGGGGCAAGCCGGTGGGATGTATTGACGAAGGTCATCCTTCCATACATCCTACCCGGTATTTTTGCTGGTTTTTTTATGGCATTGACTTATTCACTTGATGATTTTGCGGTTACGTTCTTTGTGACCGGTAATGGCTTCTCCACTCTTTCTGTGGAAATCTATTCATTGGCACGCCGTGGAATTTCATTGAATATCAATGCACTGTCGACACTGCTGTTCGTCGTGACACTGCTGTTGGTTGTCGTTTATTACTTTATAACTCAACGTGTAAGGCAAACGGGAATGGGGGGGAAACGATGAAAAGGCTTGTCCAAATGTTTTTGATCATCTCCCTCGTATCGGCTTTGCTTCTATATGCGATTTCAAGATTGAATTCATCGCAGGGATTTACGAGCAGAAATACGCTTACCATCTATAATTGGGGAGATTACATCGATACCGATCTAATCGAACGTTTTGAAGAAGAGACGGGCATAAAGGTCATTTATGAGACATTTGATTCGAATGAGGCCATGATGACAAAGATCGAACAGGGCGGTACGACTTATGATATTGCCATTCCATCTGAGTATATGATCGATAAGATGAGGCAAGAAGACTTGCTCGTTCCCTTGGATCATTCCAAGCTTCCGAATTTGAAAAATATCGATGAGCGATTCATCGATCTGCCATTCGATCCGGAGAATAAATATTCCGTGCCGTATTTCTGGGGAACGGTTGGAATTGTTTACAATTCCAAGATGCTCGGTGGAAAGGAAATAACGGCCTGGGCGGATTTATGGGATAAAGATTTAAAAAATGAAATCCTTTTGACGGATGGAGCTAGAGAAGTGATGGGCATGGGCCTGAACTCTTTGAATTATTCATTGAATGATATAGATGAAGAACACCTTCAAGAGGCAAAATCCAAGCTAGATGCCCTCACCCCGAATATTAAAGCGATCGTCGGAGATGAAAGCCGCATGCTATTGGAAGCCCAGGAAGCGGCGATTGGCCTTGTTTGGTCGGGAGTTGCTTCTGAAATCATGGCTGAAAACGAAGATCTTGAATACGTTGTTCCAAAAGAGGGGTCCAATTTATGGTTTGATAATATGGTCATCCCGAAAACAACCAAAAATGTCGATGCGGCTCACCAGTTCATCAACTTCATGCTGGACCCGAAAGTTGCAGCACAGAACGCGGAATATGTAAGTTACTCGACACCTAATAAAGAAGCACTGAAATATATGCCTGAAGAAGTGGTGAAGGATGAACGTTTCTATCCATCTCCGGAACTGACAAAGAAACTGGAAGTGTACGAAAACCTGGGGAAGAAAAACTTAGCCCATTACAACGAACTCTTCCTTGAATTCAAGATGCATCGTAAATAACACACAAAAAAAGCATGGTGTAGGAATTCCCTACGTACACCATGCTTTTTCGATTCTTTGTTTCACGAGTATTCGCTCCAAACTCACGAGTAAAAGTCCAAAACTCACGAGTATTTGCTCCAAACCCACGAGTGAAAGCCGAATTGCACTCTGTTACCCATTTATCAAAAGGCGAAATAACGGTATAATATCTTTTTTTGTAATGATCAACCAAAGTCTCAATGTAAAATGGTAGCAGAAGGAAATACTCTAAAATATATGTAGGTATATAAGTATGTTAGTATAATGATTGTGTTGGTGCATATTGAAGGTGGAACTAAAATCTTAAGGATTAATTAATAATTCCAAGCTATCATTATAGAAAAATTAAGGGAGAGTATTCATGAAACTATTAAGGAGCACGAAGGCATATATTTGGGCAGGGAGCATTTTAATCATTGGCGGGATCATGGCATTTGCGATGATTTCATCCACGGATAAGACAATGGCGAGTATCGATGGCGAGAAAATCAATAAGGATGAGCTGTATGACGCGCTTGTTGCGGGATACGGAGCAGATACTTTAGACCTGTTGATTACGAATAAATTGGTTGAATTGGAAGCGGAAAAAGCAGGGATTAAAATTAAGGATGATGAAATCCAGAAAGAAATCGATGTTATGGTAGAGTCCTATGGTGATGAAAAGTCGCTAAAAGAGCAATTGGAAGCAAGCGGTTCTTCAATGGAAGCCTTAAAAAAGGACATCGTAGTTTATCTGCAAACGAAAAAACTGGTAGAACCGAGAATTACCGTGACGGATGAAGAAATCAGTACGTATTTTGAAGATAACAAAGATGCATTTGCTCAAGCGGAACAAGTGGAAGCCAGTCATATTTTAGTCGAAGACGAAAAAACGGCTAAAAAGGTTGCGAAAGAAATCGCAGATGGCGGTGATTTCGCTAAATTGGCAGCTGAATATTCCACTGATACCGAAACGGCGGATAACGGTGGAAGCCTGGGGTATTTTGGGAAAGGCGATATGGTGGAAGAGTTTGAAAATGTTGCCTTTGATCTTGATATAAATAAAGTCAGTGATCCAGTTAAATCCGAATATGGATACCATATCATAAAAGTAACCGGTAAGAAGGAAGCAAAAAAAGCTAATTTAGAAGACAGTAAAGATGTAATTAAAGAAACGCTTCTTTCTGAAAGATTACAAGAGGAATATCCCGTTTGGTTAGCTGAAGTGAAAAAAGACCATGAGATAACGAATAAATTGGAGGACTCTAACTAAGGTATCAAGTGAAGGATATATGAAAAAACAAAAGGGTAATGGTGTACCTTTCATCGAATGATGTCCCCAATCCAATTGGCCCAAAGCAACACCTTCAACTCCATAGGTATGGTTCTGTCTGAATTTTATACAGAGTTGATTGGAGCGGAAGGTACGAGACTCCTGCGGGAAAGGTGCGTCTAGGGGAGACCCCGCAGGCGCAAGCCGAGGAGGCTCCACGACCGCCCGCGGAAAGCGAGTGCCCTACGTTCCAATCAACATCCAAATTGTACAAGCCATAATAAAAGCTGAGGCATAATGCCTCAGCTTTTTTATATATTAGAAGTTGGATGAGATGGACTTTTGATTGGATAATCCTGATTTTTTAACGATTTCATCACTCTCTTTTTCACCTTTATCAATATCGGATTTCAATGATTGTGACGGCGTTTCTTTCAGCTGTTTACCGGCTACGACCACCTTTGAACTGATGTCTTTTAATTCACTTGTTGCTTCCTTCGCTGTACCAAGGGCATCAGTGGAGATATCCTTTACTTCTGATACTTTACCCACCACGTCTTCATTGACGGTTTCATATAGTGTTTCGACGTCATTGATTGCCTCTTTAATCGTCTCGGTTGCCCCTTTGACTCCTGATACCATCTGTTCCTTCATTTCGCCGGGATTTTCCTTGACCTGTTCAATCATATTCATGGAGTTGTCTTTTAAAAGGACGGCTGAACGCTTTACTTTATTTCTTGTGTTGGAGTCAAGTAAGGTCAACGCACCACCAACAAGCCCCCCGATTAGAATCCCTTTTAAAAGTTTGCTATTCGTTTGAGTTTCGATAGTTGATTGAGTCATTTATATTTCCTCCTTTAGAATAGTAGATTGTATGCTTACTTTGGGTTTTCCCTTATTTACCATAAGTTAAACTGGAAATAATAAACTGTCATGGGATTGACATAATAAATAAAACAATAGTAATCTACATATAGTTAAATGACTGAACTACTTTTTGGGAGGTGCAACGATGACTAATGTAAAAGTTACTGGATTGATTGATCGATATATGAAGGTTTCCTTCTATGTCAATAAGATGGGGGAGCTTTTAATAAAAGACCAGATTTGTGATGTGCTGACGAACGAACAATACTATACTTTACGGTTCATTCAACAACAGCGGTTGTGTACATCGACGGAAATCAGTGATGCCTTTTATGTTAATAAGAGTGCCGTCACATCCAACATCAATAGGCTGGAAGGCAAAGGATTGATAGAACGGGAACAGGACCTGGTTGACCGAAGGGTCTTTCACTTGAAGCTTTCAAAAGAGGGGGAAGCATTGTTACAGGAAACGGAAAATAAGATTCATAAGTTGGTAGAGAGCATCATGACGAAATTCGATTATGAAGAGATCGTTAGATTCCTTGATACATATGAGAAGCTTGCACAAATTTTCATACAAATGAAGAATGAGGAATGGGAGGAAATATAATGAGGGGGATCATAAAGGGAAGATGGCTGGTCATTATCGCTTGGGTTGCAATTACGGCAGGTCTATTGTTTGCGGCACCGAATATGGCGGACCTTGTCCGGAATAAGGGGCAGCTGGATGTACCGGCAGAGTACTCCTCTGGGATGGCCAATGAGCTAATGAAAGAGATCCAGGATAAGGATGAGTCACAAGTGGCCCTCGTATTTCATGGTGATAAGAAGCTGTCTTCCTCGGAATTGAAAGAGATTGAGATAGCGATCCAAAACCTTGAAAAGAATAAAGCAGAGCTTGGCATCAAAGAGGTCATGACCCATTTTAAAGAGCCCTCGCTAAAAGGTCAGTTGGTCTCGGAGAATGAAACGACGGTTTTGACATCCATCACGATGGTCAAGGGGGACCGAGAAGCTAAGGAAGTGATCGATGCCCTTTATAAAGAGCTGGAGCAAGTGGATGTCGAGCATTATTACACAAGCAGCTGGATGATCGATGAAGATCTTAATGCCAATTCCCAAGAAGGGCTGAAGAAAACTGAAGGCATCACGGTTGTCTTCATTCTGGCTGTATTGCTGATAGTCTTCCGTTCAGTGGTGGCACCAATCATTCCGTTGGTAACGGTAGGTTTCACTTATTTATGCTCACAATCCATCGTCTCATTCCTGGTGGATAAATGGGACTTTCCGATTTCGTCTTACACCCAAATATTCCTGGTAGGTATTTTATTTGGAATCGGGACTGATTATTGCATCCTGCTGCTTAGTCGTTTCAAGGAAGAGCTATCTTCACAGGAGTCATTGCCTGAAGCGATCGTTGCGACTTACCGAACTGCGGGTAAGACGGTCTTCTTCAGTGGGCTGACCGTAATGATTGGTTTTGCGGCAATCGGTTTTTCTACTTTTAAGCTCTATCAATCTGCGGCGGCCGTTGCCATAGGGGTTTTCATTTTAATGATCGCCCTCTATACGATCGTTCCATTTTTCATGGCGGTTCTTGGCAAAAAGCTATTCTGGCCGGCAAAAGGGAAACTTGAGCACAGTGAAAGTAAACTATGGGGAATTCTCGGTAACTTCTCCATGAACCGCCCATTGTTGGCGCTGATGATCGTTGCAATCGTCTGTGTTCCCTTTTTGTTTATGTATGATGGGAAGATTTCATATAACTCCCTTGAAGAAGCGGGTGATGATGTTCCTTCCATCATGGCATTTAATATCATTTCCGATGAATTCGGACCGGGACAATCCATGCCAACACAGATTGTCATAAAGAATGACGAACGCATGGATTCGGAAGAGTACGTCGCACTTGCTGAAAAAATCAGCCAGGAAGTCGTCAAGGTGGATGAAGTCGATGTAGTTCGATCCATGACCCGCCCGGCAGGTGAACCGATTAAGGATTTATTTGTAGCGAACCAGGCCGAAACTTTGGAGAAGGGAATCGGAGAAGGAAATGAAGGCATTAAACAAATAAGTGATGGATTAAAAACGGCAGGCAGTGAGCTTTCAGATTCAGGACCGCGGTTGAAGCAAGCGACGGACGGAATAGGGGGTCTAATATCCGGGACCAATGAATTAAAGAGCGGTGTAGGCCAGGTGGAGAAGGCGTTAACAAGCATTGAAGCAGGCATTCGCGATGGCTCTTCAGGGACTGGGGATATAAAAAATGGACTGAATGAGGTCAAGGCAAACTTGGAGAAGCTCGCCACCGGAAGCGGACAGCTCCTCGAAGGCTATAAACAATCAGCTAATGGGCTAAGTGGGCTCACAGGTGGATACAAAGAGATTCAAACTAATCTTACGGGCGTATCACAAAGCCTTGCTGGCTTAAATCCTTCCTTTGAGCAAATGGAAGCCACTCATCCAGAATTACAGACGGATCAGTCCTATCAAACGATTAAGCAAACAGTGCAAGGGGCACAGGGTGGCTTGGAGCCCATGGCAGCAGGCCTTGCCGAGCTAAATAGGAATCTTGGTTCAGTGTCCGGCGGTTTGAATACGGCGAACGAAAATATGGCACAAATCGTAAACGGTCAAACATCTCTCGGGGAGGGCCTGAACCAATTGATTTCAGGTGTTGACACTTTACAAAAAGGTCTAAGCACGATGGCCAATGGTCAGGGGGAAGTCATAAATAATCTGTCAGGATTTAAAGGCGGCCTTACCAGCTTAAGTAATGGGCAGCAAGAACTCCTAAATGGTTTTTCAAGCCTCGGCGGACAACTTACTGATTTGACAGATGGCTTAAATGAAAGTGCCGATGGCCTGAATGAAGTCCATGATGGACTATCGTCCGCACAGGGTTATTTATCAGGGCTGGCAAAAACGGATAAAACGGTAACAGGCATGTACATTCCCAAAGAAGTAGTCGAAAGCGAAGAATTCGGGGAAGCATTGAACGCGTATTTATCTGAAGACGGTAAAACCATGACCATGGATGTGGTGTTCAAGGCGAATCCATATTCCAATGAAGCAATCGAGCAAATTGATTCGATCGAGGCAACCGTTGAAAGAGTAACGAAAGATACAAAGCTAGAAAATGCGCAAGTGGCGATAGGGGGAATCACAAGTACACATCATGACTTGGGCATGATGTCTGAGGAGGATTTCTCTCGGACGGTCGTTTTGATGCTGTCGGGTATCGCCATCATTCTCTTTTTCATGCTGCGATCCCTGGTCATGCCGATCTATTTGATTGTATCGCTCGTTTTGACTTATTATACAGCGGCAGCCATTACCGAGTTGCTTTTTGTTAATATTCTCGGTTACGCCGGCATCGGCTGGGCAGTTCCTTTCTTTGCTTTCGTCATCTTGATTGCTCTTGGCATTGACTATAGCATTTTCTTGATGGATCGCTTTAACGAATGGAAGGATAAACCGGTCAAGGAAGCGATGTTACTGTCCATGAGAAAAATGGGAACGGTGATCATCTCGGCAGCCGTAATTCTTGGCGGAACCTTTGCTGCCATGATGCCAGCAGGAGTTTTATCGCTCTTGGAGATAGCCACTTTAATATTGGTGGGGCTTGCTTTATATGCGTTTGTCATATTGCCATTGTTTATTCCAGTGATGGTTGCGACGTTCGGAAACGCGAATTGGTGGCCGTTTTTGAAAAATAAGGAATAAACTTAAATTAAAGAAGGCATCCGAATGGATGCCTTCAGTTTTTCGACTGAATGGGGGTTCTTGAATGGATGGAACCTCCCTAGATAGAATAAATTTGCGACACTCCTGGCCGAATAACTCCGCTAGATTGCTTGCTTTGATGGGGGCTTGGCAGACAGTTGGTGAAAAGGAGCGAATTTAATGAGTGTTCCGCAAATAAATGCTTCGGAATGCGAAGGTCGAATAAAATCGTGAACGGTCGAATAAAGAGCGTGGTAGGTCGAATAAAATCGTGAACGGTCGAATAAAGTGTGTGGTAGGTCGAATAAAATCGTGAACGGTCGAATAAAGAGCGCGGTAGGTCGAATAAAATCGTGAACGGTCGAATAAAGAGCGGGCTAGGTCGAATAAAATTGTGAACGGTCGAATAAAGTGCGTGGTAGGTCGAATAAAATCGTGAACGGTCGAATAAAGAGCGTGGTAGGTCGAATAAAATCGTGAACGGCCAAAAAAAGTGTGTTGAAGGACGAAAAGCTGCGTGGACGGCCGAAAAAAGCTCCGGATGACGAATAACTGCGGCTCCGGAAACATATTCAACTAAAAAAACTGCAGACAATCTCGCTTTTCTTTGAGTTTGTCTACAGTAAGAAGGCATCCGCATGGATGCCTTCTTTAATTATGTATTCTTTTTTGTCTAAATCGATTTATAATTGGGGGATTCTTGTTTTATATTTCGCGATGATCTTTTGATTGTGTTCATCTGCCCCTTCGATATTACTGCTTAGGAATACGGGAGGGGTCTCCCCTGACTCAATAATCGTTTGGATGACTTGCGTGAAAATCATATTGAGGAGAACGGCCCCGACCACGGTCGATCCAGAACCAAATGGTATATTATTTGATTTCAGTAATGTGTCACCTTTGGCAATATGATTGTCTATGACCAAATCAACGACATCGTGGAGATAATGCTTCTGTTTATGCCGTGAAGGACAACTTTTTGCATACTCCGGTGATGTTAGTCCAATGACGAAGGCCCCTTTTTCTTTTGCGATAGTGGCGACATCTATGGGAACGGGATTTACGCCGGATGATGAAATGACGATACAGACATCACCAGGACGGATATCTTCATCATGCATGAATTTCTCTGATAGGTCATTTTGCCGTTCAAGTTGGGATGATCTTGAAGCACCCTTAAAAAGCATCAAATCTTCAACGAAAATAGGACGAATTGCCGCTAACCCACCTGCCCGGTAGAATACCTCTTCGGTCAAAATATGAGAGTGCCCGCTTCCGAATAAATGGATGATTCCATCTGACATCACTGCTTTTGCGATATGTTCCACAGATTCCTTAATTGATTGCTTTTCCTGTTCTTCCACAATTGTGAGTAAAGCCTGCACTTCTTCAAAGTATGAGTTCATATATGTGACACCCTCCGATTGAAAATATTCAATTTTATCTGCTTATTTTGATACTGAACTTATACCTGTCCGCACGATAAGCCGATTTAACATATTCAAGGGGAGTTCCATCTATCAGGAACGTATGCCTTTGAATGAATAATATGGGTGAGTGCTTTGGAATCGCTAAATGGGTGACTTCTAATTCAGAAGCAATCGATGATTCCAACGTTTGTGTAGCATAGTCTATTTTAAGTTTAACGTAGTTCTCCACATATTGGTAAAGAGAAAGGTTAATGATTTCTTCCGTTAATCCTTTAATTAAATTGGCAGACATGTACACGGTCTCGAGCGCCATTGGAACATCATCAGCCAACCGAATGCGTTTTATTTCATAAACGGGAGCATAAAGGGAAATGTGCAATTCACTGGCAATCTTCTTATCAGCCGGAATGATTTCAAAGCTCAGCAGCTTACTGCTTGGGTTCAAACCCCTGGCTTTCATGTCCTCGGTAAAACTGGTCAACCCATTGAGCTGCTGCTCCAACTTCTTATCGGCGACAAAGGTTCCCCTTCCTTTTTGACGGTATAAGTATCCGTCATTCACCAAATTATTTATGGCTTGCCGGACGGTCATCCGGCTAATTCCGAATTGCTCGGCATACTCACGTTCAGATGGAAGGGCATCGTGCGCTTGGAACTCACCGTTTTCTATTTGTCTTTTTATTTGTTCTTCGATTTGAAAATAAATCGGAAGAGGTGAGTTTTTATCAATCATCGACTTTCGCTCCTTTTAGGGTATTAATACTCCGGATAACGCTTTTTGGTCTGCGATAATTGTAACATTATTATGTTTTTTTAGGATAGATGCAGGGAATTCCTCTGAAATGTCACCGTGTATCAATTTCTTCAGTGTTTCGGCTTTTTCTTCACCAGATATCAGCAGCAGAATTTCTTTGCTTTTCATGATTGTTGAAATGCCCATCGTAACTGCATGTGTAGGAACTTCGTCTATGGAATCGAAATAACGTGCATTCGCTTGGCGCGTTGAATCCTCGAGTGTCACGACATGAGTTCCTGATGTGAAGGAAGTTCCAGGTTCATTAAAACCAATATGGCCATTTTGCCCAATGCCAAGTATCTGAAGATCGATCCCTCCGACGGAATCTATCATTTCATCATACCTTTTACATTCTCCGTTCGTGTCATCTGCTGTGCCATTTGGCAGGTGAGTGCGCTCTTTATTTATATTGATGTGAGTGAATAGGGAGTCATTCATATAATAATGGTAACTGTTTGGATCATTTGGTTTTAAGCCGATATACTCGTCAAGATTAAAAGACGTTACATGTTCATAAGATGTATGATTGCGCACGTGATCTTCAATCAAATTATCGTACATTCCTTTAGGGGTACCGCCTGTTGCAAGGCCCAATTTGATATTAGGATTTCCTTTGACCTTTCCGATCACTATTTCTGCGGCTGTCCGGCTCATTTCCATGTAGTCCTGCACTTGTATGATATTCATTATACATTCTCCTTTTTAAAAGCTATATTTCCTCTGCAGAACGTCATTTCAACGTCCAAGCGGTCATTCAATATTACAAGATCGGCGTCTTTGCCGACCTGGATGCTTCCTTTTCTGTCAAAAATCCGAAGTTGTTTGGCAGGGTTTTCCGCCGTCATTTTTATAATGTCAGTCATGGAACAATCGGTATATTCCATTGTGTTCTTGATGGCATCGTTCATTTTCAATATACTGCCGGCTAGTGTACCATCTGAAAGCGTTGCTTTCGTTTCGTTAACATACACAGGCTGACCGCCTAAATCATAGGTTCCCTTTTCAAGCCATTTGGCACGAAGCGAATCCGTTATCAAGATCATTCGTTCGCTGGTAATTTGGTTATATGCCAGCTTGATCATTTCCGGCCTGCAATGAATGCCGTCAGCAATAAGTTCAACAAATAGCTCGTCTCGAAGATAAGCAGCTCCCAAAACACCGGGTTCACGGTGATGGAGTCCCCGCATCCCATTATAAAGATGTGTAACGTGGGTAGTCCCTGCTTGGATTGCTTCATCGATTTGGTCATATGTTGCATCTGAATGTCCAATGGAAGCGACGACGCCAGTTGCCTTTAAGTGAGCGGCAAGATCTAATCCGTTTGGTTGTTCAGGAGCAAGCGTTACAAGCTTGATTTGATTTTCGGCCATTTCCTGCCACCTTTTAAATAGAGTGACATCAGGGTCAACGATATGCTCTTCAGGCTGTGCTCCTTTACGGACCGGTGATATGAAAGGACCTTCTAAATGGATTCCAATTATTTCAGCGTGTTCTTGAGATTGATTTTCGATATATTTACCAGCATTAAGAAGTGCTGATTCAATGGCTTCGGCAGTTTGAGTCATTGTAGTGGCCAGAAAGCTGGTGGTTCCTTCTTTGGGAAGAGTCTCTGCCATTGTGGATAATGCTTCATTTGTGGCATCCATTGCATCGGAATTGGAGGCTCCGTGAATGTGGATGTCGATCGCACCGGGAATTACCTGATAATCCGGTGAAAGAGTAATTACCTCGGCATCATCGTCCTGTTTGTATTGGCTGACTGGACCAACTTCGGCAATTTTTCCATCCACGACTTTAATATACCCATTTTTGTATGTTTCCTTTTCGCTATGAACTATTAGATTATTAATAATGAATGTTTTCATACATAATCTCCTTTATGAAAGTAAAACTTAATGAATGAGTCAATATATTTTGCCCTCATTTTATCGTTTTTATTAAAAGTTGTCTAGACCAGTTGGGGTATATCAGGATTAAAAAAGCATTTTTTGCTTTTTTTTCGAAGAAAATAGTATATTTTTAAGTGAATTGGTATAGACATCTATATATTTTCTGTGCTAGTATAAGCCAAAGAAAAGTTATTATATTGATAAAATGAAAACGCTTTATACGTCTTTTCGTTCTGCTGAATCAAAAGAAGTTAGGAACAAGGGAGATGAGTTCGATGTTAAATTTTTTACAAAAGATAGGTAAGGCTTTAATGTTACCGATTGCTGTTTTGCCAGCAGCGGCTTTATTGCTTCGTTTAGGGCAACCGGATTTACTCAATATTCCATTTATGGCTGCCTCGGGACAAGCCATTTTTGATAATCTTGCCATATTGTTCGCTTTAGGTATAGCGATTGGATTATCCAAAGATGGAAGCGGTGCTGCGGCATTGGCAGGTCTTGTTGGTTACTTTGTTTTAACGAATGGTACACAAGCGATTAATAAAGATATCAACATGGCTGTTTTAGGCGGTATTATATCCGGTATAGTTGCCGCTCTTCTATATAATAGATACTCCGACATAAGACTCCCTGAATGGCTTGGATTCTTTTCAGGGAAACGATTCGTCCCGATCATCACTTCGCTTGCGATGATTATACTTGCGGCAATATTCGGTTTTGTTTGGCCGCCGATTCAAGATGTAATCAATAGTGTTGGTGACTGGATTACAGGTGCAGGGGCATTGGGAGCCGGCGTATTCGGCGTTTTGAATCGCTTATTGCTTCCAGTAGGCCTACATCATGTCTTGAATAGTATGGTTTGGTTCGTCTTTGGTGAGTACAATGGAGCTACAGGTGATATAAATCGTTTCTTCGCAGGGGACCCGACTGCTGGGCCCTTCATGACCGGCTTTTTCCCGATCATGATGTTCGGTCTTCCAGCTGCGGCATTAGCGATGATTGCAGCTGCAAAGAAAGAGAAACGTAAATTGGTGACGGGGATGCTTGTTGGGTTAGCTTTCACTTCTTTCCTTACAGGAATCACTGAACCGATTGAATTTCTGTTCATGTTCATCGCACCGGTGTTATATGTAATACATGCCCTTTTAACCGGGGTCTCCCTGGCACTTGCTGTTATATTGGATATCCATCATGGTTTTGGATTCTCCGCAGGAGCCATTGATTATTTCTTGAACTTTGGTATTGCGCAAAAACCGCTATGGTTAATACCGATTGGCTTAGTATACGCGGCAGTTTACTTCGTGATTTTCTATTTTGTCATCAAGGTCATGGATTTAAAAACACCTGGCCGTGAAGACGATGAGGAAGAAGTGGAAGAAGAAACTATTGTGAAAACAGGGGATAAATATACCGATATGGGATCGCTTTTCATTCAAGATCTTGGCGGTAAAGAGAATATAAAGCTAATTGATAACTGTGCAACACGCTTGCGTTTACAAGTGGCCGATTCAGGAAATGTGAATGAAGCAGCCTTAAAACGGCATGGTGCGCGCGGTGTCATGAAGTTGAATAAATCGAGTGTGCAGGTCATTGTTGGAACGAATGTTGAATTCGTTGCAAATGCAATGAAACAACTTGTCAAGAATGGCGTCGACCCAAGCCAAGTGAAAGCAGTTCCATCTGCACAATTGGCAGAGGATATTGTAGAGGAAAACCAAGCTTTGGGTGCAAATGACTTTGTCCTTCCAATTGAAGGAACCGTTTTACCGATAGAACAAGTTCCCGATCAAGTGTTTGCTATGAAAATGATGGGGGATGGCTTTGCTATCGAGCCAGTCAACGGAAAACTAGTATCCCCAATCGATGGGGAAGTGCTAAGTATCTTCCCGACAAATCATGCACTGGGATTGAAAATGGATAATGGTCTGGAAATTTTGATCCATGTTGGTTTAGATACGGTTAAATTAAATGGAGAAGGGTTTACATCTCTTGTACAAGAGGGTCAAAGAATAACAAAAGGAACACCTCTTTTGGAAATTGATTTAGATTTCATAAAACGGAATGCCCCATCAACGGTCACTCCTATTATATTCACTAACTTACCTGAAGGAACGGCAGTGAAATTGCAAAAGTCAGGGATCCAGAAACAAAATACACCAGATATCATCAAGTTGGAAAAACTATAAATTTATCGAAAAAGGGATGTCGACATTGTCGACATCCCTTTAGACTGTGGACAAACTCAAAGAAAAGCGAGTTTGCCTGCAGTTTTTTTTATGGCTTGTACATTTTGGATGTTGATTTCCGCTCAAGAAACTCGCTTTCCGCGGGCGATCGTGGAGCCTCCTTGGCTTGCGCCTGCTGAGTCTCACACATTCGCTCCAATCAACTATGTTTTTAAAATTCAGATGGAAACCAAACTTGAGGAATTGGTTTGGGTCAGTTGATTAGGGATTATCATTTGATGAAATATACGTTTTCCGAACCACTTTTAGAAGCACAACTTTCAATTGGATGAAACGGCTTCTTTATATACTTCTTGCTGTGATAAATTGTCATAACCAAAGCAAACGGGTGCCCCATTGGCAGGATCTATCATGACCCTTGCATGAATACGAAAGACTTCTTCTAAAACGGGAGGTGTAATGATTTCGGTGGGGGTACCGATTTTAACGATTTCACCTTCCTTCATCGTTATGATTTCATGTGAAAACCGGGACGCATGGTTAATATCATGCAGCACCATGACAGTCGTTATTTTTTGTTCTTTATTAAGCTTTTCAACTATCTGCAAAACCTCCAGTTGATGAGCCATATCAAGGTAGGTGGTCGGTTCATCCAATAATAAAATCTCCGTTTTCTGTGCTAAAGCCATCGCTAGCCAAACTTTTTGTCTTTGACCACCGGAAAGATTTGTGATCTCCCGGTTTCTAAATGAAAGGGTTTTGGTGATATCCATGGCCCATTCAATCGTTTCTTTATCTTCTTTCGTTAATTTATTTACATTATTGCGGTGCGGATACCTTCCATATGAAATAAGCTCCTCTACCTTCAATTGGGCTGGAGCAACCGGGTTTTGGGGAAGTAGAGCCAAGTGCTTGGCAATCTGCTTCGTATGGATCTTATGTAAATCCTGACCTTGTAAAAAAACGCTTCCGCTCTTTTGCTTTAGAATGCGGCCTATCGTTTTCAGTAATGTGGATTTACCACAGCCATTAGGACCAATGATGGTAGTGACCAGGCCTTCTTTTATTTCCAAGTTCAAGTCTTTGAACACCGTGAATTTCTCGTAATTCGTTTCTAGATTTTCCATGCGGAGAATACTCACTGATCATCTCTCCTTCTACGCTTTAGCTTTAATTAGTAAATAAAGAAAATATGGGACACCAATAATTGAGATGACGATCCCAACTGGCAATTCAGCCGGTGCAAAAACGGTTTTTGCGATAAAGTCGGATGCGATCACCAGCAATGCACCAATTGCTCCCGATACTGGAATTACCTGATTGTGATGGATACCTACAAGGTGCTTTGCTATGTGGGGAGCCATTAAACCTACGAATCCGATATTTCCCGATACTGAAACGGAGGCGCCCACCAATCCGATGCTGCAGAGTAAAAGGATGATCGTTTCCTTTTCTACTGAAACCCCCAAACTTTTAACGCTCGATTCTTCCAACTGATACAAATCCAGTAAATACGCCTTTTTCTTAATAATCGGAATCAGGACTATCATCCATGGTAACATCGATGCGATGTATTTCCAGTTCGCATCATATATCGTTCCTGAAAGCCAAACCGTTGCCATTTCAAAATCGGTTGACTTCATTTTTAATGATAAATATAAGGAAAGGGCACCAAATGCCGAGCCTATGGCGATTCCGGTCAGTAAAAGGCGGCCCATGTCCAGGGTGCCATTCTTCCAAGAGAAAAGGAAAATCAATAGGGCTGCCAAAAGCCCGCCCACCAAACCGAATAGCGGAAAACTCATAATGGATAACCAGTCCGAGCCGCTGTTTTGACCTTGATAGAAAAACATGAAAATGACAATGGCCGTACCAGCACCGGCATTAATACCGAGAATACCGGAATCGGCTAAGCCATTTTTCGTAACCCCTTGAATGACAGTCCCTGCAATTCCTAAGCTCACTCCCACCAAACCGGCGATCACAATGCGGGGAAGCCTGAAATCAAAGATGACCAAATCAAAATCGGAAACTGGATTCACCCTGAATAATGTCTGAAGGACAGCTTTGACGGTTATGTCGAATGTACCGGAGATCAAACTAAAATAACTTGTAATAACGATTAAACATAAAATGATGGTCATCGTGATGGTGAAGCGCCACCGAGTATTCTTATCCATTCTTTTCTCCGCCTCTCGTTCTAATTAAGTACAGGAAGAAAGGAATGCCGATCAGGGAAGTAACGACTCCTATGGGGGTTTCGAATGGATAATTAACAAACCGGCTCAAGACATCGCAAAGAGCTAGAAAAACCGCACCGATTACCCCAGCACATGGAACGATCCACTTATAATCTATCCCAATTAAAAACCGGGTGATGTGGGGGATGATAAGTCCAACAAAACCGATTTTCCCTACAAGCGCCACTGCGATTCCCGTTAAGCAAATGACGGAAAGGAGGGCCACAGCTTTTACTATTTTTGTGCGCTGACCTAAATTGATGGAAATTTCTTCGCCTAAAGATAATATCGTAATGGATTTTGAGATGAATAGGGCGAGGATGATTCCCACCATTCCACACGGTATCGCCAATTTTAGTACATTGGGATCGATCTGGTGCAATCTCGAGTTATACCAAAAACTTACATTCTGGGAAATTTGGAAATAGGATGCTATGGCAGCAGAAATACTGCTTAAAAATGTCCCGATCACAGTTCCGATTATGGCTAATCGAACGGGTGATAATCCATTTGGAAGCAGCGACCCAAAACCAAAGACAATTCCGGCTCCCAATGCAGAACCTAACATGGAAAAGAGGATCATTTGGAATGAAGACATACCTGGAGCAAATACCATACAAAGTGTAATTACGAAAGCAGAGCCATCCGTCACTCCCATGATTGAAGGGGATGCAAGATAATTTCTTGTCATCCCCTGCATGAGTGCTCCTGATATGGCTAAAAATGCCCCGACGAGTAGGGCACCTAAAACTCTAGGCAAGCGAGAAGCCATAATGATCGTATGGTCAACGTTACTAGAGTCATAGTGGAAAATGGCATTCCATACCGTTATGGAATCTATATTTTTGGCACCATATAAAATCGATAATACGATGGAGAAGCAAATCAATAGAGGTGCCATACAAAGAATTATTATTGGTAATGAATTTGTTTTTGCCATATCAATCAACGCACCTTACTGTTTATTTAGCTAATTCTTCCGTTGCAGCCTTCAGGAAAGCTGTTTTACTCCAAGCCGTTCCACCTTGGGCAAGGGGGTCAACCGAGTTTACAAACACTTTATTGTTTTTTACTGCCGTGATGCTCTTCCAAATGGAGTTATTTTCCAAATCTTTTAACGCTTCCGGTTTTTGTGCATTTTCACTTTCCGAGAATTGCAAGAAGACATAATCTGGGTCCAGTTCTGCAAATTTTTCTAATGAAATCATTTCTTGTGCTTTAATAGGCTTAATTTCTTCAGGGACAGTCAAGCCTAGATCTTTATAAATTACTGGGTTGAAATATACATCCTCAGGATATAGGAATAGGCTGCCGTTCCGGATTCTCACCACTAAAGCCTTTTTATCCTTCAGTTTTTCACCAATTTCCAGTTTTGCTTTTGCGGCGTCATCATTATAGGTTGTGATGATTTTTTCAGCTTGATCTTTTTTTCCGGCAAGGCTGGCCATTAACCGCAGGTTGTCTTCCCAATTTGTCGAAATATGTGAATAAGGGAATGTTGGCGCCACTTTTTCCAATTGTTCCGTCACATTAGCTGGGGATTTAGAAGACCACATGATCACATCAGGTTTCATCCCAAGAAGAGTTTCATAGTTCGGCTGCATTTTTTCACCGATCGACTTAGCACCTTCGAGGTCTTTAGCCAAATATTCAGGTATTTCTCCACCTACAGTAACAACACCAGAAGGTTTAATCCCTAATATGGCTGCATCCTCCATTGATTCTAAACTAGCAGTGGCGATACTGGTGACTTTGGCTGGGATTGTATACTCCTTATCCAGATATGTGACGGTTTGGGACTTTGCTTCTTTTTTCGCCGTATCTGTCACCTTGCTCTTCTGTGAAGCATCCTCGGAAGTCTTTTCGGCATTACCGCAAGCTCCAAGTCCTAAACTGAATACTGTTGCCATTCCAAGTACGAATAATTGCTTTTTCATTAGTCGATTCCCCTTTTTGAATATATTAAATATAATTTATCGCTGCTTCATAGGATCGAAAACAAATCCTTATTGGTTGAATATCTATTTCACTTCCTTTGCCGGTTGAAATTAACAATAGCTTAACAAAATGACGCGTGGTAGTGATAACGATTATCATTATCAATTTAACATGCTATTAAATATATAATTAATTTTCAATTATTTCAAGAATAATTTTCCATAGTAATGTTTTTGGTATGTCAAAAAGGCTTTGAAAATCGGTGGGGAAAGGGGGTGGGAAAGCCCCTTTTTGTAAAATGATAGGGAAAAATTATCGGTGTATGGTTGATATATTCATTGAGAAAGATTATCATTATCGGTGTCATGGTAATCTTTCTCAATTACATTCTTTTAAATTAGGCTGATATTAAAAGAGCTTAAATTATTTGAGAAGTAAAACATTGAATAAGATTACGAGTATTAGAGGTTGGGGGAATTCATTTAGATGATGCATAAAAAAATGGACAAAAGCGTAATGGACAAAACTACTGCCAGTACAGAGGTTACGATCAAAGGAACTCAACACTTTCTCATGCATCCGAGTACCGGGGAACGTGAATACCAAATCTTTGTATCAAAGCCAATGGAAGAGCCGCCACCCTCGGGATATCCGGTCATTTATTTGCTGGATGCCAATTCCGTATTTGGAACGATGGTTGAGGCGGTACGATTGCAATCGCGCCGGCCGGAAAAGTCAGGCGTGGTTCCCGCCATCATTGTGGGTATTGGATATGCCACCAATGCACCATTTTCTTCTGAACGTTATTATGACTTCACTCTGCCCGTTGCGGTTAGCGAGTTACCAGTAAGACCAGACGGAAGTCCATGGCCTTCACATGGAGGGGCGGAAAACTTTCTGAAATTCATAGAAGACGATTTAAAACCGGAAATCGGTAAAAGGTATAAGGTCGATTACAATAGCCAAACGCTTTTCGGGCATTCCCTTGGCGGTCTTTTCGCTTTATATGTTCTTTTTGAAAATCCGTATGCTTTCCAAACATACATAGCTGGGAGCCCATCTCTCCATTGGAACAAAAAGTGGTTCCGTGAGGAGGAGGATAGGTTTCTTTCCCGATTGAATCAAGGAAATGGTGATATTTCCTTATTGCTTGGCGTGGGTGAACTGGAGGGCACCCATAAAAGCGGCATGAACGAAAATGCTTTGGAATTATCAAAACGATTATCCTTAAAAGATAGCGGAATGAATGTTCAATTCAAGGAGTTTGAAGAAGAGGGGCATCTTTCAGTTTTGCCGCCTTTGATTAACAGGGCCATACGTTTTGCTTTGAAGAGAAATGTGCCTGGTAAGAAATAGGTCTTTCTCAGTAAATAAGTGGGGGGCACTTGACCATTAAGTTATAAATATATATCATTACCTGTAGATTCCAATTGATAATGATTATCATTATTAATTGGTATTTTACTTTTTAAGCATTTGCTAAAGCCATGTACCGCCCCTGTTTGCCAAGGGGATTGTATTTGGCTTGCTATACATTGAATTATTTGATTTGGAAAGGGAGTGTCAAGGTGGACTTTTTGGAATGTAAAGGGAAGGTTGCCCTTGTAACGGGTGGTGCTCAAGGTATTGGAGGTGCCGTGGTTCAGGCTTTAGCCAAGCTTGGCCTTATAGTGGCGGCCATTGATTATAATGCCGAAAAGCTTAATGAATACGTAAGTGAATTGAAGTCTCAAGGCTTGGAGGTATATGCCTTTCCAGCGGATGTGAGCGACAGTCATGCAATCGATGGCATTGTTGAAGGAATTGAGAATGATATTGGTCCAATAGAGACACTGGTCAATGTTGCCGGAGTGTTGCGCACTGGAACGATCGAGTCATTCAGTGACCAAGATTGGGCTAAGACTTTCGCAGTCAACTCCACTGGTGTGTTTAATCTATCTCGTTCAGTGAGCAAATACATGGTGACGAGAAAAAGAGGGTCGATTGTCACGGTCGGATCGAATGCCGCAAGTGTCCCTCGAATCTCATTGGCTGCCTATGCGGCATCGAAGGCAGCTGCCGTCATGTTTACGAAGTGTTTAGGCTTGGAGCTGGCCCAATATAATATCCGCTGCAATATCGTTTCCCCCGGATCTACGGACACGGAGATGCAATGGTCCCTGTGGAACGACGAGAATGGTGCCGAAGCTGTCATAAATGGTATGCCTGAAGCATTCAAGGTAGGAATCCCACTGAAAAAAATAGCCATGCCTACTGATATAGTGGACGCTATCCTATTTTTCATATCCAATAAATCGAATCACATTACAATGAGTAATTTATGTGTGGATGGTGGAGCCACTTTAGGTGCTTGACATGGCCATGCGCGGGAATCTGAATATTAAGTGAATTTGGAGGGGTTTTAATATGATGAAGTTTGAAGGCGTTTCTGCCGTATTGGAAAAACAGCTGTTGGACGAGTATGAGGTTGGTGACTTTTTCCTTGCATCGCCATACAGAACACTATTGGGAAAAGGTTCCTTCATAACGGTTCCAAGAGATGAAGAGAATGCAAATCAAATGAAAAGTCTCGCCGCAAGGGTGGCTGCTGCATTAAAAAAGGCAAAAGAGCAAGGGCATGCCAATCCAGTGGTAACCGGTGCTGTTCCATTCGATCATCAAAAGGACGCTCAACTTATTGTACCTGAAAACATAAGTTCCTCAGCCCCTTTGCAAGATAATCAAACAAACGTTTCAATGGAAACCCAAAAGCCAACTTATCAAATGGAATCGGTACCCGAACCTTCTCTGTATATGGAGGGCGTGGAACGCGGCCTTAAGTATATAAAAAGCGGCCATCTTGACAAAATCGTCCTATCAAGAACGTTGCATCTTACTTCATCAGAAACAGTGAATATCAATCCGTTACTTCATAATCTAGCTCAGCATAACAAGAATGGTTATACCTTTGCAGTGGATTTACCCCAAAGCGCAAAGGGGAAAGATGATGCCACCTGCTCGAAAACGCTGATTGGGGCTAGCCCAGAATTGCTTGTTTCAAGATCGGGATTACAGGTTTTGGCAAATCCTCTGGCAGGGTCCAGGCCAAGGAGTGATGACCCTGTCGAGGATAAGAGGCGAGCGGACGAGTTACTTTCCTCCTCTAAGGATCTCCATGAACATGCAGTTGTTGTCCATGCCGTAGCTGATGCACTTAGACCATTTTTCAAAACGATGGATGTGCCGGAAAAACCAACAGTGATACATACCGAAACCATGTGGCATCTGTCAACGGAAGTAAAAGGTGAACTCAATGATCCCGCAACTTCGTCATTGGAGCTAGCGATTGCGCTTCACCCGACACCTGCTGTATGTGGATCACCGACTGACCTTGCACGAGAAGCCATCCAGGAAATCGAACCATTTGATCGTGGATTCTTTACAGGAATGGTTGGTTGGTGCGATGCAGAAGGAGATGGGGAATGGGTCGTTACCATCCGGTGCGCGGAAGTAGAGAGACAAGTTCTTCGCTTATTCGCTGGGGCTGGGGTGGTTGCAGAATCCAAACCAGAAGAAGAGCTTGCGGAAACATCAGCTAAATTTCAAACTATGCTGCGTGCAATGGGAATAGATGCAAAGTCACTAAATTAAAGTGTTTGGAGGGATAAAGGATGCTAAAAGGGTGTTCTTCATGGCCTAAGGAATTTGCGGATTTATATCGAGAGGAGGGGTGCTGGAAAGGGGAGACCTTCGGGGAAATGTTGCGTGACCGTGCCAAGGAACTTGGTGAGCGCATCGCCATTACAAGCGGGGAAAGAAACATGAGCTATGCGGAATTGGACAATAGTGCAGATCGGCTGGCAGCTGGATTTCAGGAACTGGGAATAAAGAAAAGTGATCGAGTGGTGGTCCAACTGCCCAATGTAATCGAATTCTTTGAGGTTTGTTTTGCACTATTCAGATTAGGAGCATTGCCTGTATTTGCTCTACCCACGCACCGAAGCAGTGAAATTAACTATTTTTGCGAGTTTGCTGAGGCAGTTGCCTACATCATCCCGGATAAGCACGCCGGATTTGATTATCGTGATCTTGCAAGGGGTGCAAAAAGCAAGAGTGATACCTTGTTAAACGTGATTGTCATGGGTGAAGAAGAAGAATTCGTTAATTTGGCGGATTTATATATCAACCCAAATAAGAATGAAACAAAAGTGGATTCATGTGACATTGCCTTTCTTCAATTATCAGGGGGAAGTACGGGATTATCAAAATTGATCCCAAGAACACATGATGATTATATATACAGTTTGAGGGTTAGCGCTGAAATTTGCCAGCTGGACAAGGAGAGTGTTTATCTCGCCGTGCTGCCAATTGCCCATAACTATCCAATGAGCTCGCCAGGTACCTTTGGCACGTTTTATGCGGGTGGCCGGGTGGTCCTTTCACCAGGCCCCAGTCCTGATGAGGCATTCCCGCTTATTGAAAAACAAGGCGTGACGATCACCGCTCTTGTACCGCCTCTGGCCTTGAGATGGCTTGATGCAGTATCTACCCGTGACCATGATTTATCCAGCCTCCAAGTGATTCAGGTTGGAGGAGCTAAGTTCAGTGCAGAAGCTGCGCGTCGGGTAACTCCTGCCTTCGGCTGCCAGTTACAGCAAGTTTTTGGCATGGCTGAAGGTCTAGTTAACTATACAAGACTAAACGACCCTGACGAAATAATCATCAACACACAAGGCAGGCCGATGTCGGAATTTGATGAAATCCGAATTGTCGATGAGGAAGACCGGGATGTCCAACAGGGGCAAGTGGGACATTTATTAACGAGAGGGCCCTATACCATTTGCGGTTATTATAAAGCCGAAGAGCATAATGCGAAGGCATTCACCATAGATGGATTCTATCGAACTGGTGATTTGGTCAGCATGACCGAGTCAGGCTATATAGTTGTGGAAGGCCGCGATAAGGATCAAATCAATCGTGGCGGTGAAAAAATTGCCGCTGAGGAAGTTGAAAATCACCTCTTGGCTCATGATGGAGTACATGATGCAGCCATCGTTTCCATGGCGGACGATTATCTAGGGGAGAGATCATGTGCATTCGTTATTCCGCGCAATCAGGCACCGAAGGCAAGGGAACTTAAACAATTCTTGAAGGAGCGGGGGCTCGCTGTCTTTAAAATTCCTGACCGGGTTGAGTTCATTGATTCCTTCCCAAAAACGCCGTTAGGTAAAGTGAGTAAAAAAGCATTACGACAAATTATATCGGATAAGCTTAACAGTCGATTTACGATGAAGTGAATAAAAAAAATCTAAAAATCATAGAAGGAGTGATTTGATGGCTATTCCTGCTATCACACCATATACAATGCCTGTTGAATCGGAGTTACCAAAAAATAAAGTTGCGTGGAAAGCGGATCCAAAGCGTTCCGTGCTTCTCATTCATGATATGCAACAATATTTCCTTAATTACTATACAGCAAGCGAATCACCGATTACTGAACTGGTAGCACATATTCAGTCCATAAAAAGTCGATGTGTGGAACTGGGGATTCCTGTCGTTTATACAGCACAACCTGGTAATCAAAACCCGGAAGATCGTGCACTGCTTACAGACTTTTGGGGTCCAGGACTTGATGATGATATCAATCAAACGAAAGTGGTGGATGAGGTCGCTCCAAGTGAAGATGACATTGTACTGACTAAATGGCGTTATAGCGCATTTAAAAGGACAAACCTTTTAGAAATGATGAAAGAACAAGGACGTGATCAACTGATCATTTGCGGGGTATATGCCCATATTGGGTGTTTGTTGACGGCAAGTGAAGCCTTCATGCAGGATATAGAACCATTTTTGGTATTTGATGCGGTGGCGGACTTTTCATTGGAAGAGCATAAAATGGCGATTAAATATGCAGCTGAACGATGTGCTGTTACAACATCAACATCCCGTTTGCTTGAACAATTGAACGGCGAAGAGCAATCATTCGCTAATCCTGTTGAAGAAAGTGATGAGCACGGTTTGACATTGAAAGGCTTAAGGCATCAGATCGCTGATCTTCTGGGTGAATCTCCATCAGATATTGATGATGAGGAGGATTTAGTGGATCTAGGAATGGATTCGATTAGAATGATGAGCCTTGTTGAGATCCTAAGGGGAAAAGGGGCAGAGATTAATTTCATGCAGATGGCTGAAAAACCGACAATCGCTGCCTGGTGGGAACTACTGTCTTCACAAAAAGCGTTAGCGTGACTGAATCCCAAAAGAAGGAGGTAAAACGAAGTGCTTAATATTCAGGACCAAGATGTGCGCTGGCAATTGTCCGGCGCGCAATCCGGTATCTGGTTTGCCCAGCAGCTGGAGCCGGATAATCCTATTTATAACACAGGGGAATACATAGAAATCAATGGACGGATTAATATAGAACATTTTGAAAAGGCGCTGAAACAGGCGGTCATGGAGGCGGAGTTTTTACACGTCCGCTTTGGTGAGGATCATAGTGGACCGTTTCAGGTCAGCGGAAAATCGAGCGAAGTTCCTTTTGAATTCATCGATGTCAGTGGAGAGGAAAACCCACGGGAAAAGGCTATGCAATGGATGAAAAAAGACCTGGCTCAACCGATTGACCTGAAAAATGATCCACTCTTCAATCAAGCCTTGTTCAAAGTGGATTCAGATCACTTTTTCTGGTATCAGCGCATTCACCATATTGTAATGGATGCTTTTGGATTTTCACTTATCTCGCAACGAGTAGCCAAACTATATACGGCTCTTCAGAAGGGTCAGAATTTGGCGGAAGGTGCCTTCGCTCCTTTACATTTACTTCTTGAGGAAGATAAGGCGTACAGAAAATCCGAGAAGTTCGAACTTGATCGCAAGTTTTGGCAAGATCGTTTTGCTGATCAGCCAGAGGTCATGAGCCTGGCTGATCGAGCTCCTCGGACTTCTAAAGGATTCATTAGTCAAACGGGTTATCTATCATCTGCAGCTACAATATCTTTAAAAGCGAATGCACATAAATATTCAGGAAGCTGGCATGAAGTGGTGATTGCAGTAACGGCCGTTTACGTAAATCGATTGACAGGCTCAAAAGATGTCATCCTGAGTTTACCGATGATGGGCCGGTTGGGATCTTCCTCATTGAACATCCCCAGTATGGTCATGAATCTGCTGCCACTCCGGTTGTCTGTACAGCCTGATATGAGTTTTCAAGAGTTAGTGAAGCAAGTGTCGAAGGAAGTCCGTACCATCCGCCGCCATCAAAATTACAGACATGAAGAATTGCGTCGAGACCTTAAACTGCTCGGTGATAACCAGCGATTATTCGGGCCTCAAATTAATGTTATGCCGTTTGATTATGGTCTGGACTTTTCAGGAAGTAAAGCGATCACACATAAGCTGGCAACAGGTCCTGTCGATGATTTGTCGATTAACATTTATGACAAGTCCGATGGAAACGGGCTAAGGATTGATTTAGATGCAAACCCAGAGGTATATACTATTGAAGATTTGAGTACTCACCATAAGCGTTTCCTGAGTTTACTTGAAATGGTTGCTGCTGCAGAGAATGTCCAATCAATTGGGGAAATTGAACTGCTTTTACCTGAGGAACAGCAGCAAGTCCTGCTTGAATGGAATCGAACGGAAACAGAGCTTCCAACTGGACTTTTACCTGGATTGTTCGAGGACCAAGTGTTAAAAACCCCTGATTGGACAGCCGTAATCGATGAAAACACCGTTCTTACATATAAGGAATTAAACAGGCGGGTCAATCAACTGTCACATCTCCTTTTGGAGAAGGGGATAGGACCTGAGAAATTCGTTGCTATAGCCCTGAACCGTTCGGTGGATATGGTCATTTCCATGTTGGCTGTGTTAAAGACAGGAGCGGCCTATTTACCTATAGACCCGGATTATCCAACGGATCGAATCGATTTCATGCTTGATGATGCACGGCCATCTTCCATCATTACAAGTGAAGAATTATCTTCAAAACTATTCGGGGCCCATGGAACGGAGCACATCGTGTTGGATGAGGAAGAGACCATTATTGCGCTGGGGAATCAGCCGGATATAAATGTGGAGGATGAACAAAGGAATGGAACGATGTCCCCGCTTAACCCGGCTTATATGATTTACACTTCGGGTTCTACAGGGAAGCCAAAAGGTGTCGTGATTCAAGCGGCAAGCCTTATCAATTTCCTTTATTCAATGCAAAACGAATTTTCATTGGATCATCGCGATCGGCTCCTTGCGGTTACAACCATTGCCTTTGATATATCAGGTTTGGAAATCTTCCTGCCGCTTTTGAACGGAGCAAGCTGTGTCATAGCTGCCAAGGAAACGATTCAAGACCCTAGAACTTTGTCCGAGATGATCGTTCAACATGAGATAAGCATCATGCAGGCCACACCAACGCTTTGGCATTCACTTGTGGCGAATTATCCTGATGTGATAAAGAATTTCAGGGTGCTAGTAGGAGGAGAGGCACTTTCGATCAGCCTGACAAACGCTTTACATGAATTAGGATGTGAAGTGACGAATCTGTACGGGCCGACGGAAACGACAATATGGTCAACATCGATTACCCTTGATCCGAACGAGAGCGGTATGCCTTCGATTGGCAAGCCCCTTTGGAATACACAGGTATATGTGCTGGATGCAGCTTTGAAGCCCGTTCCTAAAGGGACTGTAGGGGAGTTATATATTGCAGGTTTAGGGCTTGCACGTGGATATTTAGGCCGCCCGAATTTAACGGCTGAGCGTTTTGTCGCCAATCCGTATGGTCCAAAGGGTAGCCGCATGTATCGAACCGGCGATCTTGTTCGTTGGAGAGAAGATGGCTCATTGGATTATATCAGCCGGGCCGATCATCAAATCAAAATTCGGGGTTATCGTATCGAATTGGGTGAAATCGAAGCGAAACTTACCCAGCATCCTGACGTTGACCAGGCTGTAGTCATTGTTCGTGAAGATCAGCCTGGAGATAAACGTGTCGTGGCCTATATCGTCCCTTCTTTGAAAACGGCACCGGAATCTGTTGAACTTCGGGAATTTGCAGGCAGCAGTCTACCGGAATACATGGTGCCTTCCGCGATCATAACGATGGACGAGTTGCCATTGACACCAAATGGAAAGCTTAACCGGAAAGAATTGCCCGTGCCCGACCTCACTGCACTTGTATCAAATCGGGCCCCTGGAACACCGCAGGAGGAAATATTGAGCGATCTTTTTGCTGAGGTTCTTGGTCTTTCGCGGGTCGGTATCGATGATAGCTTCTTTAATTTAGGCGGTCACTCCCTTCTTGCTTCAACACTGATGGCTCGAATCAGAGATACATTCGGAGTCGAAATAGGCATTGGTAAACTCTTTGAAACACCAACAGTTTCGGGCCTTGTTAAACAGCTTTCCAATGGAAAAAGTGCAAGGTTACCTGTAAAGAAAGCCGAGAGGCCGGAAACGGTGCCCCTTTCCTTTGCACAGAGGCGATTATGGTTCCTTCACCGTCTTGAAGGGCCTAGTCCAACGTACAATATTCCGCTGGTTGTTGAATTGTCCGGTGAAATAGATACTAGGTCACTCGAGGCTGCGATCAATGATGTAGTCGAACGTCATGAAACGTTGCGCACGCTTTTCCCTGTCACCTCGGGCACTGCTCATCAATATGTGCTGGATGCCTCCGAAGCACAAGTGGAATTGTTGGTATCGCACATCAAAGAGTCCGAACTTGAAGCGGAAATCGCTACAGCTGCACGATATAGTTTCAATCTTGCAAAAGAACCGGCCATATGTGCGCAGCTTTTCACAATGGCCCCCAACAAGCATGTATTGGTTTTATTATTACATCATATTGCAGGAGATGGGTGGTCCCTGACACCGCTAACCCGCGATCTAACGGCAGCTTATGTGGCGCGATGTAAAGGTGAAGAACCTAACCTGCCTCCGTTGCCTGTACAGTATGCCGATTATGCTCTTTGGCAGGAAAGCCTTTTAGGTAGTGAGGGTGATGAATCCAGTTTAGCCATTGAACAAATGGAATACTGGAAAGAGACTTTGGCTAATCTGCCGGATCAATTGGAATTGCCCACTGATTATCCGCGGCCGCTTGAAGCTAGTTATAAAGGTGAAACCGTAGACTTTTTAATCAATCCTGAAATGCATCGACGTTTACTGGATTTGGCCCGTGATAATGGCGTCAGCTTATTCATGGTCTTGCAATCTGGACTGTCGGCACTCCTCACTCGCCTTGGGGCAGGTAACGATATCCCTATCGGAAGTCCGATAGCAGGCCGAAGTGACGATGCCTTAAGCGATCTTGTAGGAATGTTCATCAACACATTGGTGTTACGGACGGATACTTCCGGTGACCCCACTTTCCGTGAACTTCTTGACAGGGTGCGAAGGGTTAATTTAAATGCCTATGAGCATCAAGACTTGCCTTTTGAGCGTTTGGTAGAAGTGATGAATCCAGTCCGCTCTCGATCTAGGCATCCATTATTCCAGGTCATGCTGGCGCTGCAGAATACGCCTGATCCGAAATTGGAGCTTCCAGGGATACACTCCAACCTGAAGTTATATGGCGTAGGCGCATCAAAGTTCGATATGACGATCGAATTACGTGAAGACCATGCTGAAAATGGCAGTCCGGATGGGATAAACGGCTTCCTTGAATATAGTACAGATCTATTTAAGCGTGAGACCGCCGAGATGCTAATAAATCGATTAATAAGATTGTTGGACGGCGCCATTTCGGAACCGGACCGGCAAATTGGACATTTGGAAATAATGTCACCTGAAGAGCGCCAGGAAATCCTTGTGGATTGGAATGGAAGTTCTGAAGAAATACCGCATAAGAGCTTACCTGCATTACTGGAAGAACGGGTAAGCCAGTATCCTCACAATATTGCATTGGTATATGAGGGCACTTCATTGACTTATGATGAGTTAAACAAAAAAGCGAATCAGCTAGCCCATCTATTGATTGCTAAAGGTGTAGGACCAGAGCAATTCGTTGCATTGGCCATGCCTAGATCATTGGAAATGGTTATAGGATTGCTGGCTGTACTCAAGGCAGGAGCGGCATATTTGCCTTTGGATCCTGAATATCCAAATGATCGGTTAACGTTCATGCTGTCTGATGCTCAGCCTGCTTGTGTTCTAACGAGTTCGGGTGTAGCTTCCAAGCTTCCTGAGATGCATGATATCAGGCAAATCATAATGGATGAAGCCATTACGATAGAAGAATTGGCAGATCACTCAATCCTCAATCCAACGGATCGTGATCGCATTCACCCGTTATCACCTTTAAATTCGGCATATATCATATATACTTCCGGATCCACCGGTTTACCAAAAGGAGTAGTGGTCCCGCACCAGAATGTAATCAGACTTTTTGGATCGACGGAACATTGGTACCATTTCAATTCCGAAGATGTGTGGACGATGTTCCACTCTTATGCCTTTGACTTTTCGGTTTGGGAGATTTGGGGAGCTTTACTTCACGGAGGCAAGCTTGTGGTCGTCCCTCATTCCATCAGCCGGTCACCGGAAGAATTTTTACAACTGCTTGTTAAAGAAGGAGTAACGGTACTGAACCAGACACCATCAGCATTTTATCAATTGATGCAGGCTGATCGGAAAATGCCGGCACTAGGGCAGGACATTAAATTACGCTTCGTGATTTATGGCGGGGAGGCACTTGAACTGAGCCGTTTGGAGGATTGGTACAGTCGCCATCCGGAAAATGCGCCATATCTCATCAACATGTATGGAATAACGGAAACCACCGTTCATGTCAGCTATCTTGAGCTTAATCGGAATATAACATCCATAAAAGCAAATAGCCTGATTGGCTGTGCCATTCCCGATCTGGGCGTGTATGTGTTGGATGCAAGCTTACAGCCAGTTCCGCCAGGGGTAGTTGGAGAACTTTATGTTTCCGGACCTGGTCTGGCCCGTGGTTATTTAGGCCGACCAGGTTTGACGGCTGACCGTTTTGTTGCCAACCCATTCAGTTCAACAGGCAGCAGAATGTACCGCACCGGTGACTTGGCCCGTTGGCTTGTAGACGGATCTTTGGATTATATAGGCCGGGCCGATCATCAGATTAAAATCCGCGGATTCCGTATTGAATTGGGTGAAATCGAGGCATTGGTTGCTCAGCATGCCCATATTGAACAAGTTGCGGTAGTGGTTCGTGAAGACAATCCGGGTGATAAGCGTCTGGTCGCATATGTAGTGTCTGCGTCAAATGTCACCTTCGATCCGGCACATGTACGTCAATTTGTTGCAAGCAGCCTACCGGATTACATGGTGCCATCAGCCTTTGTTGAAATGGGTGAATTGCCTTTGACACCGAATGGTAAGCTGGATCGCAAGGCATTGCCGGCGCCGGAATTCGGTTCCAATCAATCAGGGCGAGGACCGAGAACTCCGCAGGAAGAGATTCTGTGCGACCTTTTTATGGAGGTTCTCGATTTGCCCCATGTCGGAATAGATGATGGATTTTTTGATCTTGGTGGCCACTCGCTGCTTGCCGTCCATTTGATGAGCAAAATACGTGAAGCACTTGGCGTTGAATTGAGTATTGGTAACCTATTCGAGGCTCCGACTGTTGCAGGGCTCGCTGAACGGCTTGAAATGGGCACGAGCAAAAGTGCTTTGGACGTCCTGTTGCCGCTTAGGAAAAACGGGCCGGAACTTCCGCTGTTTTGTGTACATCCGGCTGGAGGACTAAGCTGGTGCTATGCTGGGTTAATGAATGCACTGGGGCCTGACTATCCAATCTATGGGTTACAAGCACGAGGAATATCACAGCGGGAGCTACTCCCGCAAACGCTGACTGAAATGGCGGCGGACTATATCGATCAGTTACGGACAATCCAGCCAGAAGGACCTTATCATCTATTGGGATGGTCACTCGGAGGCAATGTCGTTCATGCAATGGCCACTCAATTGCAAAATGAGGGAGAGGACGTACGCCTGGTGGCAATCCTCGATGCATATCCAAGTCACTTCTTGCCAATGAAAGAGGCTCCGGATGATGAGGAGGCTTTGATCGCATTGCTGGCATTGGGAGGTTATGATCCTGATAGTTTAGGAGACCAGCCATTGGATAATGCCAGTGCCATAGAAATTCTCCGTCGAGATGGCAGTGCATTGGCTAGTCTAGAAGAAGAAACGATCCTTAACCTTAAAGAGACATATGTAAATTCAGTCCGAATCATGGGTGAGTATCAACCTGAAACCTTTAAGGGGAATGTGCTGTTCTTCAGGTCGACGATCATCCCGGATTGGTTTGATCCCATTTATCCAGATTCATGGAACCCATATATCCATGGATTGATTGAACAGCATAATATTGAATGCCGCCATAAGGATATGTGCCAGCCGGAACCGCTTGCTGAAATTGGCCAGGTGATCGCTGCCAAACTATCCACCATGAAGAAGCTAGCAAGAAATAATGAAGGAGGACATATCTGATGACCAACCCTTTCGAAAATGAAAATGGCATCTACCATGTATTGATAAATGAAGAAGGTCAACATTCCCTTTGGCCCGCCTTTTTGGTTATTCCAGAAGGCTGGTCCGTCATATATCGGGAGGAAAGCCGGCAGGATTGCTTGGAATATATCAACAAAAACTGGACGGATTTGCTGCCCAATAGTTTAAAACTAGTTGCCAGCAGTGATGGAACAAAGTGAAATCCAGGATACAGCTAGACCCTAAAATAGTAGTGTGCATCGTTTATGTCATAGCGATGTTCATGGTTTCGATGGACGGGACGATTGTCAATGTGATCCTCCCGACAATCAGTAATGAATTTAAGCTTGATCCTTCTTCAACCAGTGGCATTAATATTGGATATTTAGTTAGCCTGGCTGTCTTCCTTCCGGTAGCGGGTTGGCTTGGGGATCGTTTTGGGACCAAGAAGATCTTCTTGATTGCATTGGGTGTCTTTACGGCTGCCTCCTTTCTATGCGGATTTGCCAATAATCTGCAAACCTTGAACTTGTTCAGGGTTTTGCAGGGGGCTGGAGGCGGGATCCTGACACCGGTGGGAATGGCGATTTTATTTAGAACGTTCTCTGCGGAAGAACGGCCAAAGGTTTCCCGTTCCCTTGTGCTTCCCATTGCATTCGCACCAGCCATTGGTCCGATCGTTGGCGGGTTCTTCACGGAGCAGCTGTCGTGGCGCTGGGCATTTTATATAAATGTTCCTTTCGGGATTATGGTCCTGTTAATCGGTGTACTGTTTTTAAAAGAACATAAAGAGCCCACGGCTGGCAGGTTGGATCTTCCGGGATTCCTGCTGTCAGCTGCAGGCTTTTCCATGCTGATGTATGCAATGAACATAGGTCCATCAAAAGGATGGGACTCCCCGGTTATCGTGTATACAGGAATTATCGGTGCAGTTCTTGTTCTCTCATTTATTCTATTGGAACTGCGAGTGGACAAGCCGATGCTTGATTTGCGTTTATTATCCGATCGATTGTTTCGGACATTGGGCATCATCTCATTATTTTCAATGGCCGGCTTATTGGGGATGCTCTTTGTGTTCCCGTTAATGTATCAAAGTGCGCTTCATGCCTCAGCCTTGGAAAGCGGTCTGACGACATTCCCGGAAGCCATAGGTTTGATGGTGGCATCCCGGATGATGCCTTTAACTACAAAGAAACTGGGCATACATCAGGTGATCCGGATGGGGCTGCTTAGCACAATCATCATTTATACCTTGATTAGCCTTCTGGGACCGACGGCCAACCCGTGGTTCCTTCGGGCCCTATTATTTAGCGTCGGTGTATGCTTGGGACATACAGTTGTGGCCATACAGTACTCAACTTTCACTAATATCAACTCGGCTTCGATGGGGATGGCCGCCACATTGTTCAATGTTCAAAACCGGATTGGCTCTGCGATGGGTGTCGCCATCCTAGCCAGCATCCTGGGGGCAGTGGGCGCTGACACGATGGGAACGAATGGGCATGTTAACTTATCATCCTATCAATTCGCTCTCTTCGGTTCTGCCGTTTTGCTCGTCATAGCCCTATTATTTGCGATGCGCTTGAGGAAGGATGATTTTAAGGCCATCATACCGAAACAGGACAGGGCTAATTCCCTTGATGTAAAACCGGTCAAAAGCGGGTAAGTTCACTCATTCAGTTAATGTATCGGGTAGAGGGAGGTCACTGTGATTTTAACCAGTGGCCTCCCCTTCATTTTGCTGCAGTAAGGGGAAGGGGCAGGAGAAATGGTTGAATTATATATATGTAAATTGCCTCTAAAGAAAGAGGAGTCCGACTTAAATAAGCTGCTTGTCCATGTTTCAGCCGAAAGGCAAAATCGGGTGAAAAGGTTCGTCAAGTTGGATGATGCGTACCGTTCCCTTATAGGGGATTTGTTGGTACGGTTTGTTCTTAAAGAACGATACGGTCCAGTTAAGGAAGGACTGGATTGGATGACAAATTCATATGGGAAGCCTTTTTTATCCAATTTTCCATCGTTCCATTATAATATTTCCCATTCCGGTGAGTATGTGGTTTGTGCCGTGCATGATGCAGAAGTGGGAGTGGATATAGAGAAAGTTGGGCCGTTTGATTTACAGCTGGCCAAGGGTTTCTTTACGGAAGAAGAGTATAAGCAAGTATTGGAAGCAGAGGACGGACTTTCTTCCTTTTATGATATATGGACTTTGAAGGAAAGCTATATCAAAGCAAAAGGTAAGGGCTTATCCATACCTTTGCACAGCTTTAATGTGAGACGGCATGGCATGGAAGACATTCAGTTAACTGATCTACATGGCAATATACCAATAACGGACTTCACCTGTAGGCAGTATCAGGTAGACAGCGAGTATCGGCTTGCCGTTTGTGCATATCAGGTGAGTGCCAATAGTTTTAAGGATCACCACAGATCAGTCACTTTTCATCAAATTTGTGAGGGTCTGATAGATCACTCTTGAATGAGAGAACACGGATTAAAGGTGTTTCAAATGAAAATACGGTAGTATTCCATTGGCTTTCGGCGGCTTGGTATGGCAGTGGAAACTATCGAATACGGAGGTATGGAATTTGCGGAATATTAATATAGCACACGTTATCGAGGGTAGTAAATTTAACTCATTCCATCTTTCCGTTTTACTATGGTGCATTTTTCTTATTCTTTTTGATGGCTTTGATCTTGTAGTTTATGGAGCGGCCATACCGAGTTTAGTTGAAGAATGGGATGCAGCGCCAAGCGTTTTGGGCCTGATTGGAAGTTTAACTTTGGTAGGTGGCCTGATAGGTTCACTATTTTGCGGGATTTTAGCAGATAAAGTGGGCAGGAAGAAAATGATCATTTCTTGTGTCGCACTTTTTGGCACATTTACGTTATTGACAGGTTTTGCTCAAGGGCCGGTTGATTTTGCAATTTACCGGTTTACGGCTGGGGTGGGCCTTGGGGGGATTCCTCCATTGTTGGTCGTTCTTACTTCGGAATATTCACCTAAGTCCATTAAAAATATAATGGTGGGCGTCATGTTTAGCGGTTATTCGATCGGAGGCATTTTGGTGTCGCTATTAGGAATGAAAGTGATTCCGGATCTAGGTTGGCAGTGGATGTTTTTCATAGGTGCCATTCCGCTAGTATCGATACCCTTTTTAATTAAATACTTACCCGAATCCCTCTATTACTATGTTGAAAATGGAGAATGTAAAAAAGCTAAAGCGATAGTGAAGCGCTTGGACCCTTCCTATGTCCCTCATGAACATGATAGATTCAAAAATGATTTAAAATCAGTGACGGGCGTCCCTGTAGTCAAGCTATTTGAAAACCGGCGAGGAAGAACTACCATCATGTTCTGGATTGCTTGTTTCATGGGATTATTAATGGTCTATGGATTGGGAACCTGGTTGCCTCAATTGATGATTGAAGCAGGTTATCCACTAAAGTCCAGTTTGCTATTCCTTTTTTCTTTGAATATCGGGGCGATAATTGGGTCGATATGCGGAGGATGGTTAGCGGATCGGATTGGGTCGAAAAGAGTTCTCATCAGTTTATTTACGTTTGGCGCCATTTGTTTAATTTTACTTGGTTTTAAACCGGGAACAATCGGTTTATATTTCTTGGTTGCAGTAGCAGGGGCGGCATCCATAGGATCGCAAAATTTAAACAATGCATATATTTCAACTTTCTATCCAACTTATATTAAATCGACCGCACTTGGCTGGGCACTTGGAATCGGCAGGTTCGGTGCCATTCTGGGACCTTCGATTGGCGGAGTATTAATAGAGTTAAAGTTGCCCATTTATATGAATTTCATCAGTTTTGCACTTCCAGCCTTAATTGCAGCAGTGGCAATAATTTTCATTCAGGATAAATACAACAGTTCGAGGACCTTGGAGTTCCAACAACGGTACGAAAAGATAGATTGATAGAAGGCTAATGTTCGTTAGCGTGATATGGAGGATATATAATGGCCAATTTCGTTTGCCAGATATGTGGTCGTGGATTTAAAAGTTATAACGAAAATGCTAAATACTGTTCCCAGATCTGTAAAGGGACAGCCTACATAAAATATGAATTAAAGAAATGTAGTCAATGCGGGAAGAAGTACAAACCAAGAAAGGCAAATAGCAAATATTGTTCTTTGGATTGCAGCAGCAAGGGCAGGAAAAACCGTAAAGGATCTGGTTAATTTCCCAGCATTCATTTCTGCTTTGCGGATTGCTTCCGTATATGGTCAAAAAAAAGAGCCTGTTTTTGAAAACAGGCTCTAAATATTAGGTCTTAAGACTCAGCGGAAAAGAGTATTATGCATTCGAGCATATGCTAGTTATTTCTGCTGCATCAACGATACGCTGAACTTCAGATCCCTCAAGTGTTTCTTTTTTCAATAACTCTTCAACAAGCTCTTCATACTGTAGGCGATTCGAGTCAATCAACATTTCCGTTTCAGAAATCGCTTTCGTGAATAATTCCTGCATCTTTTGCTCCTTCTCGCCTTTATTAAAGGTGAGGGTAAATCCATCTTGAAGCATTCCGGTATCGACCATTTGTTCAAGTAGATGTTTCGCCTGCTGCACATCCCCGCCTACACCGATGCTATGTTCTCCTAAATACATTCTTTCCGCCACGCCGCCTGCTAAAATCATTTTGACTTGATCAAGCAATTCACTGGCTGTTGCCAGATGGAGTTCTTTAGGTATTGGCGCTACATACCCAAGGGCTTCCCCACGCGGAATGATGGTTGCCTTTCGAACGGAACCGGGCTTTGTCAAAGCTGCGATCAGGGCATGTCCACTTTCATGGATGGCCACGCGACGCTTCGTATCCACATCATTCAAGGTACGTGATGTCGCTCCAAGTATCGTGCGATCAATGGCGTAATCAAGATCCTGTTTACGAATCATATCCTGTTCATTCCTCAGGGCATGACGTGATGCAGTATCGAACAGGGAGCTTAAGTCAGCACCGGAGAAACCGGATGTACTTTCAGCCAACTCATCCAGGGAAGCAAGGACATCTGTCGCCAGACGCTTACCCTTCGTATGGATATTGATGATTTCCTTTCTTCCTTGTGTATCCGGAAGTGGAACTTGGAAAGAGAAATCGATCCTGCCTGGACGTAGAAATGCCTCATCGAGCATATCTTTCCGGTTGGTCGCTGCAATGAATAAAATCCCTTCATTTGGATGGCCCCCATCCAATTGCACTAGCAGTTCAGTTAACGTTTTTTCGCCTTCTTCACCGCCATGAGCTTTCCTTTTACCAGCCAATGCGTCGACTTCATCGATGAAAATGACAGCTGGCGATTGCTTACGTGCATTTTGGAAAAGGCTGCGGACACGGGCTGCACCGACTCCAACAAACATTTCGTTGAAGGCTGAACCGCTCGTTGAGAAGAAGTTTGCACCAAGCTCTTTTGCGATTGCCTGTGCAAGCAAGGTTTTCCCCGTTCCAGGGGGGCCGTATAATAAAATGCCTTGAGGCGGCTTAATTCCAATTTTAGCTGAACGCTCAGGTTCCTTTAGTGTAGTGAGTGTCTGCAGGATTTCCTGTTTGATTTCGGATTGCAAACCGCCTACATCATCCAAAGTTATCTCTGGCAGGGGCTTTGGGGTGGAAAGGCTTTGTTTTTTACTGCCGATCCGCAATCCGCCCTTTGATTTTTTCTGTATAATGACAGCGGTTGTGACGAGAGCCGCCATTAATCCGCCTAAAATCCATAATGCTGATTTATTAGTTGATGAAAAAGAATATTGAACGTTATAAGTTTCGACAAGTTTATTGATCATTTGACTGTTGGGAGGAATACTGGAAACGTATTCTCCATCTGGTGTGGAGATGTGAAGAGTACCATTTCTTTTTTCTTCAATGGTGACAAGGGCTCCATCTTGGGCTTTAATCGTCTTTTCCACCGAGGAAAAAGGAATGACCATATCCTTTGACTGAGTAACAACATACCAACTGATTCCAGAAATTATCACAATGAGAGCCGTCAGGAACGGCAGCAATTTCGAAACTAATTTAGAGTTCGAGTTCAATTTTTCATCTCCTTTAAGTATATATATTCAGTATAAAATTTTTAAACATGTTATCTATAGGTCTTTATACCTTAAATTAAAGGTAAATAATGTTAAAGTCAAGAAATAATATTTATTACGAAAGTTTAAAGAGTCCGGAATTTAGAAATATTTAATCTAACCGGCATATTAGACTTTTTAAATGCGAAATGCTAAAGTGAAATGGTCTAAGTCATGAAAAAATAAAATGGTAGAAGAGTGTGAAGTTCTATGAGTAAATTTATAAAAGACTATATGATTACGATGAAGGATATCGTTAGAGAAGGTGATCCCATTCTGCGTCAGGTAACGGATGAAGTTAGCCTGCCGATTTCGGATGAAGATCGTGAAACGTTGGAATGCATGATGCAATACCTGAAAAACAGCCAGGACCCAAAACTCCAAAAGAAGTACAACTTACGTGAAGGAGTTGGGTTGTCTGCAAATCAGATAGGCTTGAATAAACGCATGTTTGTCATGTATTTTCCCGATGAAAAAGGGAAGCTGTTTGAATATGCCCTTGTGAATCCGAAAATCATCAGCCATTCTGCCACAATGATCTATTTACCGCAAAGTGAAGGATGCCTTTCCGTCGACCGTGACATTAAGGGGTATGTACCTCGTTATGAACGGGTTAAAATCAAAGCTTTGGATGGTAATGGTGAGGAAATAGAGATGCGGCTGAAGGGCTTTGCTGCAATCGTGTTTCAACATGAGTTAGATCATTTAAACGGGATGATGTTTTATGACCGGATCAACACCGAAAACCCTTTCAAGCTTCCGGAAAACGTGGAAGTGAAAAGTCTGTAAGGAAAAAAGGCAAAGCGACATGCTTTGCCTTTTTACTGTTTTATGGCTGCACAAGCATATCCTCTTCCATATGCTTGTGCAGATCACTGAGTATGGCAAGGTTCTGTTAGCTTAGCTAAGAGTTCGGATAATGTACCCTAATATAAGAAATGCCTCTGGTTTAACTGTCTCCAAAACATACGTCCTTCAAACTTCTCACCTCGGTATGGTCTTTCGGCTATCTTCACTTCCTATTATAGAAGGGAGATGAAAAACAAAAAGCGCTGCAAACGCAGCGCTTTTTGTTTATTGTAAGTATTCCTTTTTTGAAGGTGTTTCCACTCTTGTTTTACCCATGAAGAATACCGTGATTGCTGCAAGACCGATCGGAATGAGAGCCAAGGTGAATATCAATGATATCGAATCGGACATCGCATGAACGATTTTATCCAGGATAAAGTCCGGAATCTCGGCACGTGCATCCGATTGGAAGAGCTGACGTGGGTCATCCATCAAGCCGGCTGTATCCGGTCCTCCTTGCATTCCTTTAAATGCATCCGTCATTTTACTTTGGAATACATTGGTCTGAATCGCTCCATAAATCGTTACACCGAGTGTCATCCCAAATGAACGGAGGAATGAGTTTGTTGAGTTGGCCGACCCCCTGAATCTAGGTTCCAAGTTGTGAATGGACGCAATAGGCAAAAGGGAGAAGGAAAAGCCCATTCCAAATCCAGTCAGAATCATATACAAAGTTAATAAAGTCCTGCTGGTATCAGGGGTGATGGTTCCTAATAGAAGCATTCCTGCAAAATAACAGATGACAGAAACCGTCATTAAGTTGCGAAAACTTGTCTTTGTATTGAATATCCCGCCAACTGCACTGCCGAATACAGAACCAAGCATCATGGGAGTTAGGATCAATCCGGCATTTGTTGCAGAACCACCGTAAACTGCCTGCACGAAAATCGGGATATAGACGGTTAATATAATGAATGTACCGCCATAAAGAATGGCTAAGATCTGAGAAGTGGCAAATAATCGCCTTTTAAACAGCCATAATGAAATGATTGGATCTTTTGCCCTTTTTTCGAAAAAGAAAAATGCAACGAAGAAAACCAAAAAACTGGCAAACAGGCCTATGATGGGAGAGGAACTCCAGCCATACTCCCCGCCCAGTTCGAGAGCGAACATTAAGCTGATAACGGCAATGACGAGTGTTGCTGCGCCACCCCAATCAATTTTTTGCTCTTGGTTGTTGGGTGACTCCTTGTAGTAATTCCAGATGAAAAATAAAGAAATGATCCCAATCGGAACATTGACGTAGAAAATCCAGTGCCAGCTGGAATATTCAGTAATATAAGCGCCTAAAAGTGGTCCCAATACGCTTGATGCCCCAAACACTGCACCGAAAAGTCCAGTTAATTTTCCCCGTTTTTCAGGTGGGAAAATATCAAAAATGATCGTAAAGGCTATAGGCATCAAAGCGCCTCCGCCTATCCCTTGGATTGCACGGAAGATACTTAACTGCACTATGCTCTGGGCCATGCCGCATAATGCGGAGCCGATTAAAAAGACTATAAGTCCAAAAATAAAAAACCTCTTTCTTCCATACATATCGGAAAGCTTACCGAATATCGGCATACTTGCCATCGTGGCGACCATATAGGCAGATGTCACCCATACAAACTTATCGAATCCGCCTAAATCAGAAACGATCGTTCCCATTGCAGTCGCAACAATCGTATTATCCATTGCTGACATCAAGATACCCAATAGTAAACCGGCAACAATGAATTTTTGTTTTTTTTGAGCGTTCATTTATTTTCCTCCTTCGTATCAACCAGCTCATGAATTTCCTTTACATGGTTGAAGGGTAAACGTTAAGATGAAACAAAACATTTATCTTGAAAATCAAGATAAATTTAAGTGTAAAAGGGGTGGCATTTTATGTCAAGCGATAATAAGGTGAATGGAGCTCTGCTAAAGAGCTTAACACACAGATTGCAGCGGTATGGAATGAGATCCGTATTATTTCAACAAAATATGGCCCACAAAATAGGTGTATCCCATACGGACTTAAAGAGTGCTGAAATATTGAATGAAACGGGACCGATTACGGCCGGTGAATTATCCAAAATTACAGGATTGAGCACGGGATCGGTCACGGCACTGATCAATCGCCTTGAGAAATCCGGTTATGTTAAAAGAGAACGAGATCAATTGGACGGAAGACGGGTGATGATTGCACCGATACCCGAAAGGCAGGAACAGATTAAATCGCACTATCAATCGCTTTCTATGGCCACCAAGGAGTTATGTTCATCTTATAATGAACAAGAGCTAATATTGATCAATCAATTTGTTGAGGATATCACAAAAATCATGGACAAAGAAAATGACAAATTAATGAGTGAGCGGGAAAGGTAGCCGGTATGCAGGCTGCCTTTTTTATTTTTAGCCAGCTGGCAGTTTCTTATCAATAATAAAAGGAGTAGAGTGAAATTTATTTAAAAGAGAATGAACAATGTCACGTTTCCAGTAAAATATATATTGATAATGATTTTCATTATCTGCTAATATGAATCTACAAATCATTTCAAAGGGAGAATACACTATGAAAAAAGCAAAGGCGTCATTAGCGGTCTTACTATCAACCAGCCTATTATTTGGCTGTGCGCAGGAAAAGGAAGAAGCCAAGCCGGCAGATGATAATGCCAAAGAAGCAAGTGCGAGTAAGCTTGATGATGTATCTAGCGAGTACCGGGAATATGCCATCGGTGAAATAGAAGAGTTCGTAAACGCAACGGAAGAATTCACTGAGGCCGTATCTGCCGGTGATATTGAAAAAGCGAAGGAATTATACGCACCAGCCCGTATGCATTATGAGAGAGCGGAACCAATCGCTGAAGTATTTGGGGATCTTGATCCCAAAATCGATGCGCGTGAAGGGGATGTCAAAGATGAAGACTGGGGCGGTTACCATAGGATTGAAATGGGGCTATGGCAAGAAAATACAACGAAGGGCTACGAAAAGTATGCAGAACAATTAATGAGTGACGTCAATTTGCTTCGAGCCAAAGTTGAAACGGTTGAGGTAACACCTGATTTGTTGATCACGGGTGCGGTGGATTTATTGAATGAAGTTTCCACGAGCAAAGTGACAGGAGAAGAAGACCGATACTCTCATACCGACCTGTATGATTTCGTTGCAAATGTTGAAGGTGCAGAAAAGATCTATGAACTGCTTACTCCAGCGCTGAAAGAAAAGGACGCGAAGCTTGCTGAGGAAATCCAACAACGTTTTGACGATGTATACGGCTTGCTTGAAAAGCATAAAGAAGGGGATGGCTACATCTCATATACGGATTTAAAGGAATCTGAAGTCAAGGAGTTAAGTCAAGCAATTGATGCATTGGCTGAACCACTTTCGCAAATAGGGATTGTAACGGAGGAATCTTAATTGAAAGAACATACGCCTAAAGATGAAACCGGACTTTTTACAAAAAAAGTGAGTCGTCGAAATATGTTGAAAACGGCAGGAGTTGGTGGAATCGGAGTCGTGATAGGGGCTTCTGGATTTGGCGGGCTGCTGACACTTTCTGAACAAAGGGCAAAGGGACAAACTAAGGATATCGTTCCTTTTTATGGAGCACATCAAGCCGGTATCACCACTGAGGCGCAAGATAACCTTTACTTCACATCATTGGAAGTAACCACAGATAAAAGGTCAGACCTAATCCAGTTATTTAAGGATTGGACAGAGGCTGCGGCTCAGATGACTGAGGGGAATTTGATTGGTGAAGCATCACATAATACGAATATGCCCCCAAAGGATACGGGGGAAGCGAAAGAATTATCACCCTCCAATTTAACGATCACTTTTGGAGTGGGTCCGACCCTGTTTTCGAAGGATGGCAAAGATCGATTTGGTTTGAAATCGAAAAGGCCTGCAGAATTAAAGGATCTGCCTCAATTCCCTTTAGATGCTTTAGAAGAAGAATGGAGCGGTGGGGATATTTGTATTCAAGCATGTGCAGATGATCTCCAAGTGGCTTTTCATGCCGTCCGGAACTTAGTGAGGATCGGAAGAGGGAAAACGATCATTCATTGGGCACAAACAGGTTTTCAACGGACTAAGCAAGCCGATTCACAAAAAACGACACCTCGTAACCTTTTCGGGTTTAAGGATGGGACTGTCAATCCGGATACGAATAATGACAATGAAATGAATGAGCATGTTTGGGTGAAGGGTGAGGACGGTCCTGACTGGCTTGTTGGGGGCAGTTATATGGTGGTGCGCCGAATCCAGATGTACATTGAAGTTTGGGACCGGACAATATTGAAAGAACAGGAAAATACGTTTGGCCGTCATCGTGACAGTGGAGCTCCATTAGGAATGAAGAATGAGTTCGATACCGTGGACCTTGAAGCTAAAGATCCAAATGGAAATCGGGTCATTCCGGAAGATTCGCATATGAGTCTCTCCAGGGGGGACGGAAAAGCAAAGATATTGAGGCGTCCATATTCATATGCAGATGGAATGGATCCTAAAACAGGGAGCTTCAATGCAGGCTTGCTATTCATTTGTTTTCAGCGAAATCCAAGTAAACAATTCATTCCCATACAAGAGCGACTGGCGAAAAATGATAAGCTCAACGAATATATCGTTCACAAGGGCAGTGCCATGTTCGCTTGTTTACCAGGTGTGAAAAAGGGTGGCTATATTGGGGATTCCCTTTTTGGAAAAATATAATCTCAAATGAGGACGTGAAAATCGCCAGCATGGAAATTATCCAGTTGGCGATTTTAGTTCATGAATAAGGAGGGACCAGTATGACCGTTTCTAAATGGAAGAGTGGTATATTGGTTTTAATCGTCAGCCTTTTATTTCTTTCGACGGCTGTAAGGGTTGTTTCGGCGGGTGAAAATCATGATCAGCTTTTTGTTTATATTGGCGATAGTTTAATGAAGGTAAAATCCGGAGACCTTGAGGAAGTATCGAAAAATATCGATCTTTTCGAGAAAGATTGGCAAACGATAAAAACGGACAGCAAGAGTGCGAGGGAAGTCGACGAGAGGCTTTCTGCGGTAAAAAGTGCTGTGAGAGACCAAGCCTCCACAGATGAAATCAAGAAGCGATTATCGGCATTATCCAGTACTCTTGTTATTTATGATACCAACGAAAACCCTGTTGACAAGACGGACTATGAAGAACGCTTAGAAGCAATACTTCCTTTAATAGATAAGTTGGAAGCTTCGATAATTGAAGGTGACTTTGATCAAGCTAAAGTTCAATATACCAGCCTTCTGAGTCAATGGACCGACGCAGAGGTCATTGTCAGGGAGAAAAGTGTTGCTGCATATGGTGAATTTGAAACGAAAATGGCCTTTGTGCGGATAGCGATTACTCAAGACCCAGCTGATTCGGAAAAAGCCCAAAAAAATCTAGCTGAATTGAAGGGCCTAATCGAGGATTTCCTTGCTGGTAAAGTTGAAGAGGGAAGCCAGGAGAATACCTATTCCCTTGGGGATATAACGCAACTTTTACAAGGAAGTGCAACGGATATTGAAAAGGGTGACATCGATTCTGCCGTTGATCAGCTAAATGAGATCTTGACAATTTGGCCTAATGTCGAAGGGGAGGTCTCCACAAGGGACAGCAAGCTTTACAGCGATATGGAAACGAAAGTCCCGACCGCAATCAGCCTATTAGAATCGAAAAAGGTAAAAGCGGAGGAAGCGAAGGGAATCGTTTCCGATTTAAACACAAGGTTACTCCCTTTAATTAATGATACGGGTTATACGACATGGGATGCCGCTTTGATCCTTTTGCGGGAAGGGTTGGAAGCACTCTTAATTGTAGCTACATTGCTGTCTTTCCTAAAGAAAATCGGGCAAGCGGACAAACAAAAATGGATTTGGACAGGGGTTGGTGCGGGTTTAGTTGCCAGTTCCATATTGGCGGTCATAATCAATATCGTTTTCTCTCAGATCACGGCTGCGTCAAGCCGGGAATATATTGAGGGAATCACTGGGATAATAGCCGTATCGATGATGTTGACAATTGGTCTTTGGCTTCATGGTAAATCGAATGTTCATGCATGGAACCGGTATATCGACAAGCAAATGAACCAAGCGATTGCTACGGGAAGCATCATCTCTTTCGCTTTGATCAGTTTTCTATCCATATTCCGTGAAGGGGCCGAGACGATTATCTTTTATGCCGGTATGGCTCCTTATATGGAATTAAAGCAGCTGCTGAGCGGGATTTTCCTTGCCTTCCTCATTTTAGTGGTAATTGGTTTCATCATGCTGCGCTATAGTGTGAAATTACCGATGACCCTATTCTTTAAAGCGGCAACGGTACTCATATATGCCTTGGCTTTCAAGATTCTTGGAGTCTCCATTCATTCACTTCAGGTTTCACAGGTGATACAGACAAATACGATCAGTTCCTTTCCGTTTGTAGAAACGATAGGTCTTTATCCAACAATGGAAACGCTGGTACCGCAAGCTGTATTAATTTTGCTGATTGTTTTGGCGACCATTTGGGTCAAAAAGAGTAATTCCTAACGTACAACCGAATAATATAATGGGACTGATGCATGTCAGTCCCATTTGTGTATGGTATTAGCGAATAGATCGGCGATAGGAATATTGCTTCCATTGATAAAGGATAAAGCAGCCGATGCAGAATCCAAGGATGGCTATGAGAGAAGCCAATCCGACCATCAAGGTGAATATATAACCGGTAACATCCCAACCCAGCAAAAAAGATATGAATCCAAGTCCTAAGCAAACGACAGCTATTGCTTGGTTGAACTGTTGCTGTGAATGATCTTCAGGAATATAATCGGAGGGTTTCTTTTTAAGAAAGAGCTTGGCGAGACGCATTACTGGATTGAAATTAAAGAGAAGACCTAAAAGTCCTGCAGTTAAAGGAATCACTAATATCCACATTTGTCCCGTTAATAAGGCGGTGGCTACGCTTAACAAAATGACCCATTGATTCGTTCGTACTAAAGGACGGGGAATGGAACGAATTTCACACGTCATACTAATACCAACCTTCCTGATATGTTTTGTTTATATTTTATCTTTATTTTAATCATATGTGAAGTCTAACAAATTAAAGATAAAACCTTATTTATAATAATTTTAATTTAGTATTGATTATCATTAATAAAGTAGTATAATATGTATAACAAGCAAATAAAGTGAGGAGGACAGTATAAATGGTAGCAAAAGTTTGTGAAACATGCGGAACACCAATAAAAAAGCTAAAGCATTCTGCCCTTTGCCAATGCGGTCCTAAGATATTGAGCAATCAATTCTCAGTTAAAACAAAAAAATAAATCTGTGGAATAGATCATAAATTAAACCATTAATCGGTTTGAGTTTGTAGACAAAAGGGGTTCCATATTAATTTTTCATACAAAGTTGATTGGAGCGGGTGTTCGAGGCTCCAGCGGGAAAAGCGTGCTCACGGAGACCCCGCAGGCAAACCGAAGAGGCTCCCGGACCGCCCGCGGAAAGCGAGTCCCTACGTTCCAATCAACGTTCATATTTTATACACTCTCAAAAATGCAGGCAAACTTAATTAATATCAAGTTTGTCTACAGTCTGAACCGATTATTCAATTAATCGGTTTTTGTTTTTCCAATGAAGGGTAAAGAGGTAATAAATATTTTCCATTTCAATTAAAATAATGTACGATTAGGGAATAGAATAAAACGTCATGGAGGAAAAAGACATACTTTCAGTTTGTCAAACCATCACGTGACGGTTAGGAGGGGTTATGTTGGGAACGAGACTTTAAAAATTGGCGAGTTGGCGGAAATGGCGAATGTTACGAAACGAACTGTAGATTATTATACAAACCTAGGCTTGCTTAAAGCAGAACGTTCCGCCTCTAATTACCGTTATTATTCAGTTGGTGAACTTGAAAGACTTCGCTGTATCGAGGGATACAAAAGAGAAAACCTTTCATTGGAAGATATTAAAGAATTACTTAAGAAGGATAAGGAAGACGCATCAGCAATTGAGGAAAAAGGTCTTCAACTCAAGAATAAAATGGATGGCCTGAACGAGGAACTTCAGGAATTCATTAGCTTGATTGAAAAGGACGGAAAAAGTGAGCTTCTTCTAAAAAAACAGATATCCCGCGAAAGCATGGCCTTAATCCAATCATTGCTAGTGTTGCTGGTATGATTAAAATTTATCCCTATAGTTTTTTGCACAAAGGTGCATATTAACGAAATAGGCTAAAGGGTTTTGATTAGGCAAAAATCGCTTTTTGAAACGAAAATAACCATTTATACAGGAGGTGCTTGGGATTTAGCCGTACATGTCTAATCCGAAGGTCAGAAGGATGGGCACAATATGGCGAACCCGCACATATTGGAGATATTTATAAAATTATTAGCAGTAGCTGTATTAATAGCATTAACCGCATTTTTCGTTGCATCGGAATTTGCAATCGTGAAAGTCAGAAGTTCCCGAATCAATCAATTGATTGAGGAAGGGCATAGAAATGCCCTTGCAGCCAAGAAAGTGACATCACATATCGATGAATACTTATCTGCCTGTCAATTGGGGATTACGGTAACCGCCTTAGGTTTAGGGGTATTGGGTGAACCGACGGTCGAGGCCATCTTAAAACCATTGTTCACTAAATGGGGATTAGAGGAGTCCGTAAGTCACATCATCTCGTTCCTGATCGCCTTCGGTTCTGTAACATTCCTTCATGTTGTTGTCGGCGAACTTGCACCGAAAACGGTTGCGATTCAAAAGGCAGAAGAAGTAACCTTGCTATTTGCAAAGCCGTTAATCCTCTTTTACCGCATTTTGTACCCATTCATTTGGTTACTGAATGGTTCTGCACGTCTCCTGACGGGCATGTTCGGATTAAAGCCTGCGTCTGAGTCCGAAATGGCCCATTCCGAAGAAGAGCTGCGCATCATTTTATCGGAAAGCTATAAAAGCGGTGAGATCAACCAATCAGAATATAAATATGTCAATCAGATATTTGAATTTGATGAGCGCATTGCCAATGAAATCATGGTTCCTCGTACGGAAATGACCGTTATCGAAAAGGGCATGCCATTATTGGAAGTTGTTGAACTGATTCAGGAAGAGCAATACACAAGGTATCCGGTCATAGACGGTGATAAAGATAATGTCGTGGGAATGGTCAATATCAAGCGACTTTATACAGCGACGATTACAGAAGATAATGTAACAGCTTTGACGGTGGATTCCTTTGTAACACCCATTATCCGTGTTCTTGAAACGATCGCCATTCATGATTTGCTGCTGAAAATGCAGAAGGAACGGATCCATATGGCTGTTTTGACTGATGAATATGGCGGAACTGCCGGTCTTGTTACGGTTGAAGACATACTTGAAGAAATCGTCGGGGAAATCCGTGATGAATTTGACCAGGATGAACGTCCGCTCATTCAAAAGATTGATGAAGGGCATTATGTATTCGACGCAAAAACATTGGTTGAAGATGTCAATGATACCCTTGCGATCGATTTGCCGGAGGAAGATATCGATACATTGGGAGGTTGGTTCCTGACAGGCAGATTCGAGATTGCTGTCGGGGATAAAATCGAATACGCCGGATATGAGTTTACTGTAAAGGAAATGGACGGCCACCATGTTTTATATGTTGAAGTGAAGAAGATTAAATAAAACAGGATTACAACAAGAGCCGAAAGTGGAAACTTTCGGCTTTTATTATGTACGAAGATGTCTATTCGGTGTTTAGAACAATGGTCAAGGCAGACTGTTACTTAATTGGAAAATGAATTCATTAAAAATAACACTGTAGGTAACTATTTTAGCTTGGAAAATGTTAAAATTGACTTTGAGCAATGAATCTATCTATATATCATTTTAAGATACAAAGAATATAAGGAAATTCTTCAAAAGTAATACTAATGATAGCATTAAGATTTATTTTGCAATGCCGTTTATTTATGGCTGGTATAAATAAGTATTGAAGGTGGGCGGGAAAATGGGTTTTAAGAAGAAGCAAATGTTGGGATTTGGTTTGATCTTGCTTTTCTTGGCTATTTTACTTTCTTTCATGATGGTTACTCTTAACAATTTAAAGAGCAGCATGACTGAGATAGTTGAAAATCGCTATGAAAAAGTTTCAGCTTCGATGGAAATCCGTCAGCTTTTTTCCAGGTCGGACCGTGAGATCCTGTTTGCAGCTAATGATGCAAACAAAGAAGAAAGAGCAGACAGCCTCGAAATCATCAATGAGAATCATAGTTTGATTGAATCAAAAATTGCCGGGTTATCAGGTTCGTTAAATAAGGCGAAAGCAAAGCAATTATTGAAAGAGTTCGAGACTCAATATGCTTCTTACTCCATAACGGAGGCTGAAATCATCCAAAAGATAAAATCGGGAAACTCTTCGGATGATCTTTCAAGCCTGATGGAGGACCAAAGGGAAAAACGAACGAAAGTCATCAGTACGATGGATGAATTTAAGGATTACCAGGAAGGTGTCATGAACGATACCTTAAACAATTCGAAACAAACCTATGAAGATATGATTGGTTTTGTGATTTTTGCGGTTATTCTCAGCATTTTGGTTATTTCAGTAACGGTTGTTTGGATGATCCGCAGTACATCGAAAGATCTGCAATCGATTACGAAGGTCATCAAAAATATCGATTATAAAAATTTATCGGTCATACCGAGAGTTCCGGTTCGGACTACTGATGAAATTGGTGATATAGCGAGATCGTTCAACGAAATGGCGGGATCGCTTGAAATCTATAATCAAAAAGAGAAAGATTTCACCGAAAAGATCAGTGAACAGAACTGGATCCAGACCCGTGTTGCAGATATAGCTACGATGTATCAGCGCATTGTTGATGTGGAGGTGCTGGCTGACCGGTTCATTACAAGACTTGCACCGATGATGGGAGCTTCAATTGGAGCTTTTTACGTCAAACGGGGCGAGGACGTGGATATGCGTTTTGTGAAGCTTGCAAGCTTTGCGGGAGATGGCGAAGATTCAGGCAGGCGTGAATTCCGTCTTGGCGAAGGTTTGATAGGACAATGCGCCCTTGAAAAGGAATCGAAAGTCATTGAAGATATTCCTGAAGATTTTCAATTGGTTACGACAGGATTAGGGGAAGTAAACCCGAAAAGCATTGTCATTGCGCCGGTCGTTTTTGAGGGTGAAGTGGTGGCGATGGTCGAACTGGCGAGTTTGGAGAGCTTTACGAAGCTGCAAAAAACTTTCCTGAACCAGGTTCTTGATACTCTGGGCATCACGATTAATAATGTTGAAGGCCGGATGGAAATAGAGCGTTTATTAAAAGAATCACAAGCACAGACCGAAGAGTTACAGGCTCAATCGGAAGAATTGCAATCACAGTCAGAGGAAATGCAAGCCCAATCGGAGGAACTGCAAACACAGGCTGAGGAATTGCGAATGATCAATGAACAATTAGAAGAAAGAAATCGTGAAACTGAAGAAAAATCGAAAGAGCTTCAAGTCGCAAAATTGAATCTTGAAAAACAAGCGGAGGAATTAAAGTTAAGTTCCAAATATAAATCCGAGTTCATGGCAAATATGTCCCATGAATTGCGGACACCGCTCAATAGTATCCTGATTTTATCAGAAATGCTTTCAGATCCGAATGATAGTAAATTAAACGAAGAGCAACAGGAATTCGCTCGGGTCATTAACTCATCAGGTCAAGATTTATTAACGTTGATCAATGACATTTTGGATTTATCGAAAGTCGAAGTCGGAAAGCTTGAAGTAGTCTTTGACGAAATGAATTTGAGTGAGCTTCCAGAGCAATTGCACCGTAATTTCGATCATGTAGCGAAGAAAAAGAACATTGACTTTATAATAGAAAAAAGTAAAAACGTTCCGGACATTTTCTTTACGGATGAACAGCGCTTCCAGCAAATTTTGAAAAACCTATTATCCAATGCATTTAAATTCACGGAAAAAGGTTCTGTGACTGTCCAAATCAAAAAGGCTGATGAAGAAAATGTAGCACAATGGATACAGACAAAAGGAGCTAGCAATTGGGTTGAAATTAAGGTGACGGATACGGGCATCGGAATTTCTAAAGAGAAGCAAAAACTTATCTTTGAAGCGTTCCAGCAAGGTGACGGAGCTACAATGAGAAAATATGGCGGTACAGGACTAGGGCTATCGATTTGCCGGGAGTTCGCCAAACTTCTGGGAGGCTGGGTCATTGTAGATAGTGAGGAAGGGCAAGGCAGTACCTTTACTTTCTTTATTCCAAGCATGCCAGAAGGCTTCAAAAATGTCGGCGAAGCAATGGCTGCTTCTCCAGAAGTGGCAGCAGCCAACAACGATGATTCTGCCGCCGCACCTTTTGACGGTCAGGGAGAACCGGATGTAGTTATAGTGGATGAAGAAGATCGAGATAAGGCCAAACCATTCTGCAATAAAACAGTACTGGTCGTCGATGATGATCACCGTAATATATTTGCCCTGAAGAATGCGCTGAAGCATGAGGGGATGGAAATCCTTACAGCTGAAAACGGCTATGAATGTTTGGAACTCCTTGAAAAAGGAAACAATATAGATGTCATTTTGATGGATATCATGATGCCAGGCATGGACGGTTACGAAACGATGACCAGAATTCGCGAGCAAAGTAAGTTCGAGGATCTTCCAATCATCGCGCTAACTGCGAAAGCGATGAAAGGCGACAGGGAAAAGTGCCTGAAGGCCGGCGCTTCCGACTATGTCAGCAAGCCGTTAAAATTGGATCAGTTGCTATCAGTCCTAAGGGTATGGCTGACTAATTGATTGATAGTACGGGTAAGGAAGGTTTTGCATGAAGGATACATTAACGATTGAAGAAAGAGAAGACTTGGAAATCGAATTATTGTTAGAGGCCGTCTATTCCGTTTCGGGCTTTGACTTTCGCAAATATATGCGTTCTTCAATAAAAAGAAGAGTTGAAAATAGAATGAGACTGGACCATGTTCGCAGGATCAGCGGAATGATTGAAATGGTTTTATATGAAAAAGGGTATGTCGAGAAGCTATTGAGAGATTTTTCAATAAATGTCACTGAAATGTTTCGCGATCCGGATTTCTTTAAAGCCTTTCGTTTAAATATTGTACCGCTCCTGAAAAAACTTCCGGAAATCAGAATTTGGCATGCGGGATGTTCAACCGGTGAAGAAGCCTTTTCCATGGCGATCATCCTCAAGGAGGAAGGACTTTATGATAAGGCGAGGATTTATGCCACTGATATGAATGATGAAGTCCTCCGTCATGCGGAAAAAGGAATATTGCCTTTAAATAGAATGCAGTCTTATACGAAAAACTATTTGCAAGCTGGAGGCAACCAGGAATTTTCGGAGTATTATACAACCGATTATCAAAATGCTTATCTTGATTCGAATCTCCTTAAAAACATTGTGTTTTTCCAGCATAATTTAGTTACTGATGGTTCGTTCAATGAGTTTCATATCATCATGTGCCGGAATGTGATGATTTACTTTACCGGTGAATTGCAGACCTATGTTAATCAGTTGTTTTATGACAGCCTTTGTAAAGACGGCTTCCTTGCGGTCGGCAGCAAGGAAACACTTCATACATCATCCTTTTCGGAAGATTATGAGGACTTTGACTCAAAGGAACGAATTTATCGGAAATTGTAAAAAGAAAAAGAAGGAGTCCGCATATAAGCGGACTCCTTCTTTTTAATTTAGTGCATTATTTTTCGATTTTTTTCATTTCTATGTTTAAGGTGACGGAAGAAGGGGTATAAATAATGAGTTGGTCTCCAAATAGAATAACTGCCGTTGTTTATTATTATTAAAAGAGACTGAACTTCGTTATAATATAATAGGGAAATCCCTATTAAGGGAGCTTTATGAAAGTACTGATCCATATAAAAAAGATAAATGTTGCCGCTCGATATAAGCCAAAAGGGGAATGAAAGAATGACGATTTTAATCGTAGATGATAACCAGGTTAACCTTTTCGTTATAGAGAAAATTCTAAAACGAGCTGGCTATACGGATTTTCTATCATTAACTTCAGCTGTTGAGATGTTTGAATATTTACAGGTGGATAGTCCGCAACCTAAAGAGACTTCAGTTGATATCATTCTGCTCGATATCATGATGCCGGAGATCGATGGGATAGAGGCGTGCAGGAGACTTCAAAGCATTCCTCACCTTAGAGATATACCCGTAATTTTTGTGACCGCCCTTGAAGATTCAAACAAGGTTGCCGAGGCACTTGATGTTGGCGGAATTGATTACATTATGAAGCCTATCAATAAAATAGATTTACTTGCGAGGATTCGCGTGGGGTTAAGACTTAAATATGAAAAAGATTGGCATAAAATGCAGGATGAAAAAATCCGCAATGAATTGGATCTTTCCATGCAGGTTCAAAGCGGTTTATTAAGTGAACCCATTATAAATGATCACTTAACCATAAGGGCATCATACTTACCTGCGAATAAATTGGCAGGGGATATGTACTATTGGCATCGCATCGATGAAAGTCGGTATGGGATCATCCTGCTGGATATGATGGGGCATGGCATATCCGCCTCACTTGTGTGCATGTTCATTTCCTCCGTATTGAGGGATGCCATCAGGATACATACTGATCCGGTGGCAGTAATAAACGAAATGAATCGCTGGATGAGTACCCTTAATAAAGAAGATAATCCAGTGCATTATTATTTTACCGCGATTTATATGGTCATTGATACAGAGCAAAAGACTGTGGAATATGTGAATGCCGGACATCCTCCGGGCTTTGCTTTAATGGACGATGGAAAAGTGGCCTCGCTTTCAAAAGGGACATGCCCTGTTGGGTTCTTCTCCGAAATGAAAATAGAGAAGTCAGTCATTCATTATGAAGAGAAGATTCAGCTCATGCTATTTACGGATGGAGTCATGGAAGCGATAGATCGAGAAGGGACGGAAGGACTCGACCAAATAAAAGAAGCGGTCTCGACGAGATGGTTCGATTGTAAAGAATCTCCCCCTATCGATTTTTTGATGTCCCCGGAAATGCAGCAAGATCAACCGGATGATATGTGTGTTGTTGTTATTCAAGCAAATTGAACAAGGAAGAGGCGGCAGATTATCTGCCGCCTCTTCTCTATAAAAGGGGGGGATATGTTAAGAGAGTGAATCATATATTCGGCTATTTGCAATTAACGGTCATTTTTTAATTTACCAATGCCATCTTGGAGATTGCCTTTTAATTTATCGACTTTACCTTCTGCTTGTAAGTGAGGATCATTTTTCGCGTTTCCGACTTGGTCTTTCGTTTCACCTTTAACTTTATTTACAGCACCTTTTACTTTGTCTGATAAACCGCTCATCATGTTACCTCCTTTTTCTTTATATACTGTATATACCCATGAAGTGTACGGATAAACCTGTTTTATATGGAGAAAAAGGAGTTTAAGAAGCGATTATAGCCCTTTTGCTTAACCTTTGAATGAACTGATTTGACCGTTCAATGATATGATCCTTGTCATGATCCAACGAGGCCACATGATATGAATTTTCAAGGGGCGCCATCTCTTTATCCCCGGACATGACCGTATCGTAAATCTGGTAGGAACATGAGTCTGGTACAACGTGATCTTCTGGAGAATGGAAGATAAGAATCGGGCACGAAACGTCTATTAGTTTTTGACTGGTATGTTCCATTATATCAAGCAATTGATTAATCGCTTTTAACGGAACCTGGTCATTTGTGATTTCTTTAGTTGTATCGTCTTTTATGTCAGGTTTGCCCTCAGGAACGAAGCGTGGAACCGATTGGTTACGGTATATTTCATATTCAGGGACTTCGAGAGCGGCATTGATGGTGAGAATTCCATCACAAGCCACTTTTGTAGCTAAATCGAGAACAAGGGCGCCTCCCATTGATTGTCCGATGGCGAATACATGGGTGCAGGTTCGTTTTAATTTTGCATAAGCCATTTCAACATCTTGTATCCATTCCTGATAAGTACTCGTTTCCATTTCATATTCATCCGTCCCGTGGCCCGCCAGTCGAGGAGCGAAGACAGTAAAGCCTTTGGCGGCAAATTTTTCACCTAAATATCTTACGCTTTGTGGCGTTCCGTTAAAGCCATGGCAAATAAGAATGCCGATAGAATTGCCGGGTAAGAAAAAAGGTTCCGCACCTGGTATTACCATTGCTGCTGTCATAATCCCATCTCCTTTAATTTGCTATGCTTAAATTAAAATTAACTATTCCGATTATTTTACTTGGTTATATAATATCATAATGAAAATTATGAAGTCAACTTGGTTATATGCCAAATTTCATTATAAACAGGCATTAAAAAAAGATACAAAGATACTTAGTTAGGTCTATCCCGTGTTTGTTGCCATTCTTACCATTATATAAGCACTGTCCTTGCATTGTTGATAAACAGAAGAAGCTAAAATAACCGGTTGCAGGGTATAAATAAAAGAAAAGGAAAAAAGAGTTGACTTTAAACTGAAATGGGATTAATATAAATAAGCACCAACTAAGACAAACGAAAAACCTCATCGCCTTTTGGCTGATTGCTGAAAGAAATAATAACTATTGACTTCTTACTATGAGAATGATAAGATGAAATGGTCGCTGAAAAACACAGCGATTTAAAATTAGTTAAAAACTTCGCAGAAGTTGACAACTAATCAATAAGATGTTATGATGAATAAACAGCCGTTCGAAAGAACGATTGTGAAATTGCTCTTTGAAAACTGAACAAAACAAAGCGCCAACGTTAAATTTTAAGTGAGCACACACTATCAAAAAAGCAAATGAGCAAGTCAAACATT
>NZ_JBSGVZ010000018.1:0-117549 GCF_053608705.1 Peribacillus sp. NPDC055009 | reverse complement strand
ATATTAATCTAAAAAAAAAGCCCGAATTTGGACTTTCTTGTTAATACCATTCTCCTTTTGCGATTAAAAATACTTTACCACCTACAAGGATTTGAATGGAATTTTGGGAATTTTCAGCTTGTATATTTAAAATAGATGGTCTTCCCATTTGGAATCCTTGTTCAACTCTGTACGCTATATTTTTACTTTCAAAAAAGTTATGTGCGATAAGGTATCCAGCAAGATTTCCGTTTGCACTTCCAGTCGCAGGATCTTCAGGGAATCCTGTGTCATCTAAAAATACTCTTACGTTTAAATCATTTTCTTTTAGTTTGGTTTCAGGAGAAAAGACAAGGATATTTGCTTTTATAACGTTATCAATGAAATTTTGATAATTATTATGATTGATCTTGCAACGATTTACAGCATCCAATGAACAAAGAGGAACAATTACTGCTGGTAATCCAGTTGATACAATTTGAATTGGAAAACGGGAATCAATATCTTCATTTGGTATCTGTAATATTTCGGTGAAAATATCTTGATCAGGAATAATCGTTCCTAATTCGGGTGGGTTTTGCTTCATTATTAATTGTTCACCTTCAATATTTACAGGTATTTGTCCTACTTTAAGGTTAAGAGTTATTTGTTTACTTTCATTGTTTTCTAAAACTTTCTGAATGATAAATGCGGTTCCTAATGTTGGATGACCAGCAAAAGGAACCTCAACATCAGGAGTAAATATTCGAACATCGTATCCTCCGTTGTCTTGTTTGCCAGATAAAATAAATGTTGTTTCATTAAAGTTAATCTCTCTTGCAATCTTTTGCATTTCTTCAGTAGATATTGTTCTCGAGGGAATAAGTACAGCTAATTGGTTACCTTGATATTTTTCTTCTGCGAATACATCAACAATATAAAAATCCATAAATATTACAACTCCTAATTTAAAATTTTAGAATATTATATCATTTCTTATTCAACTAGCGGGTGCGTTAGCTGAAGATCGAGCCGTCTTTTACGGCAGCTTTTTCCTTATTGAACTATCGGGGCAGGTTAGTTGCATAAGAGTTCAATATAGAGGTTATTCAAAATAGACAAAGAATACTAAGGATATAAGTATTTTAGCTTGGGGGATTTATATGTCATTTGAACAATGTCATAGTATTACTTCTTTAATGTCAGGATTTAATAAAACGTGGTTCTTTGCAGGTGGTTGGGCAATTGACCTTTTTATCGGTAGAGAAACAAGACAACATCAAGATATTGAGATTGCCCTATTTCGAAAAGACCAATTAAACCTGAAGGAATATCTAAAAGAATGGGACTTTAAAAAGGTTATTAAAGGTAAATTCTATGCTTGGGAAAATGAGTTTTTAGAGTTACCTATTCACGAAGTACACGCTTTAAATAAGTCAAATGGAGATAAATTAGAGGTACTTCTAAATGAAACAAAGGATGATGACTGGAAGTTCAGAAGGGATTTAACGATCTCCTATCCACTTAAGTCAGTTTGGAGTTATTCGGATACCGGGATTCCTTATCTAAATCCAGAAATTGTACTTTTATATAAAGTGAAAAACACAAGAGAAAAAGACGACCAAGACTTTATGGAGATATTAGACAATCTAGATGATGAGAGGAAAAAACGGCTTAAGTATGCCATACAATTGCACGAACCAGAACATAAATGGCTTCAATTCTTAACATAACTTATTGATGAAGAGCTTAAAGAGGAAAAAGCGAGTATTAGGTTTAATTCTTATAATGGACAGGGGGAGAGGGATGGATAAGTTATTACAAGATATCATAAATCGGGTCAGAATGACTGATGAACAGATTGTTATTGGCATTTCAGGGCATGGTGCTGCTGGAAAAACGACGTTTGCCAATAGGCTCGCAATCCTACTAAATCAAAATGAAGTGAATTATATTAATACAGATCCATATATTGTTAGTTTGAACATACGAAAGCATGCAGTTATCGACTATACATATCAAAACGAAAATCATCGTTATAAAATGACGGCTTGCCATCCATCAGCTCATCATTTGCATTCTTTAGAAAGAGATGTTTAGATGGTTAGAGATGGTTTAGACTTATATACAATAGATACGCATTATATGAAAAGTGAGTTAATTTCTTCGAAAAACAAAGTAACGATTGTAGAAGGAATGAGTGTCGCATTTATTAATCCAGATTTATTTGATTTAAAAATTTACTTCTATACAGATGGTGAAACGGAATTAATGAGAAGGTCGAGCCGTGATATTGTTGAGAGAGGAACCAATATCAATTATTTAAGGCAGTCTCATGAAGAACGTCGGATTCAGTACGAAGTATTTATGCATCCATACAGTCAGCGTTTTGATATTATTATCAAAACTTTTGATGAAGCAATATGACTAGAAAAAAATACATTTGAATTTAAATGCAAATAATCAACTATTTGTTGTGTTTAGAACGGGTGCTTTAGCTGAAGATCGGAGTTGTCTTTAAGGCAGCTTTTTTTATGGAACTATCGGGGCAGGTTAGTTTAACTGTAGTGTTACAAAAAAGATTGATCATTTAGAATAAAGTTCGATAATTTATATTAAAGTTTGATAATAATAACCTCTTTGGATTCTCAACCGTAAGAGGTTATTTTTTAGTTATGCTATTTATTGAGTTTGGGGTTTCTGTTGATAGTTTTTAAATTTCAATCGTGTATATGAAATAATGCCGGACAATAAGAAGAAGCTGATAATCGTTCCTTCACGAATATTGATTGGTAAATTGTATAGTAGTGATATTGTTATTGATAGAATAATGGAGAATAAATCGACACAATATCTGTATTGAGAGAAAGGGCGTTTTGTTAATTCAGCTATTCGTAAACAGAAACTTTCAATAGGAAAAGGAATAATATCTAATGATAAAATAATGCCTGTTGTTCCACCGGCTAGTATCGCACCGAAAATAAATAGTCCGATTCTTACTAAATAATTCTCTACGTAAATCGTACCGAAAATAGTATAGAGGAAAAAATTAATAACCATTCCAAAGAACAAGATGGAAATGAACATCAAAGTAAATTTTCTAAAATCCTTTTTTTCGCATAGGCAGATATAACCGAATAGAAAAATGAGATTTGCAATGAATGTAATTGTGCCAACTTTGATGGAAGTCCATTCAGATATTGATAAATTCATCGCATTAAAACTGCTGACACCAACATCAGCTTTTAATGTAAGACTAATGCCAATAGCACTTACTATATAGAGTAGAATCGATTGAATTACTTTTTTCATGATTATTCCTCTAATAAGTCCATTATTTGCATTAAATTTGGTATCGTATATGTGCTCTTAGGTGAACATGATTTAGGCATGCTTCTCTTAGGGTTAAACCATACACAATCAATTCCGACATTGATAGCTCCTTGAATATCCGATGTTAAACGATCACCTATCATTAGGAATTCTTCTTTACGGCTTGTATGCAGGGCATCAAAAATATAGTAAAAGAAATGGGGATTCGGTTTTTCATAACCAATTTCTTCGGAGATAAAAAGTTGTTCAAAATATCCTTGTAGCTTGGCACCTCCTAATCTTTTTCTTTGAGTCTTTCCTACACCGTTTGTTCCAATATATAATTTATAATCTTGCTTACTTAAAGCATTTAATAATTCATGTGCATGGGTAACGGTCTTATGTCCTTGGTTTAAATGCTCACGGTACATAGCTTCAACCTTTGCTCCGTTTTCATCTATATGAAATTCCTTCAAAAAAAGTGAAAAACGCGTTGTCAGCACTTCTTCACGAGAAATCAAGCCTTCCTCTAATTGATGCCATAATCCATCATTAATGCGCTTATAACATGCAATTGTTTGTTTGTTATAGGGCAACTCGTACAGCGTAATAATTTGTTTTAAAGCCTTTTCTTCTGAATCTTGAAAATCAAGTATCGTATCATCTAAGTCAAAAATAATATGTTTGTATTTGTTCATTCCTATCCACCTCTTGGTAGTAATATATCGAAAGGAACAATATAATAATAGGAGATATCTCATATTGAGGTGATAAAATGGAAAAAATCAATTTGAAGGATTACGCTGAAAATTTTGTGGATATATATAATGATATTCAAGAAACTTTTCCGAAAGCAGTTTTACATCAGGCTTTTATTTGTAAGTTTTCTTCTAATGAATATATAGTGCGCTTTGATGAAGATATTCAGTACTTATTTTTATTATTGGATGGGCGGGCAAAAATATATATAGTACACGAAAATGGAAAACGTGCGCTGATTCAGTTTCTAAAGAAAGATGATTTTATTGGTGAATTATCCTTGATTGAGGTGGAAAAGAATTTAAAAGATGTTGTGGCTATAAATGACTGTACTTGCTTAGCGGTTCCATTGGCTTCATCGAAAGAGCATCTGTTAAATGACAATCTTTTCCTCCAAAATTTATCAAAATACTTAGGTGATAAATTACTTAAAAGAACGGATCATTACACAGCTATGCAGGATTATGAATTCAAAAATCGATTGGCCAAATATATTCTTCAAATAGAAAACGATGGATGCTTTCAAGAGAAGCATACCGAAACAGCAGAATACGTGGGGGTAAGCTATCGACATTTATTATACACACTTAACCAATTCCATGAAGACGGATTATTAGAAAAAAAAGGAAGAAAATATTTTATCATTAATAAAGAAAAGTTAGAAAGATTGAGTTCAAAAAAGGATTAATTTAGTATGATTTGATAACTTGAAATATAAACAAGTTGTTACACTTTTTTCTTATCACAGAAACGAATACTGCTTTGCTAATATACGTTTTCAAATTAAAAAATAGCTAATAGAATATTTACTACCACCATTAAAATTTAAGATTAACCAAATCTTTTGCGTTTTTTCATTCAACCAAAGTCTTTAACATAGCCTAATAAAATAAAAATATTGTTAAGATGAATTAATATTCTGTTTGTGATGTTCCTCACTTAAACTAACGGGGCAGGATAGCTCAACAAGGGTTTGTTTATTTTTATATTTTTAAGAGAGATAATATATTGTTTTTGGAGGGAATTATGAGGGAAATTACTTTGTCTAATGGAAAAACAGTTGAAGTCGAATGTTTAAGTTGTGCTTTAACAAGTGGGGAAATAGAACCGGATGGTGGTGTAATAGTCGAAACTGAATATTTTCATGCTCACCAAGACGTTGCATATCCCATTAAAGGTTTAGTAATTTTAGCCTCTAAACGCCATATTAAGTGCTTTGACGAATTAAATGACTTAGAAAAGGTTGATTACATAAACTTATTATCTAAGATTAGAAAAGCTCAAAGGGAAGTATTAGGGATAGAACATGTTTATTACTTTTATAATGAAGATACTACTCACCATTTTCATACTTGGATGGTTCCTCGATATGAATGGATGTACGATTTTGGACGATCTGTGGAATCTGTTAGACCAGTTTTGCTCCATGCAAGAAACAAATTGAATAATGATGAAAATGTAAAAAGTGTAATTGATGGAATTAAGGCTTTAAAAAAAGAACTATACACTTAATCCTTCCTTGTCCCACTAACAGTTGCTTTGGCAGCTCTTTTTCTTATAGAGCTAATGTGGCAGTTAGTCCGATTCCTTAGTGTTTTAAGAAATTAGTTTTTCATTTGGGATTATCAAAGTCATCATTGCAATGGGAGATAGAATCAAATATGGGAGAAATCATAATAGAACTATGCTTTTGAGGCACAATAAATTGAAAAGATATAAAAAGGACGCAAAGCGAGGAATTTTATGAAAAAGGTTGTAATGTTTTTCCTATGTCTTCTTATCTTAATTCTTCCATCACAAGTTTTTGCTCAACGAAAAGTACCAATTTTAATTTATCATTCGATTGACGAGTTTACTGGGCAGGGTTCTAAGGAGCTATATGTAACTCCTGATAATTTCCAGAAACAAATGATTTATTTAAAAGACCATGGCTACACATTATTAACTTTTGATCGTTGGCAAGAAATTCATAAAGAAAATAAACCCATTTTCATTACCTTTGATGACGGATACAAAAACAATCTGAATGCATTTGCTATCTTTCAAAAACTTGAAAACGAACGTTTTAAACCAAGGGGTACCATTTTTGTTATCTCTGACTTTATCGGTCGTTCAAACCGATTATCGAAATCGGATTTAAAAATGATGGCTGATTCAGGTATAATCTCAATCCAGTCTCATACTGCTACACATCCTGATTTGACGGAAATAAAAAATTATGAATATGAACTGAAAGGGTCCAAAGAAAAAATTCAAAAAATAACAGGCAAACCAGTTAATGCTCTTGCGTATCCATACGGAAATTTCAATGACAAAGTGGTAGAAGAAACGAAGAAATATTATTTGTTTGGACTTACGACAACTCCTGAACTATTTTCTGAGAAGGGCATTAAAGACGAACTTTATCTTTTACCACGAATTTATATCAAGTATTCAACTACTCTTGATGACTTTGCAAAGATAGTTGAAGGCGGTTCCTATACCAGGTAATCGCTTTTTCTTTTGGAACCAAGGGAAAAGTACTTAATATTGTTTATAAGTAAATGGGTACGGAAAATAAGGAAAAACAGGTGCTTTAGCTGTAGATCGGAGCTGTCTTTATGGCAGTTTTTTCTTTTGGGGGTGCCGCCAAGGGTACCGCCAAAAAGGTCGGGCAAATACTGCCCGACCTTTCAACTATACTCCACGACATAGTTAATGGGATATTTATAATACGAAACTATAAAAATATCATGCCTCAATATGTATGTAGATTAGTTTTACTTTGCAAATAAGTGGTTGCCTATTCTAATGACTGTTTCCCTTGTGAAAATCCATTCATCTGTTGCCGAGACCGGATTATAATAATAAACAGAACCATGAGTAGGATCCCAACCTTGTAATGCATCAATAACAGCTCGATAAGAATAGCTATTTGGGGTCAAATAATATTGCCCATCATGTACAGCTGTAAAAGCATTTGTCTGGAAAATAACATCGTAAGTATTTTTAGGAAAACCTGGTGTTGACATTCGGTTCAAAATTACTGCAGCGACAGCTACTTTTCCTTCATAAGTTTCTCCTCGAGCTTCTCCATAAACAACCCTTGCCATCATTTCAATACTATTTAATTTTTGTTGTGTTTGGAATCCAAAAACTCCATCTGGTAATATTCCAGAATCTAGTTGAAGTTGTTTCACTGCATGATCAGTAATTGAACCATAATACCCTGTTGGTTGACTGTTAAAGTAACCCATTTTCTTTAAATTTTCTTGTAAGTCATAAACTGCTTGTCCTTGACTTCCATTGTGTAAAATTTCTTGAGCAAAGATTGAATTTGGTATAAAAAACATGAAACAAATAAAAACAACAAACGGCATTTTTTTTACATTTAACATCAAATAATAACACATCCTTCGATTCATTTTCCTACTATTCTACTTTATCATACAAGAAAAATAGATTTATCTTACATTATTCCTATTTTAAACCAAGAACTGAAGAAATTTTCAGACGAATTTTCTGTTTATTGGGGTACCGCCTATCGCCATCAAGCTAAGAAAAAGGATTATGCCCATAAAGAAAAAATAAGCTATTCTTTCTGTAAATGCTGCTGAAGATAGCTTTTTTCGTTTTGAGGTATAAAGAAATTTTAACTTGATGGGCATGCGTCAAGACTCCTTATGGCACTAACGGGACAGGTTAGTTGAAGATTATGGTAACATTTGTACTAACTGAAAGGAGGAAATTAGGTATGAGCGATAAAGAGAAAATCTATTATGAACGAGGAACAGAGGAACTAAAATTAAAAAATATTCGTGCTCATAAACTTGTTCAAGAATTTAACAATAGTGCTATAGAAGATTTCTCAAAAAGAGAGGAAATTATAAAGAATTTGTTTGGTACTGTAGGTGTTGATCCTAGTATTGAACACAATTTCCATTACGACTTGGGCTACAATATCCACGTTGGCGATAATTTCTATGCTGGCTATAACTGCACTATTTTAGATATGGCAGAAGTTAGGGTTGGTGACAACTGTATGATAGGTCCCAATGTAGGTATATATACGGCTGGTCATTCAATCGAACCCAAGGATAGGAACAAGAGTGGATATGGAATACCAATTATAATTGGAAACGGTGTATGGATTGGTGGAAGTTGCATAATTCTGGCTGGAGTCACTATTGGAGATAATTCAATTGTTGCTGCTGGTTCTTTTGTTCCAAAAGATGTTCCTGCCAATACAATAGTGGCTGGAAACCCAGCAAAGATACTCCTTTTTATGTTCCTTAATAAACTAATGCATCCGTTACTTTAAGTAGATTATTTCACAATCATAGTAAGTTCCACAGAAAAAGGCCATAAATCCTTCCTGCTGAATCAATGCCTTCACTTTTTAAAATTAACTTTAGGTTGCTTTGGCAGCTCTTTTTCTTATGGAACTAACGGGGCAGGATAGTTGAAATTGCAAAAGGGTAATTATGGATAATTAAAAGGGGGAAGATATATAAGTGGAGAATGAGTTTATTCAAGTAATTAAAGGAGGCGAACAGGGTGAATAAAAAATTATTAAGGGTAGGAACTACTTATATCCCAGTTTCAAATGTAGAACTTTCTTCTAAATGGTATGTAAACAAATTGGGGGCAGAGTTAAGCTATAAAGACGAAGACAAAGCAATTCTTAATTTTGCGAACCAAAGTATTTTCCTTGTTAAATCTAAAGAAAATCAAAGCTCAAATTTCTATGATATTTACGGTGTTGAGCGTTTTTCTATAACATTTGAAGTTAATGGATTAAATGCTTTAGAAGCTATACATAGAGATTTTATCGATAAACAGATTAGAATTGGGGCAATTGAAAATAGAGGACATTCTGGAAGGAATTTTGTTTTCTTTGATTTAGATGGTAATAAATTTGATGTATGGAGTGAATTGAGTCCAATTTTCAAAGAAAAATACCTTATCTCACAATAGAAAAGACTTTTTTCTTGTTGAACTAACAGGTGCGTTAGCTGATGATCAGAGCTGTCTTTTAGGCAGCTTTTTCTTATTGAACTAAAGGGGCAGTTTAGTTGAAGAAGGATTTTGTTTTTACGTTAAACTGTATACAGTTTAACGGTTTTAGGAGGTGAAAATGATGAAACGTGCGATAGGAATATTTCTTACTCTTTCATCTTTACTAACATACTTAATTGTGGACATGCTTTATGATCCTGTTGAGAATAAAATAACAACAACCGATATGAATTCAACAGTACTATATCAATATCCTTTGATGTATTGGTTAATTTGTGTCATTTTAATAATTACTTTTATTCTTGGGATTTACTTTATTTCTAGCAAAGGAAAAGCAATATGAGGAATGTCCACTCTGTGATACTCCAGAATATACTAGAAATAAGTGAATCGAACTAATGGGTGCTTTACTTCAATAGGGGAGTTGCTTCCGCAGCTCTTTTTCTTATGGAACTAACGGAGCAGAATAATTCAATAGAAAGATAAGTTTATTTTAGAATAAATGGAGTAATTTTCAAAAAAGGTGTGAAGGAAAGTGGCTTTAGAAGAGGAAAATCAATACTGAAAATAAGATGAGTAAAAAGAGAAGGGGGCTATAAAATGTTAGTTAAATATATTGAAGGTGAATTAGGAGAAATTAAAGAAAATATAAATAGTTATTCTTATAACAATCTATATGTGCGAATTGGTGAAAAAGTTGAGCTAGGTTCAAAATTGTGCGAAGTAGTTGATATTGTACACTATCCTACTACGATTGAAGAAAATTATACAGTAGATGTTTTTGTGAAAGTAATAAAAAAACTCCCTGAATCATGGTGGGAGAGACCTTTATTGTCACGAGCTAAGAAAAGTGAATATTAATATCTTAGACCAAACAGAAGAGATAAAAAAACGTGAAGAATTAGAAAAAGGTACTAAAAGTTAGAAGTTCCTCCTCAACAAACGGGTGCGTTAGTTGAACAAGAATTACACATTAAAGACCAAAAACACTTGGGTACTCAAGTGTTTTTTATGCTAATTATATTGTTATTTAATCTGCTATTTAACTTGCCAATTCGTATGTTATTTACTTTGTTATTTGGCTTTTTCTTCACGTTATCTGAACTACTTACTAAAAAGCTAGGGTTCTGCCCAACAATTCCACGTTCCTATGAAGTTATGAATAAATTATGCATTAATGATTAAAAAGTAATAACAGATGGAAGTTATTTGGCATAAAATCCCTATCCCCCATCTTAAAATTATTTCAGAGTTGAATACAAAATATCAAAATTGAAATTTGATTGTAAAATTTACCTCTATCAAAGTGTAATTAACTGAATATTTATATTATTTTTTTATATTGGCGCAACAATTGCATATAAGAATATATCTACCATTTTAAGGAGGCTCAAATATGCAAGAAAATCTGAATAAAAATATTGGAGGTTCTCCGTCAGAACATTATGATAGTGATGCTGCACAACTGGCATCGCTTGGATATGAATCTGAATTTCGCCGCGACATGAGTCCGTGGGCAAACTTTTCGCTAGGGTTCACTTATCTTTCACCTGTAGTAGGTGTGTACTCACTATTTGCATACGCACTTGCGCAAGGTGGCCCACCCATGATTTGGAGTTTTTTCATCGTTGGACTCGGACAATTACTAGTCGCACTTGTCTTCAGCGAGATTGTTGCGCAATACCCTGTTGCAGGAGGAGTTTATCCTTGGGCACGAAGACTATGGGGGCGCAAGTGGGCGTGGATGACTGGCTGGGTTTACTTAATGGCCTTGCTTGTGACGATTGCCAGTGTCGCGTACGGAGCTGGACCTTATCTAGCACAAGTTTTGGGTTTTGAAGTATCGGTGGACTCTGCGATTCTTTGTGCAGTAGTCCTTCTTGCACTATCGACTATCATCAATTTTCTTGGCACAAAGGTTCTCGCGGCTGCAGCAGTTATTGGTTTTGCTGCTGAACTTATCGGTGCGCTTGTAGTTGGATTTTGGTTGCTTATCACACAAAGGGTGCACGGTCTTGATGTGCTCTTTGATTCTTTTGGTGCTCAAGGTAGTCATAGCTACATGTATGCATTTGCAGCAGCTGGATTAATTGGAATTTTTCAATATTATGGGTTCGAAGCCTGTGGTGATGTTGCTGAAGAAGTACCGAATCCAGGTGTTCTTATCCCAAAGGCAATGCGTCGGACCATTTACATTGGCGGTGCTGCAGCAACTTTTGTTTGCCTTGCTTTAGTACTATCAGTTGCTGATATCCCAGCAGTTATCGCTGGTAAGGACGTAACGCCTGTTGATACCTTACTAAACGATGCATTTGGTGCTGTTGGCGCGAAGATTGTACTGGGTATTGTGTTGATTTCTTTCCTTTCATGTGTAATGAGTTTACAAGCGGCAGCAAGCAGACTTGCCTATTCGTATGGCCGTGATGACATGATTGTAGGAAGCCGATTGTTAAAGAAATTTTCGGCTGCTCGTCACATTCCACCTTATGCGCTGCTTCTTGCCGCAATTGTCCCAGCCCTCATTGTGCTTGGATCAAAAGTGTCTACAGATGCGCTCACAAAGGTAATCAGTTTTGCGGCATTTGGCATTTATCTTGGATTCCAAATGGTTGTCTTTGCTGCACTTCGAGCTAGACTAAAAGGATGGAAGCCAAGTGGTAAGTATCAATTGGGCAAGTGGGGACTGCCCGTCAATATTGGTGCGCTTGTCTATGGAATCATCGCAATGATCAACATGTGTTGGCCAAGAACGCCAGATGCACCTTGGTATGATAACTATATCGTGCTCGTTTCAGGAGTCATAGTTGTAGGTATTGGTTTACTGTATATGATGATTCATCGTAGCTACGGACATAGCAATGTGCCGTATAATGTTGCGATACCGAAAAAATATATCTCTCATAAAAACAAGCGCAATGACATGTCAATGTAGGTTTGTTGCTAACTCATATTAGCCACTCTAAAGGGTTTTCCTTCTTCACTTTTTTTATTCGTAAAAATCTCTTAAACTTTGATTACCAGAAATTATATTTTCACTCGTTTTTTTTTTCACGCATCCCGTAAACTAGACTGGACACTCACATATTAAAACAGAAGGGTTCGAGATCTTTTAAAGATTCTCGAACCCTTCTGCTTATGTTCAATTATTCTATCAACGCAGACTTACATTTTACTAATTTTTTATTCATCCCCATCCGTCCTTCCATTGGCGAAAGTTAATGGACGTAATCGGTTTTTCTTTTCCAGTCATTTCACTATACATATAATCGATTCCTTTGATCATTGCGTAGAAGGTTACAACAGGGATTATCAATGCAGTCGTAAAAGGTATCATTCCTTTTCCCTCCATTTATCCAATTCTTCATCATTCACGTTAATGGCATAACTTCTGCCTTCCTTCTTCAAATACCCTTCATTTACTAATTCCACCATCATGGCATGAACCTTATTATTCCCTAAACCTATCAATCTTGCTAACTCATTTACTCGGAGCTCACCAGTGTTTGCGATCCAGCGTTTCAGCTGGTCAATTGGTTCTTCTTCTTTGACCTCTTGAATTTCACCCTCCACAACAACCCCGTCAAACAGATGAATAAGCTTATCAAAGATATCCTCCTCCTCTTCCTTATTCAGTGTTAATACTGGGGCTTGGAATCGTTTAAACTCATTCTTACTGCCCTCAATCTTAGCGATACGGTCACAAAGTAACGGGTGAGTTAATTGAATAAGGAAAAGCAAAGACCACAAAAATTGTGGTCTTTTTTTGCTCAAAAATCAACAATTTACTTTAACAGAGCCAAAATTTAAAATTGAAAATTTTACAATTACATTCTTTGAGTTGTTGTGGTAAATGAGGTCATTTTGAGGTCAGCATAAATAAAAAGGGATAGATTTCTATCCCTTTTGTTTCTACTTGTTTTAATGATCAACATCTTATTAAATACTATATAAAACCCCCTATAAAATAACATTTATATGGAATTACATATAACCGAAGCAGCCTTTTTTAAATTGTTCTAACTGGCAGGTTAGTGAAAGAGGAATTCGCTTTCAAAACTAGAATTTAAATTAATAACTAATGGGATAGGAAGGAGATTCTTATGATAATAAAGGGTTTTGGAGGAATCTTTTGGAGGACTAAAAATCTAGAGGATATAAAAAAATGGTACAGTAAAGTCCTAAAAATTGAAATTGAAAATTGGAATGGTACCATTATTACACCACAATCAGGCAATGAAACTATCTTTTCCTTCTTTTCTGAAAATGACCGCTATTTTCCAACAGAACAACAAGTGATGTTAAACTTTCAAGTTGAAAATTTGGATGACAGTATCAAACATATAGAAAAAATGGGTATTCCCCTTGTTATGGAAAAGACGATTAATGAATTTGGAAAGTTTATTTGGATTGAAGATCCAGAGGGAAGACGTATAGAGCTTTGGGAGAAGTAATAGGATAATAATAAATTTTGTTGTTGAACTACCATGAAAATAAGTTTCTTTAATAATGAAAAATGACAATACTTAAGAAGACCCTGCTCAATCGTTTAAAAAAGAGGAGAGCGTTAATTAGTCTATGGATTAAGGTTGACTGGATTAAGGTCAGTATCAGTATGGACACTTCCCAACCATTTTCATTCTTTGTGGTGGATCGCCGATTTTTGCGATTCATGGATGGCTAACGGGTGCTTACTTCAATAAGGAAGGTTGCTGAGGCAGCCTTTTTCTTATGGCACTAACGGGGCAGGTTAGTTCAATAACAAAAATGATAAAATGATACAACCAGGCAAAGTGAGGCGAACTATTTGAGAATTGAATTAGCTACTGATAACGAGATAGAAAAAATATATACAAAATTTAAAAAATTCAACACCCATCTTTTGAAGGAGCCAAGAAAGGTGTTTCCTATTATTGGTATTATGGATGTATATAATCGAGTTCTTACTGAACAAGAGGCACGAGATTTACTAAGCAGTCATCACGAGCATAATTTAAAGTATGGTTCCAGATTTTTAAGTGCAATTACCCAAATTTATCATACAGATGGCGAAGTATTTGTTCATATCAATAAAAATGGAATAAGCAAAGAGCAAGTCAAATTCATTCTAGGCTTCTTAAATCGTGTGGAGGCGAGTGTTTTTAGAAAGATGTTCGCTATCAAAGAGGGCATATACAAAATTGGTGATGAAGAGGCACTTCAGTTTCTGGTTAACCTTTCAGTTGAAGAATTGTATTTTTGAAATTTTTTCTTTCCTTCACTTGAAACAGTTATTATCGGAAATTATGAGCTATGTTTTCCTGTGTATAGTAAGAAAATGGAAGGGTTTGATAAATGCCGAGAGATTATTGAACGAAATGGTTTATTTATACGACAGTAAGCCCGGAGCTGTCTTTAAGGCAGCTTTTTCTTATGGAACTATCGGGGCAGGTTAGTTCTATAAGGTGGGAATATTTTTATATATGAAATAGTATTTTTTTCGCTTATGCTGAGAATAAAAAAGAAGGTTAAGATGTATGAATATCACTGATTTACTTGTTTTGTCTGTGGTTTTAGGCTTAATTTATGGTTTTAGGGACAAGAAATTTAAAAAGAAAAGTTTTTTCAAAACGTTTTTAATATTTTTCACATCAGGTCTAATCTTCATCATAACAGGAGATCTATTTTTGAATAATTTATTAGATAAATATCTTCCTAATGAAAAATATGGGATATTGCTATTTGGAGGTTTGTTATTGTTATACCCTATTTATACAACAATTAAAGGATTTAAAAAAAAGACCACTAATTCACTTCGTTAATTATCTATAGGGTGCGATCCTTTCATATTGAAAAAACGGGGCAAAAAAGAATGATAGTTAAACAGTGATTACAGAAAATTGTTATAAAAGGTGGTTTTATGGATACTTCAAGTTATATATTTTTAGCAATTTATTGGGTCGGAATTATTATATGGTCGCTTAAAAATAAGGAGAAGGCTAAGAAGGAATTACTTCAAATAAAGAAAAATTGGAAGACAGGAGTATCAATATTGCTAATTGTTTTATTTCCATTTTTAGTTTTGGCTTCAATGATATTTGTATTGTAGTTTGTTTTAATTGTTAAGTTAAAGTAGCAGGATGGCAAGATTGTGAAGGAGTGTACTTAAACTAACGGGTGCGTTAGCTGAAGATCAGAGCTGTCTTTAAGGCAGCTTTTTCTTTATGCAACTATCGGGGCAGTTTAGTTGAAGTGGAGAATTAGTTATTTAGCCTTTATTTTACATTCTAAAAAACACCTGAATTTTTGTTATTACCTAGTTTCCAAAAACTATCTACATATTTGGTATAGAGTCAACAAATACTAACAAAAAATGTTTAAGGAATGAGAAAAATGATGGATTTTTTAGAAGACATATCTACCTTACCTTATGTATTAAAGGCATTGTTAATTTTTTGTACTGCAATTATTCTTCTGCGTATCGCAGGAAAGAGATCACTTGCAGAAACAACAGTTTCGGAAGCTGTGTTAAGGATTTCGATTGGTGCTGTACTAATCCAACCTTTAGCATTGAAAGAGGAATGGCAAGCAGTATATGCTGGAACTTTGCTCATTATAGGAATTGTATTATTAGCAAAAATACAAATATGGTTTCCAAAATCCAGAAAGTTTATTAATGGAGTACCATCAATACTAATTAAAGATGGAAAGGTGAAGTTAGAAGAGCTAAAAAAAGCCAGATTAACGACAGATGAGATACAAAGTGCACTTCGCCAAAAAAATATAGGAAATGTCGAAGATGTTGAATTGGCGATATTAGAGTCCAATGGTAAAATAGCGACTAGCCTAAAGCCAAACAAAGCACCCGCAACCAAAGAAGATATTCAAAAAATTTTAGATATCTTAGCTGAAAATGGTATTCGTTCCTCATCACAAAATCAATCTGAAGCGAAAACGCCACCATTATTTAAAGAAGCTTATGACGAGGGAGACATAGTGGACTATAAATCTTAGAGACATTAAATAAGCTGTTTTTTTCTTTAGTACAAAGATAATACACAATACATAAGCAATGTTCTTCAACTAACGGGTGCGTTAGTTGAGATCCGGAGCTGCCAATTGGTGGCTCTTTTTCTTATGGAACTAAAGGGGCAGGTTAGCTTAATAAGAACAGGACAATCAATATACTATGTAGAATATAATAAGATGATATTGTTTAAAGATTTAGAAAAAACAGTATATAAAAATTAGGAGGGTTTGTTATGGTTCATGCAAAAGATGTTTTATCGGATCAGTTGTTGGCAAATGCTAATGACCCAAGTTGGTACCTACCATTTTCAGATTCAGTAGAAAGATTGTCTGAGGAACATGCATTTTGGAAGCCAAACGAAGAAAGTAATAGTATTGCTGAAATTGTGCAGCATCTACTATATTGGAATCAAACATGGCAAACAAGGTACCAAAAATCTCACGTTGATGCTGTGCCTTCAATAGGAAATAATAATAACAGCTTTATTATTCCTGAAAATCATACTTTTGCTGACTTAAAAAAACAACTATTAGAGGTGCTTTTACGTTGGCAAGAGTTATTATCTGAAGAAAAAGTTGAGAGAGAAGTTAATGGTTATCCTGGACACGTGAAATGGTGGGCAATACTCGGAAATGTGTCAACTCATAACGCATATCACATTGGTCAGATCATTTATATCCGGAAGTTGCAAAATAGCTGGGAAATAGATGCAGGAGTAGATAAATAAAAGTTGCACTAGTGCCTACTTGAACTAACGGGTGGGTTAGCTGAAGATCGGAGCTGTCTTTAAGGCAGGGGCATAATGCCTTTTTTGTAGAATGGGGTAATAGTGGTGAGTTAGATAAAGAGGGAGAACTTATTACTGGTGGTTTACTTCGTTGGATACAAGAAGGAACTTATGTAGAAATGGAGAGCTCACGGGTATCAAGGAATAAAATGTTGGAAGTTGCAAGGTCAATGAAATAATTTAATGAACTAAAGGGCAGATTAACAAAAAAGTGAGACCAAATGTTCATCTGGTCTCTTGCTTATTATTTCTCAGGTTTAATATAAGGGACGATTTGTGCAGTTGCACCTACAGAAGAACCACGAATAAAATCTTGATTTTCTAATGCTTTAAAATTTTGGGTTTGACCAGTCAGCATTATCCCTAATATTTTTACTTCATCAAACTTTTTATTTTTATTAGAATTTAAAAACTCTTGGATTGTTTCGTTAAAGCCATTTGCATCATATTTTTCAAGTGCTTCAATAAAGCTTTTATATGCCTCTTTAGGTGAATCAGATGGATTAAATCCATAAACCTCTATACCAGCAGGTCCTTTACTTTCATCAACAATTGGTGATGTCATATACAACCATACGATGTTTAAATTATCGGGGATTTTTGCTTGAATTTCTTGAAATGTATAAGGCTGATCGAAAGAAACCGCAACTTCCGCAACCTGGTTTTCCATTTGTGAAATTTCCCCAAGTTCATTTTGTACACCATCATGGTACTTTTGAATTGAAGGATGATAAAAAGTCGCCACTTTATTCTTAGTTTGTTTATCATACTCATAAAATTCCGTATCAGACCAATAAAATCCCGGTACTAACTCATTGTAATCAATTTGGGATCGAAGCCAATCATATGAACTTGTAAGTGTGCTCCATTGTACTAAGTAGCCATTAATATTTTTAGAACGATTCGTCACAATGTTGCCACCAAACATGGAGGAATTACTCGTAACTTGAGAATCGATTTGAATATTAGGTTCGGCAATTGCATTATGTAAAAAGAGCTGATCGTGAAGTCTTGTAGAACTTTTCGCTGCAAAGTAATTGCCAGTTTTATAAAGGATCGGTAATAGAATAAGTACAACGATAATTGAAGTAATGACGATTTTTAGTAATTGTTTTCGTTTAGCTTTTTTTAAAGCATCTTTTAACGAAGTGTCCATTAATGTTTTCCTCCTATTTTTGAGTGAATAAATTTACGTGCACGATGTAATGTTTGCTTTACACTGTTTACTTTAATGTCCAAAATAGTCGCAATTTCTTCATATGAAAAATCATAGTAATACTTTAAAAAGAAAGCTTCTTTGTATTCTTTTTTGACGTCTTTTAATAAATAGAAAATCTCATCCTTATTTAAAATGGCATCAAATTCGCGGTCTGTATATTGTAGCTTCGAATAAATTTCTTCGGTTATGAAGATGTTCTGCTGTTCCTTTTTTCTTTTCAAGTCAATATATTCATTGAGTGCTACTCTAAAAAACCACGGACGCATATTGCTCTCAGTTAGATCATCTAACAGTGTGTACACTTTGTAAAAAGTATTTTGAATTATATCTTCCGCATCTTCTTTTTGTGCTCCTTTCGCTAGTAATAGATTGAACACTTCCTCGCCTAAATTGATAAGATAGGAGGCTAGTACATTTTCTTTTTTCATCATTTTTCCTCCCTATACTTATACAACGAATAAATAGTAATAAATGTATACACTTAAATGAATTAAATAAAAAGTTTTGATTTATTAACGGGGGCTATGTTATACGATTCGCTTTCCGAAATTAAATATCTTATTATCACACACAAGAAATACTTTTGAAGGTTGGAAAGATTTAAATTACTATAATCTGTCGTAAAACCTTAATCAGTGCGTTAGCTGAAAATCGGAGCTGTCTTTTAGACAGCTCTTTTCTTATGGAACTAAAGGGGCAGGTTAGCTGCACAAGCATAGGAAATAAAACACACCGTATATCCCCACTAATGGTAAAATAATGTTATAAAAACGGAGGGGTTAGATGGGAATTACTAATATAAGCATTAAAGAGCGTATGGATTATCATAATGTAAATGGATTGAGCATTGCAGTAATTAATAAAGCTCAAATTAGTATGGCAGAACACTATGGTTTACTTGAGGCAGGAACGACTAAAATTGTAAATAGTAATTCTATTTTTAGTGCTTGTTCGATTAGTAAGTTCTTAACCGGGATGCTTGTTTTGCTACTAACTGAACAAGGTCTTGTTGATTTAGATGAGGATATAAACAAAAAGCTAACCTCGTGGAAAGTTCCTGATAATAAATTTACTGAAAACCAATATGTCACATTAAGAAGCTTGCTTAGTCATCAATCTGGAATTATAGACCCAGAAGATAGTTTTATGGAACTTAATTCGAATGACGGTATTTCCTCAATTGTTGACCTCTTAAAGGGACACACACCCTATTGTAAAGTGCCTATTCAAGTGAACTATGAACCTCAGAGCGACTTTCAATATTCAGATGCAGGCTATTGTATAATACAACTACTTTTAGAAGATGTGACTGGTAAACGTTTCGAAGAAATAATGGCCGAACTAATATTTCAACCATTAAAAATGCACAACAGTTCATTAGCAATGACCATTTCAGAAGAGAAAAGTGATAACTTTTCTTGTGGTCATAAAAAAACTGGAGAATTAGTTGATGGAAAATATGCTATATATCCCTATCAAGCTGCGTCAGGGCTATGGACAACACCTTCAGATTTATCCATTTTGGTTATTGAATTAATTAATTCTTTAAAAGGTAAAAGTAAAATTGGACTTTCTGTAAGTAAAGCAAAAGAACTGATAACCTCCCAAGGTTGTAAAGAGTGGACTGGACTAGGGGGGTTTTTAGATGACTCAAAAGGAGAACTAGAAATTTCAGCGCTTGGTTGGGGAGTAGGCTTTCAATGTATGATGGTTGCATATCCCTATTTAGAAAAAGGATTAGTCATAATGACAAATACAAATTTAGGTGTCCATCAATTGGAAGGGATCATTGGTGAAATATATGATTCCTACACTTCTGGATTGTGAAGAAATGTACTTAAACTAACGGGTGCGTTAGTTCATTAAGGATCACTAAAAATAATCAAACTATTTAATAAAAACTGTATACTAAATCACGAGTTTTGGAACAAATAATAACTTATTTATAATATCGTGCTTAATCGATAAAGATCAAATAAACGCCAATCCCTTATAGATATGGGATTGGCGTTTTGGCGTACTTCTTAAAGTTACAAATATGTTAAGTTCATTTTATAAACAACATTTTAAGAAATGTTTTTCAATTCCTCTGTTAATCGTAGGAATTCTTCTTTGTTTTTATCCTGTAATGACTGGTCAATCTCTTTTCGGATTTGCTCTTTTCGGAAATTAAGAAGGGCTTTGTTTATCACCATTTCAGCAAATTCAGAATCCTTGACGTTTATTTCAGGTTGTGGTGGTGTATTAGCCAAATTCTTTTCCATAGGAAACCAACTCCTTGACCTTTTTTCTATTATACCAATAGTTTTCAGACTATTCAAATATTACACTTAGTAGTTCCATAGTATCTATAGCCAATGAGTTTATTTTTGTTGAAAAATAATACTATTAGTGTAAAATTACACTAAAAAGGAGTATTTAGTATATATGGAAAAAGAAGAATTCATCAATTTAATATCAGAAAAAATGAAACTTGTCCGAACAGAACAAAGTTTTTCTCAAGATAAGATGTCTGAAATTCTAGGGATTTCAAAAAAACACTAGTTCAAATTGAAAAAAGAAGAACAGAAGCCAATTGGACCACCGTTGTTGCATTTTGTGCTTTGTTTAATCATAGCCAATTGTTGATATCATCAATTGGTGACAATCCAGTTGATTTTGTTCAGTTAATTGCTAGCAAAAATGGTGGTACGCCTAAAGAAAAAACAATGGGTGGTAAGATATGGTGGAAAGAAATCGAGTATAGAGGGGATTTTCGTTTGCAACAAAATTTGATTAGTAACCATTACCGTATATTGGATCAATATGATTATCGTTGGCATAGTTCTTTTGATAAAGAAGAGAGTTTAAGTCGTTTAAATGAATTACAGGAGGTGGGGACTATCGAGATAGACAAAGGTATAGGGATGGGGATATATGAAGAATAAGATTTTGCTTGTTCTAAGAAAAATAGTAATTGGTATTCTAATAGTCTGTTTATACTGTTTTCCTTTTGTTTATTTTTCAATGCACCAAGATTTTGCTAACCGTTCAATGCTTGGCTATTTAATTATGATTGTAGTGACTTCACTTCTTGCTTTCTTCGGCAAACTCTTTAATAATTCAATCTCTCTTATTATTGGTAATATATTATCTGTAATAATTTCATTTTATTTCATAAGCGAGATGACAGGGAACGAACGATGGGGTGGCTATTTTAAGCCACTAACTCCATATCAATTATTAATCTTGGTTAGTTTTTTGAATTTGATTCCTCAGTTCTTCGCTATGAAGTTAGCAAATAGAAACAAAAATAAAGTTAAAGATTAATTTGATTAAGAAGAGTAACTTCTTGAATTAGAAGTTACTCATTTCTTTAATAAATATCAACAATATTCATTAACATAGCCTACATAAAAAGAAAAAGTAATAAAAGCCTACTTCCTTAAATAGCAAGGATCGTAGGCTTTCTTTATTCTTATAAGTGTTTAATTTACAATAAAGTCGTACCGATTTGAAAAAAGTTTAACCGTTTTTCTTATGGAACTTGGGGCAGGTTAGTTCGAAAAGACAAGAAGGATTAAACAAATCTATTATTGAAAAAAAAAGTGATTAACAGAGATAATTTTATCAAACTAACTTGTGCTATAGTTCAAGATGTGGGGCTTCCACCACCATTATCAAATGAATTGAGGATGGAAATTGAAATGAAGAAAAATATGTTTAGTTTTACGTCAGCCATGGTTGGAGTTATGGCTCCATTACTTTTATTTGCTGCAATTGAAATAATCAAGTTTAGTGATATATTACTAATTAGTAGTTTGAGCCTGTATGGTGTTTCTATTGTTTGTACGATTATAGCTGTAAAAAGGAAAGAAAAAAATAAGATAAAGTACATCCCACTCATTTCATTAATCCCCTTTACTCTTTATCAATTATTAATTTTATTGGTTTATTCATTAGGGAAATTCATAAATGGGTAGATTAACGGGTGCGTTAGCTGAAGATCAGAGCTGTCTTTAAGGCAGCTTTTTCTTATGGAACTATCGGGGCAGGTTAGTTGAAAAGTAATAATAAAAAAAGTGCTTGTTAAAAAAGAAGAAAAACCTTAACTCGTTACAATTATGAAAGCAGCCGATCATTGTGATCGGCTGCTTTTTTCATCTAACTGGCGGTTAATCTATTTTAAACTGGTCTTTATGTTTTTCTACAAACTCTTTAAATGAAGTTAATTTGATATTGTAAGTTTTTAATAAATCAATATCTACATTATAACCAGCTACGTTATCCCATTGCTGACCTCGTACAGATAATGGATGAGTTCCTTGCTCTAATGCTTCTTCAATACTAAGTGTTGAGATTTTAATCTCTTTTCCTGTTACCTCCGAGATGATCTCGGCAATTTTATTATATGACAGCGATTCGGCAGCTAACTCAATATTATGTTCATTGAATTTTTCAGGATTTGCGAAGGCTGCACAAACAAAAGCAGCGATATCTTCAACTGCAATGTGATCTATACGTGTATCCGCAAACGTCACAGTTTGTATTTCCCCTTGTTTTAAAAGAGGATACATGGACGCCACTTTCACTTCATCAATGAAATTATTCATAACAGCTGCTGGTTTCACGATCGTCCATGAAGAAAAGCCTGTTGAACGAACAGCTTCCTCTATATCCCACTTATCTGTCCAATATTTTTCAAACCAATAACCTGTTCCCCATTCTGGGAATTCAGAATATCTGCTTGTAGCTGCAACAGAAGTATGCACAAATTGTTTTACGCCACTTTTACTTGCACTTTGAATTAATGCAAAAGCCTGTTTTCTCTCTCTATCCGTTTCAACGGTATCGACTCCAGAAATTGGCACAGAAAAAACAGCATCGACATGTTTCATTGCATTTTCCAAAGAGGATGGGTCATCGAAGTTACCTACAACAGCTTCTGCCCCTTTTTGAATAAGTGCCTGGGCCTTAGAAGAATTTTCATCTCTCACTAAAATACGAACTTTAAATCCTTGTTTTAATGCTTCATTTGCAACAGCCCCTCCTTGTAAGCCAGTAGCACCCGTAACTAAAATTAATTTTTGATTGTTCAGATTCATGTTGATATCACCTTTCATGGTCTATTTTTAGTTTCGTTGTAAATGATAGAGCTCAGCAAGTTTCTCATATAATTTTAATCGCGTATCAAAGCCTTCTTGTCCAGTTGAAACGATGAGTTCTTGGACACCTAGAGTATCCGCTAGAATATCCAATTTATGCTTCAATTCACTCCATGTACCTATCACAATAGTAGATAAAAACGATTGTGCAGCTTGATGATGCGTTTCAGAAAACCGTATCTCATGTGCCTTCAGTGAATCGAAACCGTTGAAGTGCCCTAAGCTTTGTAAAAATTTTAAACTTAGGATTTTTTTTTGATATTCCACTTCTTTCTCCGTCTCTCCGCTGATTACTGAAACACCTAATATAACATCTGGTGCTGACACGCCATGATTTGCTTGATAAAGCTTACGATACAATGAGATGGCTTCTTTTGCCCCTGCCGGATTAAAATGATATGCAAAAGAGTAGTTGGCTGCTTCAATTGCAGCAAGTTGGGCACTATAAGGGCTTGACCCTAGAATCCAGATTGGCGGAAGTGGTGCGTCTTGTGGCATCGCAATTATCTGGGCAATTGAATCATCAGACAACGACTCTGAAGGATGGTCATATCCTCTTAATTCACGAAGCAATCCCTGTAAATCATCTGCGTTTAATGCATTCATAGAGCGACGTAAGGCAAGCGCAGTTTTACTGTCAGTTCCAGGTGCACGGCCCACACCCAAATCAATGCGGTCTGGGTAAAACGTCTCCAGTAGTTTGAAGTTCTCAGCTACTTTCAACGGAGAATGATTGGCAAGCATGACGCCACCTGAACCAACCCGTATGCGCTGCGTATTCGCAGCTATTTGACCGATTAAAAGTTCGGGCGAAGCGCTGGCTACGGAGGAAATATTATGATGCTCCGTGACCCAAAAGCGTTCGTAACCTAGTTCATCCGCTTTACTCGCTAGTTTAACCGAATTTATTAAAGCTTGTTTGGCTGATGTTTCTAGATCGACTGGAGCCATATCCAATATAGATAAACGTTGAACCATGTTCTGCCTACATCCTTTCTATTGATTGTTTTCACGTCCATATTGATAAGGTACTCCTAAATGCTCACGTAAAGTTGAGCCCTTCAATTTCCATTCCTCCATCATGAAACAACTTATTTTAAAACCACAGCAAATGTGGTACTATTACCTTATTACTTACAAGTGATAATAACAAGTACTATTATTTTTAATAGGTACTATGTTTTTTGATAGTAATGAGATTTCAATTGGCTATTTAGGAGGAGAAATATGACTAAAAATACTAAGTTCCGTACACCTGACTGTGCTTTAGCAAAAGTTCAACAAATGTTAGGAGGAAAATGGAAACTCTTACTACTATGGTATCTTTCAGAGGAGCCTAGACGTTTTGGAGAGATCCGTCGATGTTTTCCGGAGATTACTGAGGCCATGTTGACAAAACAGTTGAGGGAACTGGAGCAGGATAAATTAATCCATCGTGAAGTATTCAAAGTAGTTCCGCCAAGAGTAGAGTATTCATTAACAGATTTAGGATCAAAATTTTCTCCAATTATAGAGGCAATGTATGATTGGGGGGAAGAGAATTTGAAGGATTAAACCCATTCGATAATTACTTGATATACTTGTTTTTTGATAGTCGCTAAACACGATTAGCGTTACTATTAGGGGATTCGTTTCTCATATTTTGTTATTCATTATTTATTAAGCTAACAGGGGCGTTAACAACAAGAGGAAAAGAAACACAAACAATAAAGATTTTTAGGATGGGATCGCATTGGTTCCATCCTTTTTTATGATACACATAAGAGAATGTGAAGGTTTCTACTTAAACTATAGGGTGCGTTAGTTCTATAATGATCACTAAAAAATAATCAAACTATTTTTTAAAAATTTTATACTAAATCACTAGAAAAGAACCCTTTTTGATCAATCTCTTTTCAAAATGGATTGTATTTATTTACGCTAATATGAGGGTTCAGGAGGACCTTTTGATTAATCTTTACTTCAAAGCTACTGTTGGTTCTTTTTTAACAGATGCTTTAGCACAATACATACATGAACTGAGTTGGAAAGTTCTCTCCAAAGAATAAGAAATAAGAATGGCCGAAAATCAATTTGATTTTTCGGCCATTTTAATATTTGAAAATGGGGAATTCAAGTATTATTTTTCTACAGATGCAAGAATGTCTTCAGCTAAGAGTTTAGATCCACTAGCACCTTTTAGATATTTCAATGTTCCTTCACTAGACCAATCAAATATCTTTATACTGCTCATTCTTTTATTTACTTCTTTAATGTTTAACTGGTTGGAAACAAAATTATAATTTGAAGGGATAATTTTATTGCCGGCTATAGCAAAAGCATTTAAACAGACTATATGAGTTAGTCTATATTGCTTATAATCACTCCATTCAACAGGTAACAACTCTTTAATACAATTAAAATAAGTAAGAGTTATATTAAGTATTTTTTCCTTAGGTAATTCGGCTATCTTTGTATTTTTAATTAATAACAAAAGAAAGTTATATACATTTTGTAAAGTAATATGCTTTTCTTTAGTTCTTTTAAAAATCTACTTAACGAAGTACCTATACCTTTAGCTTTTGTATTAATAATATCAAAAAATTTAATTTCTTCATCTTCATCTAAACAGTGAAAAGCTTGGAAGGGCACATTTAAAATCGCACTAGTTTCTTTTGTATATACTCCGATTCACCCAAATTCGAAGTTTTTACCTATTGACCTTCCAATATTTAGGCGGACTTTTTCATCTCCCTGAAATCCTCTTCACCGAAGATAAGCAATCATTTCATGCTTTCTACTATCAGTTCAGTAAAAACGAAGTCATATCTAGCCGATTGTGATAATTAAGGTATAATGATAGGGGAAAGATATTTTGTAACGGATTAGGTGAAGATGATCATGAAGCTAATCATTGCGGAGAAACCAGATCAAGGTTCAACGCTAGCAGCTCAATTTAAAACGAAGAAACAGCAAGGCTATATAGAAATCATGCCGAATGAACTTTTTCCCGATGGAGCTTATGTAACTTGGGCTGTCGGGCATTTATGTCAACTTGTTTCACCGGAAACCTATCATTCAAAATGGAAAAAATGGTCGATGGAAACGTTGCCGATGATTCCTGAGAAATTTCAATATGAAGTGACCCGACAAAAGGCAAAGCAATTCAATGTTGTGAAGACCTTACTTAGGAAACCGGAAGTCGATGAAATCATTCATGCAGGTGATGCCGGGCGTGAAGGAGAATTGATTGTACGCAATATCGTTAATCTATGCAATGTCAATAAACCGATGAAACGTTTATGGATTTCCTCTTTGACCCCAAAAGCGATTTATGAGGGATTCCAAAATTTGAAGAGCGAGGAAAAAACCAGGCCGCTCTATTATGAAGCGTATACGAGAGCTTGTGCGGACTGGGTTGTGGGAATGAATGCGTCTAGAGCGTATAGTATTTTATTGAAACAAAGGGGCGTTTCGGATGTGTTTTCAGCTGGAAGGGTTCAGACACCGACTCTTGCTTTGATAGTGAAGCGGGAAATGGAAATTGAGCAATTCAAGTCTGAGCCGTTCTGGGAAGTGTTCGCTGACTTCAAGATGGATGGAAAGAAATATCAGGGAAAATGGCAGCAGAACAATGATCCGAGAATAAAGACAAAAGAAATGGCTGATAAAATTGCCGCCTTTTGCAAGGGTAAGGAAGCTGAAATAGCTGAAATGGATACTGAAAGGAAAGAATTTCAGCCGCCTTTGTTATTTAATCTATCGTCATTGCAAGCTACAGTGAACAAGATTTATAAATATTCACCGAAACAGACGCTTGATATAGTACAAAGTTTATATCAAAAAGGAATCGTTTCTTATCCACGTTCAGATTCCAATTATGTAACGGAAGGGGAAGCCGAAACATTTCCCGATATCTTGCAAAAACTAAGCGGATTTTCAGAATATGAATCCCTGTTTCCTTTGCCACAACCGAACATCATGAATAATAAAAGGTTTGTAAATGAAAAAAAAGTGACTGATCACTATGCAATTATCCCGACAGAGCAGGTAACCGACCCGAAGCGGCTTTCCGCCGAAGAACGGAATATTTATGACTTGGTGGTACGCCGGTTGATTGCGGCTCATTATGAAAAAGCGATTTTCGATTACACCACCATTAAAACGCTTGTCGATAAGCGTGCGGAATTCATTTCTAAAGGCAAACAGCAGATTCAAGAGGGATGGCGCAAAGTGATTTTCCAAGATGACAAGGATGATGATATCATTTTGCCGTCCGTTTCCAAAGGGGATACTGGAAAGGTCGCCAATATAAAGGTGAAAGAAGGAAAAACCCAACCTCCTAAGCGCTATACAGAAGGTCAGCTGATCACTTTGATGAAAACAGCCGGAAAGCATCTGGATAATGAAGAGTTAGAAAAAGTTCTGATGAAAACCGAGGGTCTCGGAACCGAAGCAACTCGGGCTGGCATCATTACCATGCTCAAAGACCGTAAATACATCAATGTCAAAAAAAATCAGGTTTTTGCGACAGATAAAGGGAAAGTGCTGATTACTGCCATCGGGGAGAAAATCCTGGCTTCACCTGAAATGACAGCCAAATGGGAACAGCGTTTGAGGGAAATCGGTGAAGGAAAGGCTTCAGCCGGCGGATTTATGGAAGCTGTTAAAAAGATGTCAGCAAAAATCATCAGTGATGCCGTGGAATCATCGGAAAAATGGGATTTTCAAGGGCTGGATACCGAGTCGATTCAACGGAGCGGCTCTAAAAAAAGAAGCTCGGCATCTGTGGGCAGCTGTAAACTATGCGGTTCTAAGATTGTCGATAAAGGGGAATTCTATGGATGTGTAAGTTATCAAAAAACAAAGTGTAACTTCACCATCTCCAAAAAAATCCTTAATAAGAAAATCAGTCAAGCAAATATAAAAAAGCTGTTGGCGAGCGGTGAAACGGATCTGATAAGCGGTTTTAAAAAAGGGGAAAAAACCTTTGATGCCATTCTATCGTGGTCCGATGCTGAAAAGAAGATCAGTTTTACATTCCCAACAGAACAAAACATCAAGCAAACTTGAGAAGAAGCATCATTAAAGGCGCCCTGAGACTTATATCTTCTTGTTTCGGGGCCGTTTATATAGTAAAATTTTTAGATATGCGTTTGAATGGGAGGATTCCGAATGCCTACACCGAGCATGGAGGATTACATAGAACAAATTTATTTACTTATTGAAGAAAAAGGATATGCAAGAGTTTCCGATATTGCCGAAAATCTTTCCGTCCACCCATCTTCTGTTACAAAAATGGTACAAAAACTGGATCAGGAAAAATATTTGATATATGAAAAGTACCGGGGTCTCGTTTTAACCGCAAATGGGAAAAAAGTTGGTAAAAGGCTCGTATACCGTCATGAACTTTTAGAACAGATGCTAAGGTTGATTGGGGTCAAGGAAGAAAATATTTATCAAGATGTAGAGGGGATTGAACACCACCTTAGTTGGAATGCCATCGATAGGATTGGAGACCTGGTTGAATTCTTTGAAGAATCTCCTGACCGTGTCGAGGATTTACGTAAGATACAAAAAAGAAATGAAGAAAATTCAAAATAAGCTGCCGCTGGCAGTTTTTTTTATGTATTTGAAAATCGCTAGGGGTGACGTTTTAAAGGAGGATTTTTGAATTAAGAGCAGAATAGCTATAGGGAAGCCCCGGTCGGGAATTAGGGGGTATATGGGAGGATGAATTTCAGATGAATTTACATACATGGCATGAAGAGTCGAAAAAGGAATGGGATGTTTTTGCACCTATGTGGGTGAAGAATTCGCAAGAAATGTGGGAAACTGGGAGCCGGAAAAACATTATTCCTTTCTTTTCTGAATTTGTACCTTCGGGAGTGAAGGTGGCTGACATAGGCTGTGGAGATGGAGTTGGTTCCTTTAAATTGGCCGAAGCGGGATTTAAAGTAACCGGAGTTGATTTATCCAATGTGATGATTGAATTTGCAAAGGGAAAAACCGCTCAACAACCAGGACTTTCTTTCCTGCAAGGAGATTTTTATAATCTTCCATTCAAAGATGAAGAAATGGATGCAGCAATGGTCATTAATTCTTTGGAATATACGGGTGAACCATTAACGGTGATGAAGGAAATCCAACGGGTAATAAAGCCTGGAGGTTATGTCTGTTTTGGAATACTTGGTCCAACAGCTGAACCACGAAAAAAATTCAGTTTTCAACGGTTATTAGGGGACCAAGTCATCATGAATACAATGCAGCCTTGGGAATTTGAAAAAATGGCTTTAGAAACGGGATGGAAGGCAGTAGCTGATACCGGCGTTGCAAAGAGAGGGGTGGACTATGCAAAGCTGGGACATTTTTCAAAGGAATTAAAGCAAGCTGTATCGTTCATGTGGCTGTTTCTCCTGCAAAAAGAGGTGGGGCAGTGATGGAGAAGTATCAAATCGATCAATTCGTTGAAAAGACGAAGCAGCAGGATAAAGGGCAAGGATTATTCGAACTTGAAACGGAACGAATCCTGGAGATTAATTTGGAAAAGCAGATCTGGGCAAAAATGGGGACGATGGTTTCTTATCGAGGTCATGTTAAATTCGAGCGGGAAGGCATCTTGGAGCATGGTCTTGGTAAACTCTTTAAAAAAGCTTTGACTGGTGAGGGGGCATCCTTGATGAAAGCGACCGGAAGCGGCAAGCTATACATCGCCGATCAAGGGAAGAAGATTTCTATTTTACAGTTAAATGGTGAATCGATCTGTGTTAACGGAAATGACTTACTTGCATTTGAGCCGGGGATTTCATGGGATATAAAAATGATGCGGCGCATTGCCGGGTTATTGGCAGGGGGATTGTTCAACGTAAGGCTCGAGGGGAGAGGCATGGTCGCATTCACTTCTCATTATGAGCCGCTTACTTTAATGGTGGAACCTGGGAATCCGGTCTATACGGACCCGAATGCCACAGTAGCTTGGTCAGGGGAATTGCAGCCTGAATTCGTAACGGATGTTTCATTGAAGTCGTTTTTTGGGAGGGGAAGCGGCGAATCCGTTCAAATGAAATTCGAAGGTCAAGGATTTGTGGTCGTCCAACCTTTTGAAGAGGTGTACTTCGGTAATAAGGAATCATGAAACAAACAACCTGAGTCAGAAACTCAGGTTGTTTCCCATGATAATCCGAAGTGGCTTCCCAAGAAAACGATTCACTTAAAAGTGAAAGCTTCTTTTTTCTTACCCTTTCAATCCCACTCATAAGGGGTAGATTGATAGACATAATAGTTCAGCCAATTAGAGAACATCAAGCTGCAATGGCTCTTCCAGCGGTGGAGAGGTACCTTGGTCGGATCGTTATCAGGAAAGTAATTTTCAGGGAGTTGCGTATTGATCCCACGCTCTCTATCGCGCCTGTATTCTTCACCTAGGGTATCGGCATCATACTCGAAATGGCCGGTAACCATAATTCTTTTTCCGTCAATCGAAGCAGCGATCAATACACCAGCTTGATCGGACTGTGCGAGAACCTTCAATTCAGGATGGTTAACTAATTTTTGATAGTCAATATCCGTATGGCGTGAATGAGGGGCCATAAAATAATCATCGAATCCGCGGACTAGATTTTCATTCGGTTCAAGGACCTCATGGGTGTATACGCCGAAGCATTTCTCTGGAAGTTCGTATTTGCCTATTCCATAATGATGGTACAGGGCAGCTTGTGCCCCCCAACAGATATGTAGGGTGGATGTGACATTTTCGCTTGACCAGTTCATGATATTCTGCAGTTCTTCCCAATAATTGACGTCTGAAAATTCCAGCTTTTCTACTGGAGCACCTGTAATGATCAAGCCGTCATATTTCTTCGTGCGAATTTCATTAAATGATTTGTAAAATTGATCTAAATGAAATTTACTTGTGTTTTTTGATTCATGTGTGCTCAAGCGCAGGAATGATATATTTACTTGAATGGGAGTATTGCCAAGAAAGCGCAGTAACTGGGCCTCCGTTTTTTCTTTCTCTGGCATTAGGTTTAATATTAATATATTCAATGGACGGATTTCCTGATTGGTAGCTCTTTCCTCATCCATAACGAAGATATTTTCCTGTTCTAAAATTTCTCTTGCTGGCAGTTGTTCTGGAATTCTGATTGGCATGATTAGCCTCCTTCTTCAAAAATCATAATATTTTAATTATATAGAAAATTATTGAATAGAAAAGCTATTTTAATAATTTCTTGTAAATCCCGAAGGAAATGGCCCGGAAATGGTAAAATGGGAAGATCATGAATACATAAACTTATAAGTTGGAGAGGTGTTTGGAGATTGTTTGATCCTACAGCATTTGAGAACATGAAAGTGGTATTGGAAGGAGCGGTTTACGATCGTGACTTCATTGGGGATATATTGGTCATAAACCGTGATGATATAGTGAATCTCTCGACCATGTCCAGATCATATAAGATTGAGATGGGATTGAAAAAAACAATGGCGCCCATTTCGATTAGCGGTGCCATCGAGTTACACGCTTCTCTCAAGAACCTAAGTTCGGAGTTACTCGATGCCGATATTGATGATACGCATACGGGCTGCACGGTCAATATTTTCATTTCTTTTCCCAAAAAGCTTGATGAGGTTAATGCTGAACAATTGTTGAACGACCTGGAAAAAATTTGGGGAGATCAAAGAATCATTACAGTGACGACCAGCGATACGGTCAGTAAAAAAATGCAACCCGTTACTTCATCTATATATAAAGTATCATTTGGAAGACTGGTAAAAGAAGAGCAAATGGATGATTTGGAAGACATGGTAGAGTATTTGATTCAATCCATCCAAGCAGTGAAGATTCCAGGATGATAGGCAAAGGATAAAAGTTGGTAAACGTACCTTTAAATACGGTAAAATGAATCATCATACTAAAGGGAGAGATCATATATGTCCATTTACGAATTTGAAGTCAATAAAATTAATGGCGAAACCATCTCGCTTGAGGAATATAGAGGGAAAGTGATGATCATAGTGAATACCGCAAGCAAATGCGGTTTTTCGCCACAGTATGATGATTTGCAAAGCCTGTATGTACAATATAAAGAGGATGGGATTGTCGTACTTGGTTTTCCGTGTAATCAGTTTTTGAATCAGGAGCCTGGTGATGATCTGGAAATCGATTCATACTGCAAATTGAATCATGGTGTAACTTTCCCGATGTTTGCCAAAGTGAATGTTAATGGAAAGGAAGCCCATCCCTTATTCAGCTATCTGACTGAAAATGCTCCCGGAGTGATGGGATCCAAATCGATAAAATGGAATTTTACAAAGTTCTTGATTGACCGAGATGGAAATATCGTCAGCCGGTATGCGCCTAAAACAAAACCTCTGGAAATGGAAGAGGATATAAAAAAATTATTATGAGAAATGATTCGAGTCCAACGGAAGCTTCTGTTGGGTTCTTTTTTTTAGGTTAGAAATTTAATGCATGCATCCGGTTTTAAAAGGGGACAGATGGTTGGGATGTTGAATATAATAGAAGACACAAATGAGGGGGGAAAACATGGAACGAATTGCATGGGTAACAGACAGTACGGGAACTTTAGACGAAGAATTATCATTGAATGAACATGTATACGTCGTTCCGATGGTCGTCATCATCGATGGGAAGGAATATGAAGATGGCGTCGACCTATTACCTGAGGAATTATACCGTCGGATGAGTGAGGATAAAATCACCGCCACTACGTCACAGCCGTCGGTCGGCAGATTCCATGAGTTATATAAGGAGCTTGAAAAACGCTATGATCGAATCATAGCCGTACACCTTTCAAGTGAATTGAGCGGCACCGTTTCCGCGAGCAGGCAAGCTGCACAAATGGTTACAATCCCCGTTGACGTTTTTGATACTTTACTTATTTCCTTTCCGATGCTATTAATCTTGAAACGGCTCATGCATCATATTAATAATGGCGATTCCATCAATGAGGCCTTCGTCAAAACGAGAATGTATGCGGATAACCATGAAACTTATGTATTAATAGGTTCTTTAGATCAGCTGCACCGCAGCGGCAGACTAACAAACGCACAGTATATTCTAGGAAGCCTGTTAAGCTTTAAACCCATCATTTCAATCGAAAACGGTGTGCTTCATACTAAATCTAAGCCCCGGAACCTTAAAAAAGCGGAAAAACAGATCTTCACTGATTTTCGCAGATCAGTCGAAGCAGGAAATGTAAAAGAATGCACCATATTATATGGAGCAATGTCGGAGCAGGCACAGAGATGGAGAAAGATGATTTCCGAAGAATTTCCTCATGTGTTGACCCATGTATCCCCACTTGGCAGTGCCATCGGGGTGCATACCGGTGAACAGACGATTGGAATCAGTTGGTTCAATGAAGATTAAAGCACACCATTATTGAGAACCATGGTAAAATAGATAGGACATGGAGTGGTGAAATGAAACAAACGATGATTGAATTAACGGAGAAGTATGTATATGACCAATTGAATTCTGATGCCAGCGGCCATGATTGGTTCCATATCGATCGTGTACGTAAGCTGGCTTTACATATTGCAAAAGAAGAACGAAAAGGAAATGAGTTCATCATTGAATTGGCGGCCCTGCTTCATGATATCCCGGATGATAAATTAAACCAGGAAGCCGATGGAGGCTGGAAAAAGCTTGATTCTTGGTTCGATGAAATAAAGTTGGATAATGATAGTATGGATGCCATCAAACAGATCATCAATACAATTTCATATAGTGCAGGGCAGATGAAGCTTCCCTCGATCGAGGCTGAAATTGTTCAGGATGCGGACCGCTTGGATGCAATTGGTGCCATTGGCATAGCCAGGACATTTGCATTTGGCGGAAAAAAGGGACAACTTATGTATGATCCTTCATTGCCCATAAGGGAAAACATGACCAAGAAGGAATACAGGAATGGCAAAAGCTCTTCCATTCATCACTTTCATGAAAAGTTATTGCGTTTGCAAGATATGCTCAATACTTGTACAGCCAAGAAGATTGCAAGTGAAAGGCATGAATATATGATTGGATTTTTGGATGAATTTAATAAGGAATGGGATGTACGATTATGAAAGTTTTTAGCATGGAAAATGTAATGAAAACCCAAGGGGAAAAGCTGCTTTTTAAAGATGTCTCTTTTTCCATAACCGAAGGGGAGAAAATCGGGATCGTTGGAATAAACGGCACCGGTAAATCGACATTATTGAATATTATCGCAGGATTGGAAGACAGTGATTTAGGAAAGAAAGATCACCCGAATGATTACACGATTTCCTATCTATCCCAAGACCCTCATTTCGATGAGGAATTGACGATCATGGAATATATGTATGAAAGTTCAACTCCTGTATTTTCGTTGATTAAAGAATATGAAAAGACACTCGTTCAACTCCAGGTAGATCCGCAGAATGGCGCAGTACAGGACCGTTTGTTAAAGCAACAGCAGGATATGGACACGCTTGGCGCCTGGGATACAAGTGCCAATGCCAGAACGATACTGACCAAGCTTGGACTTCCTGATCACTCAAGGAAATTGGGGGAACTGTCAGGTGGCCAAAAAAAACGTGCGGCCCTGGCAAAAACCTTGATTGAGACCCCTGATTTACTGATTTTGGATGAGCCTACCAACCATCTCGATTTCGAAAGCATCACTTGGCTTGAAGAATATATGGGGAAATATCAAAAGTCCGTTTTATTTGTAACCCATGATCGATATTTCCTTGATCGTGTGTCCAATAAGATTTGGGAAATTGCCCAAACGCAGCTTTTTGAATACAAAGGAAACTATGCGGATTATTTAGAATCAAAGGCCATTCGTGAAGAGAACGAGTCAGCTGAAAGAACGAAAAAGGAAAGTCTATTCAAAAAGGAACTGGCCTGGATCCGTAAAGGAGCCAAGGCCCGTACAACGAAACAAAAGGCCAGGATCCAACGCTTCGAAACATTGGAATCAGGTGTAAAGGATAAGCAGAAAACAGAGAACCTGGAAATGGAATTAAGCGGTGCCCGTCTTGGGAAAAAGGTGCTTGAGATGCAGGATGTTTCAAAATCCTTCGGTGATCGAACCATCATCAACCATTTCTCCTTCCTCTTCAAACCGGGTGATCGGATTGGGATCGTCGGTAATAATGGCAGTGGAAAGTCAACCTTGTTAAATATCCTGGCCGGTCGGGAATCCATAGATGAAGGTAACATGGAAAAAGGGCAAACCGTGAAAATAGGATACTATACTCAAGAAAGCGTCGATATGGATGAGAATTTGCGCATGATAGAGTATATTCGTGAAACGGCGGATTCCATTGCCCTTAAAGATGGCAGTTTCATATCGGCTGCGCAGATGCTTGAAAGGTTCTTGTTTCCAATGGGATCGCATGGAACGCCAATCCGCAAGCTGTCAGGAGGGGAGAAAAGGCGTTTATATCTCCTTAACATATTGATGTCGGCACCTAATGTCCTGCTTTTGGATGAACCGACGAATGATTTGGACACGCAAACCTTGACCGTTCTGGAGGATTATTTAGAAACGTTTTCAGGTGTAGTCATTACCGTATCACATGATAGGTATTTCCTGGATAAGACGTGCCATCAGCTCCTTGTTTTCAAGAATAAAGGTGATATTGATTTCTATTACGGCAATTATTCAGAGTTCTTGGAAGAAAAAACGGAAGAGACCGTGCCGGTAAAAGCACCGGAACCTCAGATGAACCGGACCGAAAAGAAAAAGAAAAAACTGACCTATGCGGAAAGTAAGGAATGGGAAGGAATCGAAGGGAACATGGAACGGGCCGAGCTGCGCCTGAAAGACATAACATCAGAAATGTCAGCGGCGGGAAGCGATTTTGAAAAAGTACGCCTGCTGCTTGAAGAAGAAAAGGAACTAACGGATAAATTAGAGCATTTGATGGAAAGATGGACGTATTTAGCGGAAAAATTGGAAGAGGAATGAGTATGGAGACTGGTCCAAGGGAGCAAACTTGGATCGGTCTTTTTTTTGCCAATCTCAATTGCATGAGAATCTGTTGCCGATGTGATAATATCTAGTACATGGAAACGTCTTGTAAAAGGAGAGAAATGCATTGAAAATTAAGTCGATAGAACCTACACCAAGTCCGAATACAATGAAAATCAATTTAACTGAAGAGCTATTAGCTGGTAAGAGCAATAATTATAAGAAAGATCAAGCTGACCAGGCACCCCAGCTGATCAAAGATTTATTTACGATCGAGGGAGTGAAAGGGGTATATCATGTTGCGGACTTTTTAGCCGTTGAGCGAAATGCGAAATATGATTGGAAAGATATCTTGGTCCAAATCCGTCAGGTTTTCGGGGAAAAAACCGAAGAACAAAATCAACAAACAACGCTAAATGAACATTACGGAGAAGTAACTGTTGCCATTCAACAATTCAAGGGCATTCCGATGCAAATTAAAGCAAGCGATAGCCAACATGAAAAACGTTTTGCCTTACCGGATTATTTCATAAAGGGCATTGCCGCTGCCCAAAAAGAAGATGACAATGTAGTCCTGCTTCGAAAATGGAAGGATTATGGCGTAAGATATGGTGATATGGAAGATATCGTGAAGGAAGTATCGGATGAGCTGATTGCAGCTTATCCGGAAGAACGAATTAATCGGCTAGTAGCCGCTGCAAATGAAATGGTGGATACGAAGGAAGCATTTTTGAAACGACCAAAAATTAAACTGACTGCAGAAATGCTGAATGACGAAAGCTGGGAAAAGCGTTATCAGGCTTTAGAACAAATGGAAGATCCAACGGTTGATGATATACCTGTATTGGACATGGCACTCTCCGACAGTAAGGTCTCCATTCGAAGGCTCGCGGTCGTATACTTGGGTATGATCGAGGATAGAAAAGTGCTCCCGAGCTTGTATAAAGCATTGAAAGATAAAAGTGCGGCCGTAAGACGAACGGCTGGTGATTGTTTATCAGATCTTGGCTTCGAAGAAGCGATGGGAGAAATGTCTCAATCACTTTCGGATAAAAATAAATTGGTTAGATGGAGGGCGGCGATGTTTTTATACGAAGTGGGAAATGAAACGACCCTCCCTTATCTTAAGCAAGCGGAACAGGATCCTGAATTCGAAGTGGCCCTTCAGGTCAAGATGGCCATTGACCGTATAGAAAATGGGGAAGAAGCAAAAGGTTCGGTTTGGAAGCAAATGACAGAATCAAGACAAGCGAATGACAAGTGATTTGGAATAACCCAGGCAAAAGGCATGCGGATGATTTAATCCGCATGCCTTTTTATTTTTGAGGGTCGTTTCCAGTCGTTTGACATAAGTTCCCCTCACGTCTAATCCCAAAACATTAGTTTCTATTATATAAATTGATCTCTATTATTTTAGTAAAATGATTTTTGTAGATATTTAGTGTTGAATGGTTGCATTTGTATGTAAATATGTTAGAATTTTTAGAGTATACTAAAAATTATATTATATTGAATCATTAAACATTTAGTGGAAATTGGGGGTACAACAAATGTCTACATCAAATATGAGAAGTGACATGATTACAAAAGGGGTCGATCGAGCTCCACATAGAAGTCTGCTGCGGGCAGCAGGTGTTAAAGAAGAAGATTTCGGTAAACCGTTCATCGCGGTTTGTAATTCATATATCGATATCGTTCCAGGTCATGTCCACCTTCAGGAATTCGGAAAAATAGTGAAGGAAGCGATTCGCGAAGCGGGCGGTGTTCCTTTCGAATTTAATACGATCGGGGTAGACGATGGAATTGCGATGGGTCATATTGGTATGCGCTATTCTTTGCCAAGCCGTGAAATCATCGCAGATTCCGTAGAAACTGTTGTATCGGCACATTGGTTTGACGGTATGGTCTGCATTCCAAACTGTGACAAGATAACGCCGGGAATGATGATGGGAGCACTTCGTGTCAATATTCCTACAATATTCGTAAGCGGCGGACCCATGAAAGCAGGTAAAGATAAAAATGGTAAATCTCTTTCATTAACATCCGTTTTTGAAGGGGTGGGTGCTTATCAAGCAGGTAATATCAATGAAGAGGATTTGCAGGAAATCGAGCAGGTTGCATGCCCTACTTGCGGTTCTTGTTCAGGAATGTTCACAGCAAACTCCATGAACTGCCTGGCTGAAGGATTGGGACTTGCACTTCCGGGAAATGGTACGATTTTGGCGGTAGCTGAGGAACGTAAGGAATTCGTTAAGAAATCCGCTAAACAGTTGATGGAGATAATCAAACAGGATATCAAGCCTCGTGATATCGTAACGATTGATGCAATTGATAATGCATTTGCCTTGGATATGGCGATGGGCGGTTCGACCAACACCGTTCTTCATACACTTGCATTGGCACATGAAGCAGGTTTTGAATATCCGATGGAACGCATAAATGAAATAGCTAACCGCGTACCGCATCTAGCGAAAATCGCACCGGCATCCGATTATCATATTGAAGATGTACATAATGCCGGTGGTGTAAGTGCCGTCATTAATGAGTTACTCAAAAAACCAGGTGCCTTTAATGGAGATTGCCTTTCTGTCTCAGGTAAAACGCTCCGCGAAAATGTTGCCGGTTGTGAAATATTGGACAAGGATGTAATCCATCCATTGGATAATCCGCATTCTGAGCGTGGCGGGCTTGCTGTATTGTTCGGTAACCTTGCTCCTCAAGGCTCCATCGTAAAAGTGGGGGCGGTTGACGCATCAGTTGGTGGCTACCACAGGGGTCCTGCCATTTGTTTCGATTCCCAGGAAGATGCACTTTCCGGGATCATTACCGGAAAGGTTAAAGAAGGGGATGTAGTGGTCATTCGTTACGAAGGGCCTAAAGGTGGGCCGGGTATGCCGGAAATGTTGGCACCAACTTCCCAAATCGTCGGGAGGGGACTTGGAGCGAAAGTCGGTTTGATCACTGATGGCCGCTTTTCCGGTGCATCTCGAGGCATCAGCATTGGTCATATATCCCCTGAAGCAGCTGAGGGAGGCCCAATTGCCTTTGTTGAAGATGGTGATATCATCGAATTGGATTTGAATAATCGCAAAATCCAATTGGAAATTTCCGATGAAGAATTCGAAAAACGCAAAGCGAATTGGAAAGGCTTCGAGTCAAAAGTCAGAACAGGCTATTTAGCACGTTATTCCAAACTTGTAACGAATGCCAGCTCAGGCGGAGTGATGAAAGTTTAAGTTAAAAGGAAGACTAAAACATGGTGGCAGAATGAAAGTGGATTCTGTCACCATGTTTCTTTGTGGGAAACAATGAATTTTACAAAGCTTTAAGCGTCATTTTTGCATATTCACTTAACAATATAGTATGATTATTCTAATTGAAGAAATGTAACCAAGGGGGTTTTTTTATGTCGATGGCATATGATGAATATATGAAGCAAATGGTGAAACCAATGCGTGCGGAACTGGTGCAAGCAGGTTTTGATGAGTTGGAATCCGCTGAAGCTGTTGAAAACTTTATGGAATCGGTAGAAGGTACGACACTTGTGGTCGTGAATTCCGTTTGTGGATGTGCTGCCGGGTTAGCCCGTCCAGCTGCTACTCAAGCCGTACTGCAAGCAGACAATAAGCCAGATCATTTGGTAACTGTATTTGCCGGCCAAGATAAGGAAGCGACTGCTAAAATGCGGGAATACTTTGATGGAATAGAACCTTCTTCACCATCAATGGCTCTTTTAAAGGGCAAAGAGGTCGTACATTTCATTCCACGCCATGATATAGAAGGACAGCCAATGGAAGCTATCATGGAAAATTTATTGGCAGCGTTCAGTCAAGTAAAATAAGTGATAAAGCGGAATGTCCTGGAAACAGGGCATTCTTTTCAAATTTAAGAGAGTATGAAGGGGTAGGGATCCATGTTTGTCACAACAGTAGGAAGAGCCGATAAAGAAACGATGATATTAGCAAAAAGGTTAGCTGAAGAATTACATATCCCCTTTATAGCCCGAAGAAAACAATCGGTGAGAGATATCCAAGCGGAACAAAATGAAGATGATTGCCTTGTTTTTGGTAAAAAACGGATGGAGTTATATCGATACCAGGAAAAAGAACCATTCTTTTTCCACCCGAACCTAGCGATGATCCGTATAAAAAGAATAATGCGCGGAGAGAGTGATCCATTTCTCATTGCCGGAGATATAAATGAAGGGAACTCTGTGCTTGATTGTACCTTGGGTTTGGGCTCTGATGCGATTGTCGCAAGTTTCAAAGTGGGTGAACATGGACAGGTTGTCGCATTGGAAGGAAATCAATATTTGGCCTTGCTCGTGGACCATGGGATGAAGACATGGGAGGATGCAGAAGAAACGATGATTTCTGCGATGAGAAGAATGGAGGTCATGCAAGGTGATCATTACGAAATTTTGAAAACATTGCCGGATAATCATTTTGATGTCGTATATTTCGATCCCATGTTTGAAGAAACGATTCAGGAATCGAATGGGATCAGGGGACTGACTCATTTTGCGGAAGGTAAGGATTTATCTGTGGAAATAATGAAAGAAGCCAAGCGGGTTGCGCGAAAGAGAGTCGTGTTGAAAGACCATTTTCGCAGCTCCCGCTTTGAGGAATTTGGATTTGATGTAATAAAAAGAAAAACATCCAAATTTCATTTTGGCTTCATTTCCATTCAGTGATCAAGATTTATAATCTGTTTCGTCCAGGCCCATGGCACAGCCTTCTCGGCTTGAATCGGCAGCACCATAGTTAGAGCCATCAGGGTTGATTTGAATCGCTTGGACATTCCCTATTGAGTGGGGAACTTCATTAAAGGCGAAGCCCATTGCTTCCAAGTGGCCTTTGCTGGTCATATCAATTCCTGCTTCCCATTCAATATGAGGGCCCATTGGAGTGAAAATTCTAGGTTCTTCGATGGCTGCTTTCAAATCCATTTTCATATCGAGTACATTGATGATCGTTTGCACGACTGAACTGATGATGGTTGGTCCTCCAGGTGAACCCAGCGTCAAGATCGGCTCGCCGTCTTTAAAGATGATCGTTGGGCTTTTACAGCTGACTGGGCGTTTATTGGGCTGCACTTCATTCATGCCGCCTGGAATGGAATCGAAATCAGTCAGTTCGTTATTCAGCATGAAACCATAGTCGGAAACCATGATGCCTGATCCGAATGGATGTTCCACTGTAGACGTGCATGCTGCGATATTCCCCCATCTGTCACGGACGGTGAAGTGTGTGGTTTCACTGATATCCTCTTCATTAGGCTGAGGTATGACTTCCCTTTGCTTCACGGAATCATAAATCCAAGGGTTTCCGAAGTCAATGGCATTATTTCTTGTTTTGAAATTAATGAATGAACGGCGTTTAGCTATATAATCATCATGCATGAGACCCGCCAACGGCAATTCGGCAAATTCGGGATCAGCGAGAAATGCCTTTTTGTCTGTAAATGCCAGACGCATCGCTTCTGCTATTAAATAATATTTTTCCCAAGAACGGACGTCATATTGTTCTATTTGGAAGCTCTCCAATATTTTCAGGATTTGGATGACCGTGAATCCGCCAGCACTTGGGGCATTTGATGACGCAATTAGATAATCCTTATAAGTCCCATACATTGGTACATCGATTGTAGCTTTATAGTCCTTTAAATCAGAAAGCTCCATGAACCCTCCAAGCTCCTGTATACAGGAAATGATGCCTTCTCCGATTTCACCTTCATAAAAAGCGGAAATTCCTTCACGTTGTAAGATCCGATAGGTATTCGCCAGCTTTTCTTTTATAAGCAAATCGCCATCCTGATAGGGTTTTCCGTTTGGCATGAAGAATTTACGCGCTTCATCGCCCAATCGATATTCAAAGTTTTTAAGAGCGTCGCAAAGAACCCAATTGACGGGAACTCCCTTTTCTGCAAATTCAATGGATGGCTCGATGAGGTCCGCTAATGGCTTACTGCCATTTTCAGCGAGTGCTTCATCCATAGCTTTCAGTATTCCGGGTATGCCTACCGCTGTGGCTTTGATTGATCTTTCTTTAAATGGGATGACTTTCCCTTTTTCATCAAGAAACATGTCTCGATGTGCTGCTTTAGGTGCTCTTACATGCCCATCGTATATTTTCGTTTCCTTATTTTTAGCGTTATATACCATTAGGAAACCACTTCCGCCGATACCGGTCATCATGGGTTCCACAATATTCAGGGCAAATTGGATGGCGACCGCCGCATCGACAGCATTTCCACCTTCACGTAATATTTTTTCCCCTATGGAAGTGGCTACCGGATGAGCTGTAACGACCATTCCGGCGCCCCCTGTAGCTGTTTCCCTTTTATAATCCTTATCTTTAATGATTTCATTGTTGTTTTCCAAAATAATTCCTCCATTATTCAGTCCTTTTATCTGCCAAAAGGTAAGGCTTATGTTTGAATGAAAAGAAAACCTTGCCATTGTAGAAGAATGACAAGGAGATTTTTCGTAGGTATTCATTTATTCTTAATCAGCAAATGATAAATATACGAAAAATGCTAATGTTACAAGACATAAAGCCACCATGGCAGTCGAAGCCATATAAGACCCCTCCTTAAAAAGACTTGAATCTAATTAAGTTCTCCAAAAATCGTCAAAATCCTTCATTTAAATGTAAATTTATTGATATTTAATAAAAAAGTTCGAGTTCATAAACTTTATATAGGTATTTATCCTTTTTTTTGATTTTTAAAACATGGGTAACTATATATTCGTAATTACCAAAAAATAAAAGTATACTAAATATAAAGACAATACAAAAAAGGAGGGGGAGTGTGATTTGAAAGCGGCGGTTTGGTTCAGGAAAAGTCTCGTCATTTTAGTATCCGTTTTGACGTTTGGTCTTGTCACTCCTTCAGATCTGGCGTGGCTTGCGGAAGCCGATTCGTTAAAGGATACTAAAAAAGGGTTAGTGGAAGAAGAGGGATTATCCTATCTTCCTTCGCAAAATTCTACTGAACTAGAAGAGGAATTCAACCGGGAAGAATTTTTATCGGGCATAATGAATAAGGCAGAGGAAAACGCATTTGTGAAATTTGGCGAGAAGATCAATCCTAAAATTGGTGATGAGTTCAAAATGGTCATATTACCAAAGATGGAAGAAGCCATTACCGAAATGGCTGCCCAATTTCCAGACGAGAAATTACAGCAATTAACCATCACTGAGCAGCCGAGTGCGGGCAGGGCCGAAAAAATATTTCATATTTATGATACAAACAGCGGCAAGGATATCATCAGATTCCATGTCAGGCAGGAAAATCCTCCACTGGAAGGGTATTGGTTCGATTTTCATTATCATACCCATCATGATTCATTTGCCACCCATTATAATATAGGGAAAATATATTGGGATAAAAATACGCCGCCAGAGTGGACGAGTAAACAAAGGATCTCATAGCGGTTGGTTTCGTTGATTTTATGTAAGTGTAAGAGTATGATGAAAATGAAGTGAATTTCTAATAGCATCGAAATGATACGTTGTCATGCAACGTATTTATTTTGTGTTGAAATAAAAGCAGAGTTTTTATCATAACGGGGAACAATGTGAACAATGTTATTTTAAAAGGTTTTCTAATTTTGCGGTTATAGTAGCAGAGGAGTCTTTATCATGTCAGAGTTGTTAAATAACATCATGCAAACGTATGCACAGTTTTTTGACTGGCATATGTGGGTCGAGGTTTTATCCGACCCGGTGAGCTGGGGATTGATTGGAACGCTCGTATTAATGGAAGGGTTGCTATCAGCGGACAACGCTTTGGTATTAGCGGTAATGGTCAGGCACCTTCCGGAAAAACAACGGAAAAAAGCACTTTTTTACGGTTTATTAGGTGCTTACGCTTTTAGATTTATAGCGATTGGAATCGGTGTTTTCCTCATTAAGCTTTGGTGGGTGAAGGTAATTGGAGCAGCCTATCTTGGTTGGCTCTCATTTAAATACTTTAGGGATAAAAGAAAAAAACAAGCTGATGAAGATATTCAGGGAATGAATAAAAACAGCATACTGATCCGTATGTTTGGTACCTTATGGGGAACGGTTGCCGCAGTGGAATTGATGGATATAGCATTTTCCGTCGATAGTGTCTTGGCCGCATTCGGGGTGAGTGAAAAAGTCTGGGTGCTTTTGACAGGGGGAATGATTGGTGTCTTGATGATGCGGGGAGTGGCGGGATTATTTCTAAAATTGATAGATAAGGTTCCTGAATTGGAAACTGCCGCATATGTCCTTATCGGATTCATTGCTATAAAAATGTTATTGGCCGTTGCAAGGATAGAAATCCCGCCTGCAATCTTTTTTGCCTTTATTTTGCTGATTTTTGGCACCACGATCGTATTCCATTTGAAGAAAGGGAAAAAGCTTAAGGAACATGGTTGAGCACTATTTAAAAAAGCTGCCATCGAAAATGATGGCAGCTTTTTGTCGCAAAAGTTTCAGAATGGTATGATTATTCAGGTGTTCTTGGTAGAAGAAGAATCGTCAAAACTCAATTAGAAAATGCTATCGGCAATAAATTGTCGTCGGACAATACATTTTGCACCGATGCTTGGAGGGCATTTTCTCAAAGTGATAATATATCAATAAGTAGTATGATAGTAGAAAATTGTCTTTTCAAGACAGATGTTACTTATAAAGAGTTAAGATTATCAACCTTTAATAAATGAATACATTGGAACTACGGGGGCGGAAAATTGAATATAGAAGTTGGCTATTTCCCGAAGAGATATTATGACTCAAATCCTGATGCTGGAGGTTTTTTCCCGTTTGCAATAGAAGGCACTACGCCATATGTTTTCTCAATGGATGGCTTTTATCTACCAGAATGTGATCAAAATTTCCTGCCATTGTGGATGAGAAACATTCAAGCATTTCCACTTTATTTTTGTGCTGAGGTTTCTTCTTATTGCAAAGATGAGTTTGAACATAATTGCAAGGAATTCAATATCAGTTATAGATACTTAACTAACCGATACGTTGTTACTGAAATCCAGAATGAAAAGCAGTTTCAGGAGATTTTCCCTTTCTACATTACTCTTGGTAGTGGGAATGATTTAGTTTTATGGTCTACAAACAAAGATGTATTTAGAGTAGAACAAAGAGAATGGAAAGGAAATTGGGAAGGGAAAATTGCGGGAACAGTAGTGGTTAAAGTAGAAGTCGATACAAGTATTTTTTGGATTGGCTATGATGGAGATAACATTGCGGTTATCTCAAGTCAATCGAATTTCGCAACATATAAAAAAATAATCAAGACTTTTCCCGATTTTGTAGTTCCAAAGCTATGTAAGTACGAGTAATTTTAAAAATTAAAATGATTATGAGACCCCTGATAAGAGAAGGTCTCATTTATTTGACTAAAAAACAACAATATTATTTAACATAACCAAAATGTTAAAACAAAGTTGATTGAAGCGGAAGGTGCGAGACTCCTGCGGGAAAAGCGAGTCGAGGGTAGACCCCACAGGCACAAAAGCGCCGAGGACGCTACCGGACCGCCCGCGGAAAGCGAGTGCCTGGAGCGGAAATCAACGTCTAAATTGTGTACATATAAAAAAACTGTAGGCAAACTTGATTTTTCATCGAGGTTGCCTACCCGTCTGAAGCTGACATCAAATATGATGTCAGCTTTTATTTTGGAAAATATCAATTATTTGAAGAAGGACTGTAAATGTTGTGAAGAAAAGCAATGGCAATAAAAAGTTAAGCCAAAGTGAAGACAGTAGCGGATGCAGCAGTATGCCAAATAAGATGGAGAAGAGAAAAAGGTCGAGAATGATGAACACTCTTAAACTGTAAATATCAAGCACTTCTTCAGCAAGTTCTCGGTGCTCATTCAAGATTGCTTTTTTATTATTGGTTTCCATGCGATCACCTTAAACCTTTTACGATTATATACTGTTGATATATGAAAAGTGCGGATCAATGGTTCTTCTCATGATGAATGGCAACCGAAATTACCAAAAAAACATAGAGTTTTTACATTAGGGCAATATGTTATACTAATATAATAGTATCGAAGGTTTAGAGTTTTTAAATAACATATATTTTCTTAACATAAATGAGGAATGAAGAAGGGGGGAGAAGCGTTTGAAAAGGAAGAAATGGTTATCCATACTTGCATTATTTGTCTTTTTATTCTCAATGCTCTCCTATTCATTAGCGAAGGATGAAGGGGTGAAATGGCGGAATTTACCCAAAGATAATCTTTTAAGACAAGCTGAGCTTTTTAAAGGCAATAAAGAATTGCAACGAATATTTTTATTTCCAGAAGAGGAGTACGATGAAAGGGAAGCACTTAAAATTGCTGGTACAATTAATAAACTGCCTCATTCCCTTTTGAAGAAAACTGCTGAAAGTGGTGTGAGGATCAAACTATTCGATGGTGATTTAACAGAAAATCAATCCGCGGCAAAATTAAAGGGGAAAACTCCGCGTGGTTATTTAAATAAAGAAACAACTTGGGATGATGTGCCTGGTATGGGCGGATCACATACGGTATTGGTTAAAATCGGGGCAAGTGACAAGGGCAACGGGCATGGCTCCGTTAATTTGGAACTGCATGAGCTGGGGCATTCTATCGATAATATAGTGTTTGATGGAATCCGTGAAGACATGGATTATTTGAAGATTTGGGGTAAGGAAGTGGATGGGCTGTTTCCCGGGATTACGTATTTTTCCAATTACCCTGAGGAATACTTTGCAGAAACGTTTGCCATGTTTTATGTGAACGATGAACAAAATCAATTGCTTAGACAAAAAGCCCCCAAGACTTATAATTTTATTAAACAATTAGATTAAACATTGGGCAATAATACGTTAAAATAAGGAGAATGAAAGTAGAAAAGGTGGTTTATCATGAAGCAATATTTAGATTTATGTAAGCATGTACTCGAAAATGGAACGCAAAAGGGTGATCGTACGGGAACAGGAACGATCAGTACCTTTGGATATCAAATGAGATTCAATTTAAAAGATGGATTCCCTGTACTTACAACGAAAAAGGTTAGTTTAAAAGCGATTATCCATGAACTATTGTGGTTTTTGAAGGGTGATACGAACGTTGGCTACCTTCAGGAAAATAGCGTGCGCATTTGGAATGAATGGGCTGATGAAAAGGGAGAATTAGGTCCGATCTATGGTCATCAATGGCGTTCTTGGGGAACGGCTGATGGAAGGCAAATCGACCAAATCAGTGAGTTGATCGAACAAATCAAAACGAATCCAAATTCAAGAAGGCTGATAATCAGTGCTTGGAATGTTGGGGAACTGGACGAAATGGCCTTGCCGCCTTGCCATGCTTTCTTTCAATTCTATGTCGCTGATGGTAAGCTTTCATGCCAGCTATACCAACGTTCAGCGGACGTCTTTTTAGGTGTTCCTTTTAACATAGCTTCATATGCGCTCTTAACGATGATGATCGCCCAAGTGTGTGATTTGGAAGTTGGCGAATTTGTACATACTTTCGGGGATGTCCACATCTACTCTAACCACCTTGAACAAGTGGAACTGCAGTTGACTCGTGATCCCAAACCATTGCCAATCATGAAAATCAATCCGGATGTGAAAAATATCTTTGATTTTAGCTTCGAGGATTTCGTTTTGGAAAATTACGAAGCTCATCCCCATATAAAAGGTGAGGTTAGCATATGATTTCATTGATAGTTGCTATGGATCAAAATCGTGTGATAGGTAATAACAATAAACTGCCGTGGCATTTACCGGCCGATTTGCAGTATTTTAAAAAAGTGACGATGGGCCATCCGATCGTCATGGGCCGAAAAACATTTGAATCGATCGGCAGGGTCCTGCCTGGCCGGGAAAATGTCATCGTTACCCGCAATCAGGATTTTAAAGCGGAAGGCTGCGTAGTTTTACATGATATAGCACAAATCAAAACGTTTGCAGATAGCCATGATGAGGAAGTTTTTGTGATTGGCGGAGCCGAAATCTTCAAGGAAATCCTTCCTGTTACCGATCGCCTGTATATAACGGAAATCCATGAAACCTTTGAAGGTGATACTTTCTTTCCAGTGATTGATGAAAATCAATGGGATAAAGTCTCCTCAAAACCAGGCAGCATCGATGAAAAAAATCATTATGCACATGATTTTATTATTCTACAAAAAAAATAAAGTGCTAATCCGATTATGGGGAAATGACCATAATCGGATTTTTTTGGTATGAAACGAACAAAAGAAAGAATTTTTAGAAAAATCAATTACATTAATAACAGTAAAGTGCTATAATGATTGAATTCATTAAGGAAGGAAATGAGGGATTGTTATGAATCAGACTGCATCTAAGAATAGGGGGATTCAATTGGAAGATATTCTAATTGCCTATAGAGAACTGAAAGAAATCGTTTTGCATACTCCTTTACAAAAAAATCAGAGGCTCTCTGAAAAATATGATTGTAATGTTTATTTAAAACGCGAGGACCTACAACACGTACGTTCCTTTAAATTAAGAGGGGCTTACTATAAAATGAAAAGCCTGACCGCTGAAGAGACGAAGAATGGAGTCGTTTGTGCCAGTGCAGGAAACCATGCACAGGGAGTAGCTTTTTCCTGTAGCCAATTAGGTATCCATGGGAAAATTTATATGCCTGCTACAACTCCAAGGCAAAAAGTCGATCAAGTGCAGTTATTCGGAAGGGATAATGTGGAAATCATCCTTGTCGGGGATACTTTCGATGATGCATTTGCCATGGCGATGGAATGCTGTGAAAAAGAAGAGCGTTCCTTTATCCATCCATTTGACGATGAAAAGGTAATCGCCGGGCAGGGTACAACGGCTGTAGAAATCCTGAATGATTGTGAAGATGGAATCGACTATGTATTTGCCGCTATGGGCGGTGGCGGTTTAATGGCCGGAGTATCGAGTTATTTCAAATCGGTTTCCCCAAATACGAAATGCATTGGAGTTGAGCCGCAAGGTGCTGCTTCGATGGAATACTCCTTCAAGGAAGGAAAAGTTTCTGAGCTTGAAAACATAGATACATTCGTTGACGGGGCAGCTGTCAAGTGTGTGGGACAGTTGACATATCAGCTTTGTAAGGAAAACCTGGAAGATATCGTTGTCGTCCCTCCAGGCCAAATCTGTACGACGATTCTCGATTTATATAATCAGCATGCGATCGTAGCAGAACCGGCAGGGGCTATATCTGTAGCCGCGTTGGATTTATACAAAGAACAAATCAAAGGCAAAACGGTTGTATGCATGGTCAGCGGAGGGAATAACGACATTGGGCGTATGCAGGAAATTAAGGAGAAATCCTTATTATATGAAGGGCTGCTTTATTACTTCATCGTGAATTTTCCGCAACGTGCCGGAGCTTTAAGGGAATTCCTTGATGAGGTGTTAGGACCGAATGACGATATAAGCCGTTTTGAATATACGAAGAAAAATAATAAAGAAAGCGGGCCGGCCCTAGTTGGTGTAGAATTAAAAGATAAAAATGATTATGAAGGGCTCATTCAGAGGATGAACAAGAAAGGATTCTCTTTCGTAGAGGTCAATAAAGACAGTAATTTATTTCACTTATTGATTTAATCATGGATTAAATGTTAAATTAGGATAGAATAATACCTATGTTTTTACATTTTATTCTGCCGGCCCAGTCGTATATGGGCATACTGTCGATAATTGTTACCATTCTATGACGAATTTCCAGTTTCCTTTCAATTGGTTGGAAATGGTATTATAATCGGGGTAGGTCTAATTACAACACCAAAGGGGATGTATCCATGTCGAACATTGGAGTACCTGGTCTAATTCTCATCTTAATATTGGCTTTAATTATCTTTGGCCCGAAGAAACTTCCAGAAATTGGACGAGCATTTGGACAAACACTTCGTGAGTTTAAAAAGTCCACGAGTGATTTAACAAAAGGTGATTATGAAGAAGATAAGAAGCTACAACAAAAAAATCATGAATGATTGAATGCTGGGCGTAAGATGCAACCGTCTTGCGCCTTTATGCTGGAACAAAGATACGGATTTTCAGATGAAGGCGTGATCAACTTTGGAAGATAAAGAATTAAATATCATCGATCATCTCGATGAATTGAGAAAACGGCTCATCATTACAGCTGTTGCTTTTGTCATCTTTTTTATCGCCAGTTTTATTTATGTTGAGGAGATTTATAATTGGTTCGTGAAAGATCTCGATTTTGAACTGATGGTATTGGGACCGAGCGATATTATCTGGATTTACTTTATGCTTGCAGGTGTCGTAGCCATTGCGGCAACGATACCGGTAATTGCCCTGCAAATCTGGTTATTCGTTAAACCCGCTTTGATGCCAAATGAAGTAAGGGCGACCCTTGCCTATATTCCGGCACTTTTCCTGCTTTTTATCGGAGGGCTTGCTTTCGGTTATTTTGTCATCTTCCCGACCATTCTTCAATTTTTGATTGAATTGGGCGATGGGATGTTCATAACCAGTTTTACAGCGGATAAGTACTTTTCATTCGTATTTAATATGACGATACCTTTTGCTGTTTTATTCGAGCTTCCCGTCGTTACCATGTTTTTGACCTCCCTTGGCATAATTAATCCTTATGTGCTTCAAAAGTTAAGGAAGTATGCATACTTTGTACTTGTTGTCATAGCGATATCGATTACGCCGCCCGACTTTATGTCAGACTTTATGGTGATGGTTCCGCTGCTGTTATTATATGAAATCAGTATTTCTTTATCTAAAGTCGTCTATAAACGAAGGGTGAAACGTGAAAGCTTGCGGGAAGGCACCTACGAGGAAGGTTTATAAAAAGAGGTCCATAAAGGCATTTTGTCCTTTATGGGTCTTTTTTTTTGTGAAAGTCAATCTGATTTGTCTGTTTTTTTACACATTTGAATATTTATACTTTTGGATTTATTGTGTATAATGTAAGCAATCGGTGAAAAATGAGGATTGATATTTTGATGTTCAAATGCTTGGAATTCAAAGATTGTTTTGGACATAAGGTCACAATTTCAGAAATACCTGTCTTACTGCCTAGTGATCCGAATTTTTTTATGTTGACCGTGCGTTTGGAAGTATTTGTAAAGAAGGTTTTTGCCAATAAAGATCATAAAGAAAATTACTCATTTAAGCATTATTTAGCATCCGTACTCAAATGGCCCGTTTATAACAAGCTTTTTTTTGGAAGTTTACTAAATAATGCTTAATGCGGACTGTTCCATAGCTAACATCTCCGTTAAAAGAGATGACACGAATGCCATGCAATATCTAATAAATCGGCATGTGTTCAGGTTAGCTCATGGGACGGTCTTTTTTTGTGTGAACATTTCAAAAGACTAGTATCACTTCACTTGATAAAAAAAGACCTTTGGTTTGAATGCGTACCTTGAATAGGTATAATACAATAGATATGTTAATTTAGGGATGTGTAATGATGAATAAAGTAAAGATAGTAACAGACTCGACAGTAGATATGACACCAGAGGAACTGGAATTTTATGATATAACAATGGTCCCTTTATCGATTTTTATAGATGGGGAGACTTTTTTGGATAAGGTTGAAATCGAACAAGAAGAATTCCTGAAAAGAATGAACCAGTCAAAAGAACTGCCAAAAAGCTCACAACCAGCCGTAGGTACCTTTGTGGAGGTATATGATGAACTAGGAAAAGACGGCAGCGAGATTATTTCCATACATATGACAGGTGGCATGAGCGGTACAGTTCGCTCAGCGGAAAGCGCAGCAAGCATGTCTGAAGCGAAGGTTACCGTTCTTGATTCGAAATTCATTTCAAAAGCGATGTCATTCCAGGTGATCGAGGCAGCGAAGATGGCGAAGGAAGGGAAATCCGTAGCTGAAATAATTGATCGACTGGAACATATTAAAAAGCAGTCAAGTTTAATCATTGTCATAGAAACACTTGATAACCTAGTTAAGGGTGGAAGAATTGGCAAAGTTTCTGCTTTTATTGGTTCATTGCTGCACATAAAGCCGATTGCACTTCTTGATGATGGTGTACTGAATCCTGTATCCAAAGCTAGGAGCCAGTCACAGGTCGTGAAGTTCATCATCAAGAAATTCAAAGAAGATACTCAAGGCAAAAAAATTAGAGGCATTGGTTTTGTCCATGCGAATGGTCTTGAAATAGCCGATAAAGTGCGCCACGCCATTTCAGACTTAACAGGATATCAAGACATAAAGATAGAAGCAACGACTGCCGTCGTAAGTACCCATACGGGTGAAGGCGCAATGGCAATCATGTATTATTGGGACTGATATGGATAAACCATGTGAAACTGCGTTTGGCGACGGTTTTGTCACTTTTACAATTGTCTTTAATTCGTAGAAATAGTTGCTGTTCTCATTCCGATTGGTCTGTTAGAATAAATGAAGTAACAGAATATTTTATACATAAAGGACGGGGTAGGGATGAGAAAGCTGCAATTGCTTATGGCAGCTATGGGAGCATCAATTTTTTTGCTGTTGACAGCATGTGGTTCCAATGGTGTACCTGATGCCAAAAATTGGGATCTTGAAGATTTCAGTTACATCGATCAGGAGGGTAAACCTTTCTCAAAAAGCGATCTCAAAGGAAAGGTTTGGGTAGCGGATTTTATATTCACTAGCTGTGAGACGGTCTGTCTCCCCATGACTTCGAATATGACGAAGCTGCATCAGCAATTGAAGGATGAAGGTATTACTGATGTAGAGTTCGTTTCATTTTCCGTGGACCCGGAAATTGACAAACCTGATGTTTTAAAAAAGTTTGGTGACCAATTTAATGTGGATTACGGCAACTGGCACTTTCTGACCGGTTATGGACAGGAAGAAATCGAGCAGTTTGCATTGGATAACTTTAAAACGATAGTCAAAAAGCCAGAAGCAGAAGATCAGGTGATTCATGGTACCAGCTTTTTTCTGATTGATCAAGAAGGAAAGATCATCATGGATTATACAGGCCTGCAGGATATTCCCTTTGATGAAATCATTAAGCATATTAAAATTTTACAGAATTATTGAACAGGTTAAATGACCTGTTCTTTCTGTTTTCATCCATCTTTATTATGATTTCAATGTAGTTTTAAAGATGCTGAAAATGAGCAATAATTTTATGAAGAAACAGCAGTGGTGAAGAATGATTTTACATGCTCAGTACATGCTAATTTTTATAGGACTAGCTTTAATTCACTGCATTTTTCATATTGTATAGTAAGGAATGCTCAATTCTGGAAGTACAATGAAGTATATTGTTTGCAATCTTTCGTTTTCTGCATGATATAATATATGGGTAGGAAGGTGAGGGTCATGAGATACAAAATCACCTGTCTTTTCATATGCCTAGTTTGGATTTCAGGCTGCAGTCAAAGTGAAACAGCCTCAAATCAGCCATCTGTTCAGCAGAAAAGCATAGTTGAGCTGAGTAAAAAGGAAACCATTCCTGCCAGCTTTTTTCCGGACCCTGTGAAAATCGTATCGATTGGCGACTCCTTGACTCAAGGTGTCGGTGATAGTAAAGATAATGGCGGGTATCTGCCTTATTTACAAAATAAGCTGGAAAAAGAACCATCGATTACTTCAGTTGAGATGATTAATCATGGCATACGTGGAAATAGGACCGACCAACTATTGAAAAGACTGGATAAGACTAGGATTAAAGAAGACATAAAGCAAGCTGACTCGATTGTCGTCACAATCGGTGGAAATGATATCATGAAGGTCTTTAAACAGAATTTCTCCAACTTGGAACTGAATCAGTTTGATTCGGCAAAAATAGGGTATGAAAAAAGATTAAGGCAGATACTTGATAAGGTTCGTTCCGAAAATGAATCTGCGCAAATTTACCTTGTAGGCGTCTATAATCCATTTTCCAAATGGTTCGGAGATTTTTATGAACTTGATATGATCATGAATGATTGGAATGAAAGCGGAAAAGAGATCATTGAAGAATATGATTCAGCCTATTTTATTGAAATAGCAGACATTTTCGAGAATTCCGAAGAAGATTTGCTGTATGCCGAGGATTATTTTCACCCAAATGACCGCGGGTATGAATTAATCGCAACAAGAATCTATAATGATATGGATATTACCACTATCGGAAAGGACACATTGGAAGCGAGTGCCAAAGGAGATGATGACCAAGAATGACAAATGTCAAATGGAAGACTTTGTTTATTTCCCTATTAGCCCTAAACATCCTGGTCATCCTGTTTGTAACGATTTTAGTTAATCTGCCGACTAAAGATAAAGATCTGATACCCAAAGTAAGCCATGAAGAAGATATCCAATTTCAAATTCATACGAATCGGGAAGATTTGACAAGATTAATCAACCAGTATCTGGATAAAGAGGGGTTGACGGGATCCATTCACTACGAAGTGTATTTAACGGATGAAGTCGAATTATATGGAACAATGCCATTTTTCAACCGTGAAGTGGAAATGAAATTGACTTTTGAACCAATTGCCCAAAAGAATGGGGATTTGATCCTGAAGCAAAAATCAATTGCAGTCGGTAAAATGAACCTTCCTGTTTCATATGTAATGAATTTAATAAATGAGCGTTATAATATGCCGGATTGGGTTAGCATCAGTCCCAATGATGAAAGTATTTATGTGTCATTACAGGATATGGAACTGAAAAGCGATATTAGGGTTAAGGCGAATGAATTCGACCTGAAAAATGATGATATTTCATTTTTATTGACCATCCCATCATCATTACAGTGATAGTGAATAGATGGATAAAAAACCAGGATCGATGCATCCTGGTTTTTTATCCATTTATGGAGATAGTGTTAAGGTTTCTAGTGAGGATGTCTGCCGATTCGAACCAATTAAATAAATGGTTGTAGGAGTATTGACTTGGAAGGCTTTGTTTGGCAAAGGGAGTGCGATCTCTTTTGTCCCAGCTATCCTCACTTCGAAGTCTACTATCATGGGATGTATATTAAGATATTCGCTTGCTTTCCTGAAATGAAGTTGATCAAAAACGACATCTCCATCTTTGACGGCAATATCCACCGAGAGTAAATCATGTGAAAGCTGAATGAATCGTACCTTTGCTTCATTTGGAGGAACAAATGGATTATCTTCGAAAGATAACATGTTCAATGATTCATTAGCCAGGGCAGATGCAACAGCAATGGTATAGAAAGTCCCGCTTTCAAGTGTCACTTTACAGCTTAAAAGAGGTAAGGCGCTTTGTCCCCTGCTGTATATTTCCAATGGGTACTTGCCAGCGGGGAGTGGTAAATAACCATTGTTCTCTTTATATGAGAAATTTTTAAGGATAGGCATTTCATTTACATAAACATCAAATGATGGAGCTGTTGGGGCAGCATGTAAAAAGCGTACTTGTGCAGGCGGTAGTACACTCATTTGTTCATATCTCAATTGTTGTGTTGATTTTTCGAGACTTTTCAAATGCTTATGGAAATAATAATCATGTAATTGCGGATCGCTGTTTTTGTAATAAGACGATAGTAAATCATATGTTACCGATTTTTGTGAATATGATTGTTTATCGCTCATTTCCAACACCTCTCATTTTTCCAGTATGTTCATATCATATGTTGTCATGCTTGGGCGTGTGTCTCCCGTTTAAAAAGAGTAGGGACGATTTTTCGTGAAAAGGGTCGATCGGCATATTATTTTACAGGGTCATATAAAAGCGTTAAAATTCATTCAATGGATTGTTTGTAAAAAAGGAGGATTTTCATTTGACAAAGCAATTAGAGAAGGCAACATTCGCAGGCGGATGTTTCTGGTGCATGGTGAAACCATTCGATGAACAGCCTGGCATCGAATCCGTTATCTCTGGCTATACGGGCGGGACTACGGAAAACCCTACGTACAAAGAAGTTTGCTCCGAAACGACTGGCCATTATGAAGCAGTTCAAATCACCTTTGATCCAAGCGTATATCCATATGAGGAGATAATCGGGTTATTCTGGCAGCAAATTGATCCGACAGATGCTGGCGGGCAATTTTATGACCGGGGAAGTTCTTATCAAACGGCCATTTTTTATCATGACGAAAACCAACGTGCAATAGCAGAAGCATCCAAGGCTAAGCTGCAGGCAAGCGGGAAATTTTCAGGACCGATCGTAACGCCGATTATACCAGCCAAAACGTTTTATCCAGCCGAGACTTACCACCAGCATTATTATAAAAAGCAACCTGAGCATTATGAAAGATATTCGATTGGTTCAGGACGGAAAGCATTTATACAACATCACTGGGGGGAAAAAAATGAAAAGTAAAGAAGAATTAAAACAGAAACTCACTCCGATTCAATATGAAGTCACACAAAATAATGGAACGGAACCAGCCTTTAACAATGAATATTGGAACTTGAAGGAGGAAGGATTATATGTGGATATCGTTTCAGGAAATCCTCTTTTCACTTCAAAGGAAAAGTTCGATTCAGGCTGTGGTTGGCCAAGCTTCACTAAACCGCTTAAAGAAGAGGAAGTAGTGGAAAACCTCGATACGAGTTATGGTATGAGAAGGATAGAAGTCCGCTCAAAAACTGCCGATTCTCATCTGGGTCATGTTTTCAATGATGGGCCGGGACCGTCGGGATTACGCTATTGCATCAATTCTGCATCATTAAGGTTCATCCCGCTCCAAGATCTTGAAAAAGAAGGATACGGAGAGTACAAAAAGCTGTTTGATTGAATGCAAAACCCCCTATCAGCTAATGATAGGGGGTTATTTATTGGGTAGTATTCAATCTGTGATGATTGATGCGATCCGGACATATGGAATGGTGGTAAGTTCCATTGCTTTAGTCCTGCCAGTCACCTCAAAACGGACAGTATGTGAACCGGGACGGAGCCCATTTGTGATAAATAAATATCTTTCACGGGCAAATGGCCACCACGTATTCAAAGTCGTGATTTCATTTCCGTCGATCCATACATTCACTTCCCCGCCATCAGGACTTCTAAGCAGTTTAACACCAAGCATACTTCCATTGAAGGTATATTCAATCACACTGCCCTTTTCACTGCTAGTGTAATAGCCACCCCTTGGACGGAAACCGCTCATTTTTCCATAGTGGTCAATTTCCGATAATTCAAATTCAGAACGGTCATGCAGCTTAGATGGAAGGCCTGCTACAGCCTTTTCCCGTTTGAAGTTATCCAGGAACCGTTCATAAATTGCATCAGCATATAATTTATAACCCAGCCCATTTGGATGAATCAAATCTCTTGTCAGCTGTTTTTCCGTATATCCTGAATCTTTGAATATGGGTCGCATATCCACATTGGTTGCACCGTATTGTTTGGATAAAAGTCCGATGGCTGACGCAAATTCCTCATATTTCAAGGAACTCTCTGTTATTGTGAATAATTCAGCATTAGGGTGGAGACGTTTCGCCTTTCTCATTAACGCTTCATATGTCATGGTAAAATCATCGACGTTCATATATTTGCGATCATTCTCACCAAAAACGAAGAAAATCAGATCTTTGTGATCATGCTCCCTTTTTTGGGAAAGCTTGAATAGGCCTTCAAAAGCTGTGGCTCCGCTTTGGACCACGTAGTCACCGTGTAAAGAAATATCATTGGCTTCATTCATCTTATTTTCTAACTGTTTGAACCATGTTAGATTAGGCTTTTCAGCTCCCGACCCTCTTCCGATACTGTCACCAATGACGAGATATTGAATGGGCTGGCCTGATTGGAATTTTTGATAAACATTTATCGAATCATCTGATCCATATGTTTTAGGGACTTTTTGAAGGATATAGCTGATTAGAAGGATCGTGGCGATTGCAGCGAAAGGGATGAAGGATTTTGCGTTCGTTTTCAATTATGTTCCCCCGTATTGCCTTTTATGTATCCATGTAGGTATGAGATAGCTTAAAGAGGCTAAGAATTCTTTTTTCCTTATTATATCCCAATTTTAACGTAACACAATAAGTATGAAATGTTTTTTTGACATTTTTCATGGTTAGTCGCGGTAATTCAGCCATTGAATGATTACAGGTGAAGATGGTGTTGCTTGAAGTTTTTTCTTAAATCCAGAAAAATGGGCAAATGCACAGACCAAGGCGGGCGTATTGACATATGGTAAGGTGTAAAGAGAAATAAGAATTCTAAAAGGAGTGAAACTTAATGTACGGATATGGTGGAAATGTTGCAGGACCAGGATTTGGTTATGGTGGCGGTGGATACGGCGGCGGCGGTGGCGGTGGTTGCTGCGGATTTGGATCAGGCTTCGCATTAATCGTTGTCTTGTTCATTCTATTGATTATCATCGGCGCTTCATTCTGCTGCTAATACGATAACCTAAAGACCAGCTGATAAAGCTGGTTTTTTCTTTATGTTAGGAATGTGGGTGGACCTTTTTAGGTTCCATGGTTGTTGACTGAAAAGGCAGGTTAAATCCAAGGTGGACAGGCGATACATAACCAATCCTAATTCCATTCCAGATACCGGCATGGCCAATCTGCATCAAAATAGCTTGTGTGAAAGAATACCATGAAGGTTCTGGGTTTTTCTTTGTTCACCATTTCTGCTAAAATAACGACAGAATGTAATTAATTTAGGGGGATAAAGATATGAAACCTTCCCGTTTACAAGCAGGGGATGAAATTCGCGTAATTGCTCCTTCAAGAAGTTTGGCGATTGTCAAAGGGGAACAACGCAGATTGGCAGAAGAAAGGTTAACTGAACTTGGTTTTAAAGTGACATATGGTGAAACGGCTTTGTTCCATGATGACTTTTTCTCGAATTCGATCGAAGACCGGATCGAGGATTTGCATGAGGCGTTCAGGAATCCAAATGTGAAGGGGATTTTTACAAGCATCGGGGGGTATAACGCTAACCAATTGTTACGATATATCGACTATGATTTGATCAAGGAAAATCCAAAAGTGTTGATGGGTTATAGTGATATAACCGCAATTTTATTGGCCATTTATAATAAAACAGGTTTAACTACATATTCAGGTCCTCATTTCTCGACGTTCGGGATGAAGGCTGGTCTGGAATATACGATGGAATATTTTAAAAAGGCTGTAATTGAAAGTGAAGGCTTTTATCTTGAGCCAAGTGAAACGTGGAGTGATGATTCCTGGCATTTAGAACAGGATGACCGAACTTTCCACCCGAATGGTGGATATATGGTCATTCAGGAGGGTGAAGCGGCAGGAACAATCATTGGAGGTAATCTTTGTACACTCAATCTATTGCAAGGGACAGAGTTCATGCCATCTTTAAAGGACAGCATCCTTTTCATAGAAGATGACGAAGAAAGCCATCCATTCAGTTTTGACCGGGATTTACAATCCTTGCTCCATCAGCCGGGTGCAAGTGGGATTAAAGGAATCGTCATCGGCCGTTTCCAAAAGGATTCCGGAATGACTGAATATGCCTTGCAGGAAATCATCACTTCCAAAAAGGAGATAAATGGCATACCTGTGATCGCAAATGCCAACTTCGGTCATGTCCATCCATTTGTAACGGTGCCGGTTGGTTCAAAAGCTGTAATGAAGGTGAAGAATGGAAAAGCGACGATCCAGATCCTTTCCTGACACATTATGTAGACGCCGTTCAAAAAGTGGACGGTGTCTTAATCTGTTCGGGATATGTATGAATATATTTTGCATTCTGGTGTATTTTAGGAGTCTTTCCTCTTGTAAGCCCTGGAAATTGTCCTATTTTACAAGCATTATTAGGGAATATGAGTCTAATAGTTCAAATTCTTTATTTTTCTGATATAATACTAAGAGATTTAAAATAGAAAAGGTGATTATGTGTTATTAACAATTCCAGCATCCATTCGTTTAGAAGGGGCTTTGGCCGAGTATAATAAAAAAGGCCGTGTGAGCCATACATGTTTCGTATGTAACGAAGACACTTCTAATGGGGATGCAAGTAACTTAAACTACTATAAGTTAGGAACTAAAAAAGTTTGTCATTCCTGCATGAAAAATGTTTTGCGTCATCCGTCTTTAAAAGAGTATGAATATGTACATACTTCAGTTATCGATAAAGCTGCTTTTTATAAAAATGTGCTGGCTGTTTTAAAGGATGAAAGCTTTTTGGAGTCAATTCGTGAAGAAAAACTAAATAGCGTATTGTAAGAAAAAAGTGTATCTTTTGCGGATACACTTTTTTTGTCGCCTTTTTTTACGATCTCCCATGAAACCAAGAAACTTATCCGATTACATGCCTAGGGCAATTTCTTTAGCAAGATTGCCTTCACCTGGACATACACTTTATTATATTGCATTTGTTTTTAAAGAGAAGGAGTGTGCAGGCTTATGGAGCAGTCTTCATTGATCAAACCGGTCCTGGGAGGAGCCTACCCGACTATCAGTCATGGTCAGGGAGTTTTTTTGTACGATAAAGATGGAAAGGATTACCTAGATGCTTCTTCCGGTGCTGTTACAGCCAATATTGGCCATGGAGTCCAGGAGGTCATTGAGGCGATGGTCAAACAGGCTAAGCAGGTTTCATTCGTGTATCGTTCCCAATTCACCAGCGATGCTGCAGAGAAACTTGCCGGAAAAATTGCAGAATTGACCAAAGGGGAGCTAACATACAGCTTTTTTGTAAACAGCGGCTCCGAAGCGACTGAAACGGCATTGAAAATTGCCATTCAGCATTGGCAGGAAAAAGGGAAGCCTAAGAAACAAAAAATCATATCGAGATGGATGAGCTACCATGGCATCACGATGGGGGCTCTTTCAATGTCCGGACATCCGATTCGCCGGGAACGATTTACTCCTTTGCTTGAATCATATCCTTCTGTATCTCCTCCATATTGTTACCGATGTCCACTTCAACTTGATTCACATTCGTGCGGAATGGCCTGTGCTTCGGAATTGGAAGCGTCAATCCGGCGTATTGGCAGTGAAAATATAGCTGCATTCATTGCTGAACCTGTTATCGGCGCTGCAGGAGGGGCCATCGTTCCTCCTGATGGTTATTATCGAAAACTCAAGAAAATATGCGAAGAGAATGATATTTTATTCATTGCGGATGAAGTAATGACCGGCTTTGGACGTACCGGTAAGATGCTTGCTTCCGAATATTGGGATGTGGAACCTGATATCGTAACATTTGGTAAAGGTATGAGTGGAGGATATACCCCAATAGCAGCCGCAGTAATGACCAAAAACGTGATGGAGCCCATAATGAAAGGCTCGAAATCAATTATAGGAGGCCATACGCTTAGTGCTAATCCGTTATCGTGTGCGGTATCTTTGGCCGTTTTGGAATATGTCGAAAGGAATGATCTTGTCGAAAAATCGGCCGACAGAGGGAATTACCTGATTAGGGGCCTAAAAAATTTGGCAGGGAAGTATTCCTTTATCGGTGATATACGCGGGAAAGGTTTATTGATTGGCATCGAATTTGTCCAGGATAAAGCAACATCGGCCCCATTTCCGAAGGAGGCAGACGTGACAAATGAAATCATTGAATTGGGGATGGGAAATGGAATACTTCTTTATCCCGCCGCAGCAGGTCTTGATGGTGTAACCGGGGCAGCCATCATCATCTCCCCTCCGTTAACGATATCGGAAGAGGAGTGTGCTGAATTGTTAATGAGGGTCGATATAACTTTTAGACAATTCAATGAATCGATAGGTAAACGTTCATCACAACAAGGAAGTGAGTCATAGTGGTGGAAAATACATTCAGGAAGATTTGTAGTTTGGAGGATGTGCGCCATCACTTTAAAGATAATCAGTCCATCATGTATGGGGGATTCGGTGGCATAGGGTCGCCTCCTGGATTGATCAATCTGATTTTGGCATCAGGCATTAAGGATTTAACCTTGATTGGTAACGATACAGGTTTCCCCGATATCGGAATCGGAAAACTGGTCACGCAACGCCGAGCGAAAAAGATCATCGTTTCCCATATCGGTTCCAATCCAAATGCAGGACTATTAATGAACAATGGAGAACTCGAAGTGGAGTTCTCTCCGCAAGGGACACTTGTCGAACGTATACGGGCTGGAGGGATGGGGCTAGGCGGTATATTGACCGATATTGGAATTGAGGCCGATATCGTCCGGGACGGCAAGCAAACCGTAAAGCTAGGTAAGAAAAATTATCTGGTGGAACCGGCATTAACTGCAGATATCGCCATTGTTTACGCAGAAATGGCAGATCCTTATGGAAATCTTATATTTGATAAAAGCGCCCGGAACACGAATCCAATCGTTGCTGCAGCTGGACAAATCACTATAGTCGAAGCCATGCAAATCGTTCCGCTTGGCTCTTTGGATCCAGAGGACATCATTGTTCCGGGTGCCTTTGTGGATTATATCATTCCATCAAAAGGAGTCGATTGGAAATGGGTTTGGGAACAGAAGATAGAAATAGAATAGCGAAACGGGCAGCAGCAGAAATAAGCGATGGGATGCTGGTCAATTTGGGAATTGGCATTCCATCACTTGTACCGAATCATCTTTTGAATGACCATAAAGTTATGTTTCATGCGGAAAATGGCCTTGTGGGAATTGGCAGTACTCCTGAAACGGGGAAGGAAGATGCGCATCTTTGCAATGCAGGCGGACTGCCGATTACCATTAGAGCCGGGGCTTCCTACTGCGACAGTACTGTTGCATTTGGGATGATACGGCGTGGCAGGGTGGATATCACGATTCTAGGAGCCCTTCAAGTAAGTCAAGCGGGGGATCTCGCTAATTGGATTGTCCCGGGAAAGCGGGTGCCAGGCATGGGCGGTGCCATGGAGCTGGCGGCAAAGGCCAAAAAGGTCATTGTCTTGATGGAACATAACGATAAAACGGGCATGTCTAAATTAGTCAAAAAATGTACGTTACCGTTAACTGCCAAGAAATGCGTACATATGATCATCACCGAATTAGGCGTGTTTTCCATAACTTCGGGGGGCCTCCTTTTAACTGATGTATTTGATACATCCAGCATTCAGGAAATCAGGAATCGGACCGAAGCCTCGTTTACCGTCTCTGAAAACATCCATATTTTAAAAGAATGAGAGAGGAGAATGGATATGTATGAGGAAAAAATAAAAACATGGTTGAATGAACATCGGATGAATGGGGTTCAGCTTTTGCAAAAACTGGTTCAGGAACCGAGCAAAAGGGGGCAAGAAGGAAGTGCACAAGCCATAGTGGTCGAGAAGTGCAGACAACTTGGTCTAGAAATAGATCTTTGGGAAATCGGGGATGAACAATTAAGAAAACATCCCCATTTTTATTGCGACCGCCGGGACTTTAAAGGAAATCCGAATCTTGTGGCTATTAAAAGAGGAACGGGCCAGGGGAAATCCCTTATTTTAAACGGACATATTGATGTAGTTCCTGAAGGAGATCTTGCAGCATGGCACGATGAACCCTATAGCGGCAAGTTAATGGACGGGAAAGTCTTCGGGCGGGGAACGACGGACATGAAAGGCGGAAATGTATCTTTATTGCTGGCCATTGAAGCGATCGTCGAATCCGGAATCAAATTGAAGGGCGATGTGCTATTCCAGAGTGTGATTGAAGAGGAAAGCGGTGGTGCCGGCACACTTGCGGCAGTCATACGGGGGTACAAAGCTGATGGTGCAATCATTCCGGAGCCTACAAATATGAAACTATTCCCTTTACAGCAAGGTTCGATGTGGTTTCGACTGAAAATAAAAGGCAAGTCTGCACATGGGGGCACTAGGTATGAAGGAGTCAGTGCAATAGATAAAGCGGTTAGTGTAATGAAAGAAATCAAGATGCTCGAAAAAGAACGGAATGAGTCACTTCGTCATTCACTCTATAAAAATGTACCTATCCCCATTCCAATCAACATAGGTAGCATTCAAAGCGGGAATTGGCCTTCCTCCGTGCCGGATACAGCCGTTCTGGAAGGTAGATTCGGCATCGCCCCGACAGAAACCATGGAAGAAGCACAAAAATCGCTGATGGAGCGAATAGATGCTTTAAATGAGAGTGATGCATGGTTTAAAGAAAAACCGATTGAATTAGAATGGTTTGGGGCCAGATGGCTGCCTGGCAATCTCGAAATAGAACATCCGCTCATGAAGACAATTGGCACTAATTATGAAAAAGTGGTAGGGGAGGAACCGCTTGTCGAAGCGTCCCCTTGGGCGACGGACGGAGGGTATCTTTCATCGGTTGGCTCTACCCCCGTAGTTGTGTTTGGACCAGGGGAAACGAAGATGGCCCATGATTCGAACGAATATATAGAGGTGGATAAAATGATGGAGGTTGCGGAAATCATTGCATTGACCATTATTGAATGGTGTGGGGTGGACCTGGAATAATCATTTTTCCGGAGGTCTGATTCCAGGAAGGGTCAGGCCTTTCGCAACAATTTCGAAGTTTTGAAGGGAGCGGGACAAATGGAGGCTGGAATCACTGAAAAAAGGATTCAAAAGCCAAGGTGCACCATACATATTACGATTGACCATTTTAATAAGCGAATCAGGATTGATGATTATTTAGGTCATTTTCAAGAATGCGTGGAGGAATCTTTAAGGGTGGCTAAAGACATTTCAGCAGAAAAAATCATCTTCAAGTCACGAAAGGAAAACGTTTTGGCATTGCTTGCTCAGGGCTTTCTATATGAAGGAAGCATCGACAAATTCTTTTTGGGAAGCGATTGTTTCTTCCTTGTTAAATATAACCGGAATGCAAGGCGCAACAGTGCAGAATGGGTAAAGGAAGATCAAATCCTTACCGATGTTCAGAGGCTGCCGATAAAATCCGGTTTAGATAATCCGCCGTCAGCCTATCAAGGCCGTAAAGCGGAAGTTACCGATGCACCTCAGCTGGCCCAATTGTATGGGGAGGTTTTTGAAGTGTATCCCACGCCGATGAATGATCCGGTATATGTGAAAAAGTGCATGGAAAGGGGAACGGTTTTTTATATTTATGTCCATGAAGACAGGATTGTCAGTGCTGCTTCAGCAGAAATTGATTCCTTTTACCATAACGCAGAAATCACCGATTGTGCGACATTGCCGGAACACCGGCAGTACGGCTTGATGAAACACTTGATTTCCGCGCTTGAAGAATATCTTATCTCTCATGAAATTTATTGTATTTATTCGATTGCCAGGTCGCTCTCATTCGGCATGAATGCTGCATTGCATCAGCATGGATACTCGTACCGCGGACGTTTGGCCAATAACTGTTACATCTTCGATAAACTGGAAGACATGAACCTTTGGGTGAAAAATTTCACTTGAATGCTCAATTTTAGGCGGTACATGACAAGTTTTTGGCATTTCCTCATATACATCTAGCAAGAAGGTCTTGAGGAGGGATATCTTGCCAAGTGAATTTTTTAATACAAGTGAAGTATTGGAAGCAATATTAGAAACCATTGATGAAGGCATTCATGTGATAGATCCAAAAGGACAGACCATCTTTTATAACGAAGTGGCGGCCAATCATGATGGGATGAAAAGAAGTGAGGTGCTTGGGAAACCTTTGCTTGAAGCCTTCCCTTCTTTGAATCACAAATCATCGACATTGCTGAGAGTCATTAAATCTGAAAAACCAATCTACAACTATAGCCAATCGTATGTAAATGCACATGGGCGAATCATTGAGACGTTAAACACGACGCTCCCCATATATGTAGAAGGGTTTATGATAGGTGCTATCGAGATTGCCAAGGATTATTCAAGCTTGAAGCAATTATCTGAAAGGCTAGCAGACCTGGAAAGCTCGCTCAAGACGATCAAAAGTCCTGAAAGGAAAATGCCCGGAACCGATGGATTATATTCTTTCACTGAAATCCTGACTATTGATGCTGGATTTAAAGGTCTGATCTCACAAGGGAAAAAGGCTGCCCGCTCCTCCTCATCGGTGTTGGTTTATGGGGAAAGCGGTGTAGGAAAAGAGCTTTTTGTTCAAAGCATACACCAGGGTTCGAGCCGCAGTAAAGAACCATTCATCGCGCAAAATTGTGCGGCCTTACCAGAAAATTTATTGGAATCGCTTCTATTCGGTACGGCTAAAGGAAGCTACACTGGTGCTGTGGAACGCCAGGGACTGTTTGAATTGGCCAATGGAGGAACCTTGTTTTTGGATGAATTGCAATCGATGCCGATTGACTTGCAGGCAAAGCTTCTGCGTGTGCTCGAAGATGGGTTCATAAGAAGGATAGGAGGTACAAAGAGTGTACAGGTGGATGTGAGGATCATGGCAGCGATGAATATAGATCCGAAAAAGGCGGTATCGGATAACAGGTTAAGGCCCGATTTATTTTACCGATTGAACGTATTGAGCTACGAGCTGCCTCCGCTAAGGGAGCGGATTGATGATATAGAGCTTCTTACTGAACATTTCATATCAATATTTAACAGTAAATTAGAATTAACCATAAAAGGCATGGATGAGCAGACAAAGGTTTTTTTTCGGGAATATCATTGGCCTGGAAATGTAAGGGAGCTTAAACATACCGTAGAATTCATGATGAACCATACGGAGAATGATGTTTTGAACCTTGCAGATTTGCCCCAGTCTTTAAAAAAGCGCACCCCGACTGAAAAAATACTTCCGCTTCGTGAGGCCATGCTTGAAATGGAAACAAAGTTGATTACCGAGGCCCTTCTTCAAACGAACGGTAACGTTTTTCAGGCATCGAAGCTATTGCAAATTCCAAGGCAGACCTTGCAATATAAAATTAAAAAGCATATTTGAATGGAAAAAATCCGGATGCAGCCTGCAATCCGGTTTTTTTTATGGGCCTTCGAATTATTGGGTCATTTTGGCACCCTTCTTGCATTTAATACTACTATCATAACTCAGGAGGTATAACCATGTTATTTGACTTATATAAGCCAGATCGCAATTGGAAAGATATAGAGCTATGGAAAGATGTAACCGAAGAACAATGGAACAACTGGCTGTGGCAGCTTACGAATACGATCCGGACTGTTGATGATTTGAAGAAAGTGATAAACCTGACTCCGGATGAAGAGGAAGGTGTGAGGATTTCCACAAAAACCATTCCATTGAATATCACCCCATACTATGCTTCGTTAATGAATAAAGATGACCCAAGGTGTCCAATCAGAATGCAATCGGTCCCAATCTCGGAAGAAATGCATAAAACCAAATATGACATGGAAGACCCCCTTCATGAGGATGAGGACTCCCCAGTGCCGGGACTGACCCATAGATATCCGGACCGCGTTCTTTTTTTGGTGACGAATCAATGCTCCATGTACTGCCGTTATTGTACGAGGAGACGCTTTTCAGGACAAATTGGCATGGGCGTGCCCAAAAAACAATTGGACGCTGCAATCGGTTATATACGTGACACACCGGCAGTTCGGGATGTCCTTATTTCAGGCGGGGACGGATTATTGATCAATGATACGATCCTTGAATATATCCTCAAAAACTTAAGGGAAATTCCTCATGTTGAGATAATCAGGATAGGTACGCGCGCTCCTGTTGTTTTTCCTCAAAGAATCACTGAAAATTTATGTGCCATTTTAAAAAAATATCATCCGGTTTGGCTGAATACTCATTTCAATACCTCGATAGAAATTACCGAGGAGTCAAAGAAGGCATGTGAGATGCTTGCCGATGCAGGTGTACCTGTGGGCAACCAGGCAGTTATTTTAGCGGGGATCAATGACAGTGTCGCAATCATGAAAAAGCTGATGCATGACCTTGTTAAGATTCGTGTCCGCCCTTACTATATTTATCAGTGCGATCTGTCGGAAGGCATCGGTCACTTCAGGGCTCCCATTTCAAAAGGCATTGAAATCATCGAAGGGCTCCGAGGCCATACATCCGGGTATGCTGTTCCTACCTTCGTCGTCGATGCTCCTGGAGGGGGAGGGAAAATCACGCTTCAGCCGAACTATATCCTTTCACAATCTCCAACCAAAACGGTGCTGCGCAATTTTGAAGGTGTGATAACCACATATCCCGAACCTGAGCAATATACACCAGGACTTGCAGATGAGTACTTCAAAGGGGTATATCCTGATATGGAAGAAAAACAATCAGATATAGGTGTATCTGGTTTAATGACCGACAAGCAATTCAATTTAGTGCCTGAGGGACTGAAGCGAATGAATCGACGGGAAAATTACGTGACTAACCCAGAGCATGCTTCATTGAAAAACCAACGTGAAAAGCGGGATCTGTTAAAAGAAAAGAAATTCCAGGCACAGCAAAAAAAGAGCACGCCTAAGGGAGATGAATAGCATGGAGACGTGTCCATGGTGTGAGAAAGGGAAGCTTGCATCAGTGAATGGAACTGTGTATTGGGAACTGCCGGATGGTACGAGGGCAGTTGAAATTACGGAGACCCCTTCATCTCATTGTGGGAGTTGCGATGCATTTTTTCAAAGTGATGAAATAGTGAAGGAAATTGAAAATCAACTATTTTTAATTGATACTAAACAGCTTGAAAAACAAACGACGTACAGTGAGCTAATGAACATGAAGAGGCTATTGAAACGTAATTACTTTGACTTTTAGCGGCTGGATGCATGTACGTTTCCATATATGAATGTATAAATCCCCTCATTTGGACAGAATTAGTGCAAACCACTATTTCCATCTTAGATGAAGGGGATTTTCCTTTTCAGATAATGAAAATAATAAGGTTTTTGAAGTGCATTTGATTGAAAGATTGGGTTAAGCAAGAATTAAGCACTTCGTTCCTTTCTTCATGAAAAAAGTATAAAAAAAGATTTTCCATCTTAAAAGGATGGGGATTAATATGGAAGGGAGTGCGATATTTAAGTGTAATTCCGTAAGAAAATGAATGCATTTTTTGTTGAAAAATCGTGGATTTCTATAAAGTGGGTAAGAATAGACCAAATTCTATTTAAAAAAGTGGACGGAAGCGGAAGTTTCCGATATATTAAAGCAGAAATCATAGTTATTTTAGGGGGGCTCAACATCATGAGACCATTTTATTTATATTTAATGAAATTTCGACAACCAAAGGAAATTGATGCAATCACTAAATTTGCCAATCATGCCTATGAGGATCATGGCTTCCCAAAACAATCGACTGATTATAATGAACTGAGCAGTTATTTAGAATTGAATGCAGACTATCTCGATAGTATGTCACTATTCGATCAAGCTTGGGAACAGTATGTCCAAATAGAAGAAGGGCTCTTATTAGGAGATCAGGAATAGGGGAGGATCGGAAGGATGCTTAAAAGCCTTCAAACCCGAATTTTGCTTTATTCATTACTTATTGCAAGTGTTCCTCTTCTGATATTGGGGATCATATCCTATGGATCACAACGGTCCCTGCTTGAGAAGGAAGCAAAAAATGCCCTGAATGCGGGTTCACTGAATATTGTAAATGAAACATATAGCTATTTGAACGAACGGATCAGTGATGTGAAGTTAATGAGCGCAAATTCGGTAATCAACAATCCTGGCCATTCAAAAGAAGAGAAGTCAGAGGAACTAAAAAGGTTTATCGATGCAAAAGGAAATTATTACGGTGTCTTGCATTTGGATATGGAAGGCAATGTCATTGCAGATACATCCAATAAAATGATCGGGGACAACCTCGCGCAGAGGATATGGTTCAAAGAGGCCATAGAAGGTCATGAATTCCTTTCTGACATTTATAAAACCCGGGCATACCCAGAACCGATAATAGCTCTGAGTGCTCCGGTATATGATAATGCAGGGAAAATGATGGGTGTCGTATCTCCAGCTTTCCGATTGGAAGGACTTTGGGAGCTGATGGAGAAAAAGGCTAACGAAATTAGCGATAAATACCCAGTGAACTTTTTCATGATCAATCAAGAAGGCATCATGATTTCGAAAAAAGACCCACATGGAGTCATGCAGGCTTCTGCCTTGAAAGAAATGGGATTAACGAAAGGTAAGCTGATGGAAGCTTCGTTATCGGATGAATTGTACAGCGCAGAGAACGGGGAAAAGATATATTCCATCCAGCCTGTCCATACGATTGCAAAAACGGAGAATAAATGGTTTGTTGTTGTGGGTGCAGATAAGAAACAAGTGTTTCAGCCTTTGAATGACCTTTTAACACGGTATCTGACAATCTACAGCATCGTTTTTGTTTCTATCATTCTGGCTGTCTATTTACTAACAAAGACCCTTGTACGGCCAGTTCAAGAACTTGTCGAAGCGACAGAGGATTTCATTGGAGGAAAGGAATTCATCATTTCCGATAAAAGAAGCTTCGAGGAAATGGAAAAATTGAACCTTGCCTTTCTAAGAATGATGGAAACGATAGAAGATCGTGAGAAGGAAATCGTCCGAACTGAAAAATTGAAATATGTCGGCCAGCTTGCTGCCGGTGTCGCACATGAAATCAGGAACCCACTAACGACGATAAAGGGCTTTTTCCAATTATTGAAGAGCCAGGATCATGATAAAACATTAATAGAAAAATATAGTGATGTCATGCTTCATGAAGTGGACCGGGTTAATGTATTCGTGACACAACTTCTTGATTTGGCAAAACCGCATCAGCTGGAATGGGAGAAAATCGATTTAAAGGATTTCCTTGAAGAAATAATAGATACCTATATCCCTTCAATTCCGAGTTCTCATGTAAGACTAATTAATGGAGTGACACACTCTGTCGTTGTTTATTCAGACAGGAACCGGTTAAGACAGGTTCTCTTGAATGTCTTGAATAATTCTTGTGAAGCCATCGAAGCTAGGGGGCAGATTGAATTGCATCATACTTCCGTGTCCCATTATGTAAGATTAGTGATCAGCGATGATGGGAAAGGCATCAGTCCCGAAAATTTAAAAAATATCGGCATGCCCTTTTATACCACTAAACCGGATGGAAACGGATTAGGTGTGGCGACGTGCATTCAGATAATGGAGGAATTAAAAGGGAAATTCCAAATTGAAAGCGTCCACGACGAAGGAACGAAAGTGACGCTCATCATTCCCACTGCGAACCGTCTCATTAAATGAGGCGGTTTTTGGCTTTAGTGCCATTTAATAAATGGGCCGGTTCCTTAGCTAAATGAGCAAAATGCCCTCTCTTTTCCATTAACCTCCATGTTTGTTTGTGCATATAATTTACTAATCAAACGATAAGGACCATATTGGGGGATGTCTCTTATGGGCAAAAAAAAACAGCCGAAATTTAAATTAGGCGATACAGTCGTAATAACAATGTATGGGACAGTCGGGAATATAACCGATGTAAAATTTCTCGATGGTGCTTATGTGTATGAAGTGAACTATAGTGAAGGTCTTTATATCGAAAAAACATTGCAATCGATAAATGAATATGAAGGTGAAATCCTTTATCAAAAAGAACAAATAGATATTGAATATAAATTTTTATTAGGTGACTTGGTCCAGGTGGATGGGTATGAACAGGATTATTTCAAGATTATCGGCTATCGAACGGAAATTTGGCGCTATAAGGAAAATGCCTGGGAGGATGTAATCTATGAGTTATCCAGAATCTCTGATGGTGAATGGCTTGAAGCGCATGAGGAAGAACTGACTTTGATAGCCGATGCTAAACGTGCAGATGGAATCATTAAAAAGTTGGGTCTGCTACTTCCTAAAAAGAAAAATGAGCTTGCTATCATTGCTAAACAAAACAACCCTGGTAAAGGTGAGCGAGAAATGACAATGACAAAAAATGAAAAAAAGGAAATGATTGATGGACTGTTGGATTTATATAATGATTATTGTAAGCTCTACGAACATTTTGGCGATGATGAATATCGCCACATCATGAAGATCGCCCTTGCTAAAATTGAAAAGGCGGCAGAGGAAATTTATCCAGATCATAAAAAGAAGCAAACGAAGTGAAAGGTATCCTGAATTTTTAAAGGAACAATTTCCAAATTCCCTATAGAAGCTTCCATTCAAATTGAACACGGATGGATCATGATAAATATAGGCCCTTCAAATGATTTTCCATAATGGGATGCCTTACTGGTATATTTGTCTCTACACATTCATAGACCTTTAAATAAGGGGGCGATGATTTGCGAGAAATTGAGGTTTTTATTGATACAGAAGAGATAGCGGAATTCTTTTTTCAAGAATTGATAAGACGGGGCTATCTTCCAACAGAAGCTGAAGTTGAAGATCTTGCTGACATCACATTCGAATATCTTCTTGAAAAGTGCATAATTGATGAAGAAGTCGATGAGTAACCTGTCATAAGACGGTTAACAGCTTCCTATCCCTTAATTTTATTAACCTTAAAAAAAAGACGGCGGTCCTCCGCCGTTTTGTTGCGGTTTAAAGGAAGGGTGTCAAAGTCTTTTCATGACTTCCAGTTTCCTTATCTTTTTCAAGTTCTAGGATAAGGTTGGATTTTCCTAACTTGTGGTTGATATGGTATAGTAGTTTTTGAATATCATTTCAACCACAAGTTAAGGAGGACATAGTCGTATGAGCGTACATATTGGTGCAAAAGAAAATGAAATTGCGGAAACGGTCTTACTTCCTGGGGACCCGTTGCGTGCAAAATATATTGCTGAAACATTTTTAGAGGATGCTAAACTTTATAATGAAGTCCGTAACATGTTTGGATATACAGGGACATATAAAGGGAAACGAATTTCTGTACAAGGTACAGGCATGGGTGTCCCATCCATTTCGATTTACGTGAATGAATTGATGAATAGCTATAATGTCCAGAAGCTGATTCGTGTGGGAACTGCAGGAGCGATTCAGAAGGATGTAAAAGTCAGGGATGTTATCCTTGCAATGAGTGCTTCCACCGATTCCCAAATGAACCGCATGACTTTCGGCGGGGTGGACTTTGCCCCAACGGCGGATTTCGAATTACTAAGAAAAGCTTATGACGCCGGCACAGCTAAGGGATTGCAATTGAAGGTCGGTAATGTTTTTACGGCCGATCAGTTTTATAATGATAATAGTGATTTGGAAAAATGGGCAAAATACCAAATCCTTGCGATAGAAATGGAATCAGCAGCGCTTTACACGCTTGCTGCTAAATTTGGCCGCCAAGCATTATCTGTATTAACCATTTCCGATCACATTTTAACCGGTGAGGAAACGTCGGCGGATGAGCGCCAGTCAACCTTTAACGAAATGGTTGAAGTGGCTTTGGAAGCAGCTATCCAGGACTGATAATTGGATGTAAATGACAGGCGGGTGACCAGGAATAAGTGAAGCTGTATAATGACAGTTGGATACAGGCTCAGTTATTCCTTGGTAGCCCCATTTTTGTAATGTCAATAGATGCCTGTAGTCCATGGAGCGTTTAACGTTTGCGAAGGCGTAAAAAAATACATATGGGCATAAGTTGTTATTTTTGATAACAATTATTTTTCGATTGTCATGAAAGCTGTTAAAATAGATAGAAATCGTTTATATCGTCATGAAGAATGAAAGTGGTGAGGCTTCAGTGGAAGAAGAAAATCAAGGACAGCCAAAAGAGGCAGGGAAATTCATTAAAATAAAAAAGTTTACGTTCATTATGGGGATTTTCTTAGTCATATTTCTAACTGCAGGGATTACTACAATAGCCTTGACCTTTGGAGATGAAAAAGTAGAGTCATTAGCACCGGATAAGCATGCGGAATTTGAAAAGCTGTATACTACATACGATAAGATAAAAGATAACTATTATGAAGAGGTTGATGAAGAAAAGCTGGTTGACGGCGCAATTAATGGAATGATCAAATCATTGGATGATCCCTACTCTGCTTATATGGATAAAAAGGAAGCATCGAGTTTCCATGAAAGCATCTCTTCATCTTTTGAAGGAATCGGTGCCGAGATTCAGGAGCAGGATGGAAAAATCATGGTCGTCTCACCGATAAAAGGGTCCCCAGCAGAAAAAGCGGGGGTAAAGCCGAATGATATCATTTTAAGTGTGGACGGTAAAAGCGTTGAAGGGCTAAGCTCTTCTGAAGCTGTCCTGAAAATCAGGGGCGAGAAGGGCACGAAAGTGGATCTATCCATCTCAAGAGCTGGTGAGTCGGCACCGATTGAGCTCACCATTAAACGGGACACAATTCCGATTGAGACGGTTTATGCGGAAATGCTTGATGATGGAGTTGCCAAGATTCAAGTGACCAGTTTTTCCGAACATACAGTCCAAGAGCTGAAAACGGCGCTTGAAGAAATGTCCAAGAAGGATATGAAGGGTCTCGTATTGGATTTGCGGGGAAACCCGGGGGGACTGCTTGATCAAGCAATAGAAATGGCAAGCCTGTTCATACCTAATGGGGAAGTGGTCCTTCAAGTTGAGGATCGCAGCGGGGAAAAACTAGTCGAAAAATCGAAGAATGATGGAGAACTGAAAATCCCGGTAGTCGTGTTGATTGATGACGGAAGTGCCAGTGCTTCTGAAATCGTTGCAGCGGCTGTCAGTGAATCTGCGGACATCCCATTGATTGGGGTCAAGTCATTTGGGAAAGGGACAGTGCAGACTGCCGAAGACTTTAAAGATGGATCTAATTTCAAATATACGGCAGCTAAATGGTTGACTCCTGAAGGTAATTGGATTCATAAAAAAGGGATCAAGCCGGATATTACCGTGAAGCTTCCTGATTATGCCAGCCTTCCGTACATTTCGCCTGACAAGGAATTGAAAGCATCCGATTCTTCGAGTGAAGTGAAAGCTGCTGAAGAGATGCTGAAGGAAGCAGGCCATGATCCGGGTAAGATAGATGGATTCTTTGATGAAGCAACAACGAATGCTGTCACAGCTTTTCAAAGGGAACAAAAAATTAAAGAAACTGGCACCATTAAAGATGATACTACCGTGAAATTGATGCAGGTCATCCAGGAGAAAATCCTTAAGAATGACACACAAGTGAAAAAGGCGGTAGAAGTATTAAAGAAAGAAATCAATAAGTGATTTGCCCGAAAAGCCTGTCAGCGATTATCGTTGGCAGGCTTTTTTGTCGTTTAATGCATAATATTCCAATATTAGGAAGAGAATAAGGGGTAATTTTCCGATGAGGTGAGGTAATGAAAGAAAAGGTATTGTTCATATATCTATTGATCTTGATTCTGGCAGGCTGCACTTATGCCCCTTTACCCAAACAAAATGGAAATGCAGGTACGGAAAAAAAACTAACCAAAGAAGAGAACCAGGAAAGTGTGAAAACATTTCTGTTAATTGGTGTCGATACAAGGGGAGAGGGAAAATCTCGATCCGATGCGATTATTCTGGCAAAATACTTTCCTGAGCAGGAAAAATTGAAACTGGCTTCGATTATGCGTGATAGTTATGTTAAAATCCCTGGGAATAAAACAGGATATAACAAAATAAATGCAGCTTATTATTATGGTGGAAGGGAACTTCTCAAAAAAACCATACAGGAAAACTTCGGTGTCAAGGTCGATCATGTGGCGGTAATTGACTTTCAGGGATTCGTGAAGATGGTCGATTTACTTGCACCTGAGGGGGTAGCGGTGAATGTGGACCAGGAAATCATTGATGATATGAGCATTCAAGCAAGCGTCGGTAAAAATGTTTTACATGGCGAGGAAATATTGAAATATGTCCGTTTTAGACATGACGATGAAAGTGATTTTGGAAGGGTTGAGCGACAACAAGAAGTAATGGTTCAATTAAAAACAGCCTTTATAAATCAAATCTCGTCCTTCGAAGGGATGGCAGCCCTTCCTAGTATAATCGAACAAGGACTCTCGTACTTGGATACGGATATTGGACTGAAAACAATAATGGAAATGGGGCCAAAAGCCGTCTTCCATACACCGGACACCGTCGAAACCTTAAGGGTTCCAGTGGAAGGAAGCTTTAAAGATGAAATATATCCCCAGTCCGGAGCCGTTTTGGAAATAGACTACACTAAAAATAAGAAGGCACTTCAAGAATTCTTTTCAAAAAAATAAAAATTGTATTATGGACCTCGCAAGAATAATCACAAAAACGAGAGGGATAAGTAACCCTTCTCGTTTTTTATCATCAATAAAGCAACCTGGATCATTTAACAAAAAGCGGAATGTTTTTAATGAAATCCGGGGTTATGATGCCATTTTCGGTAATGATGCTTGTAATTAGATGATTCGGTGTAACATCAAAGGCTGGATTGAAAGTCTTCACGTTTTCAGGAGCGATCCTAACACCTTGAATGAAGGTGATTTCCGCTTCATTCCTTTCTTCGATCGGGATGGAAGTGCCGGACTCGAGAGTGAGGTCGAATGTGGTTGATGGAGCGGCCACGTAAAAAGGGATACCAAAGTGCTTGGCTAATATCGCCAATCCCAATGTCCCGATTTTATTGGCTGTATCTCCATTAGCCGCAATTCTGTCGGCACCGACGATGATTCCATTTATTCCTTTCTGATGAATCGTATGGGCAGCCATATTATCAGAAATTAATGTGACATCAACCCCCGCTTGCATCAATTCCCAAGCAGTCAAACGCGCCCCTTGCAGGACAGGCCTGGTTTCACATGCATACACTTTTAGCGGAAAGTCCTTTTCTTTTGCCAGGTGGAAGGGAGCCAAGGCTGTGCCATACCGAGCCGTGGCAATTCCCCCAGCGTTGCAATGCGTTAGAATGGAATCTCCTCTAGTGAATAAGGATAAACCATGTTCCCCGATTTTCCTGCACATTTCTTCATCTTCAGCAAAGATGGCTTTAGCCTCCGATATAAGTGCTTCCTTGGCAGTTGAAATGCTTTGCGCATCTTCCAGAGTATTTTCCATCCTCCTTAACGCCCAAAAAAGGTTGACAGCGGTTGGCCGTGATGATGCGAGTTTTTCAATATGCCTTGATACATTTTTCTTGAATTCGGCTAATTCAGCGGTTGTTTCCTGTTTCGCACCAAGTGCAACACCAAATGCTGCCGTCAGTCCAATTGCTGGGGCACCGCGAACTTTTAATGTCAAAATGCTGTCATACACATCATCAACAGAATGAAGTTCAATGAATTCTGTTATGGAAGGAAGGGCTTGTTGATTTAATAATGTAATATGGGTATCAGCCCATTGTACCGAATAAGGTAATGGTGCATGTGTTGTCATGTGCAGGTCTCCTTTTAAATGGTTGAATAAGATGGCAGTGTACGTTGCTTCAAGGCTTCAATGACAGCTGAAACATCCAATTCTTCCCGTTTTTTAATTAAAAAAACACCAATTTCCAATGTAGCCGTTTTGGCAGCGATCCTTGTTTCTTTATCTTCATTGACATTTAAATCGGCAACGTGGGAAAGTCCGATGGTTCGCCGAATCAGTTCACAGCCGGCAAAGCCGAATGCATCTTTTTTGAATTTTGTCAGTAAATAAGGCAGATAACCTTTCACATGACGAAATGGGCTTTTATTTTGACCTTCCCATAATTCGGAATAAGTTTCTTCAAAGGCATTCCAAAATTCATTAAGGTGTGTGAAAATCTCTTCCTTTCCAACGCTATTACGTGTGACTGCCTGAAAGAGAAGGTTGGCAGTGTATTGACCAAGGTCAAAACCAACTGGACCATAAAAAGCGAATTCTGGATCGATAACCTTTGTTTCAGTTTCACTTGCAAATATACTTCCAGTATGTAAATCTCCATGAAGCAAGGCTTCCTGCTCGGTTTCAAAGCTTTGTTTCAGCTTAGCGACCTCAAGGATCACTTCTTTATCATTCCATATATTTTTGGCGGCATCAGTCAATTCCACCTCGAAATCTCCCGGGAGTTCCTCAAAAAATGGATCCGTGAAAATGAAGACCTCAGTGATTTTGCAGAGTTCGGGATTCGTGAAATGTCGGGCAACTTCCTTTTTGGCAGAGGGTTCTAAATGATAATCGGATGTATAAAATGCCGTTTTCGCAACATATTCACCAATATGCTGTGAAAGCAATGGATATGAATCGCCTTCAATCAATCCTGTTCTAACGATTTTCAAATGGGATAAATCCTCCATGACCGTGATGGCAAGCTTTTCATCAGAATAATAGACTTGCGGTACGAATTCTGGGCAATAACTTCTGAAATGAATCAGCGCATTCGCTTCAATGGCAGCCCTTTTCAATGTCAGCGGCCAGCCTTCGCCAAGTACCTTGGCATAAGGAACCGCTTGTTTAATGATAATTCCTTTATTTGTGACTGTGTCTGTAATATGAAAAACATAATTTAAGTTTCCATCGCCGATTTCTTTACATGTTAAACTTGCATCCGCATTGACCAACCCAAGTTTTTTTGCAAGGGTTATAGCTGTTTCGTTTGTCAATCTCTTAAAATTTGAATGGTTTTGAGTCATTCTTTTCCCCTCCGGATTCAAAATAAGAATAAAAAAGCCTCTTTCATATAGAAAGAGGCAGAAGTTTTGGCTTCGGACCTCTTATCTTCCAGAATATGAATTCTGGTGGAATTAGCACCGTGCTCTGTGGATTTTATAATCCGGCGGTGAATCCGCCCCATTTCACAATGGTATTACAGTCGGTTGCTGGGCTTCATAGGGCCTTTATCCCTCAGCCTGCTCTTGATAAGAGTAAATGTTTTCTGAAATTTTAATCTTCGGGAAAATAATATCAACTTTTTAAATAGTTTGTCAATGGGTAATTTAATAAAAATCAGGACGGCGATCTTCGAATACAGGTATTTTGTTACGTGCTTCCGTAACTTTATTGAAGTCCAAGGTGCCTGTCAGGAGTTCGTTTCCTTCTCCGGCTTCACTTATGATATTTCCCCAAGGATCAATAATCAGGGAATGACCGGCAAATATATTATTGACATCAGAGCCTGAGCGATTAACGGCTACTACATAGGCTTGGTTCTCGATGGCACGGCTAATCAATAAGGCTCTCCAGTGATCGAGTCTCGGCTTTGGCCATTCAGCCGTAACGAATAGAACTTCGGCGCCTTTAGCGGTATGGGCTCGCTGCCATTCAGGAAAACGGATGTCATAACAAATGAAACCAGCACATATTTTTTCATCAAGAGTAAATAAACCATCCTTTTCTCCTGGCTTCAGGAAATGATGTTCATCCATTAACTGAAATAAGTGAAGCTTATCATATTCTTTTATGAGATTTCCCTGTTTATCGATGATGATCATGGTGTTATAGATTCCCTTGCCCGTTTTTTTCGCAATGGAACCGCCTACGATGTGAATCTCGTGTTTCCTTGCCTGTGTTTTAAGAAATTCAATCGTTTTTTCCGCCTCTTGATCAGCAATCTCATTTAACCTGCTTAAGTCGTATCCGGTTGTCCAAAGCTCTGGTAAAATGACGATATCGGGTTCTGACCGTGCTGCTTTTTCCAACCATTGTTCCGCAACCTGAAAATTGATATCCGGTTGCCCGAATGCTATATCCATTTGAATACAAGCTATTTTCCACTTCATCGTTTAAAACCCCCACATGTAAAAAATGCTTTACAAGACTATGATAAACATATATCATTTGTGTCTAGAATTTCAAGAAATTTCAGAGAAGGTGTATAAATGGTGCAATTCGAAAAATCCAGACAGCTTCAGGACCTGCCCAAGCAGTTTTTTGCCTCACTAGTCGCAAAAGTCAATGCCATCACGGAGCAAGGACATGATGTCATTAATTTAGGCCAGGGAAACCCTGATCAGCCGACACCAGACCATATCGTGAAAAGCTTGCAGTCTGCCGCTGAAAAAACGATTAATCATAAATATTCGCCATTCCGGGGGCATCAATATTTAAAAGATGCTGCTGCCGTCTTTTATGAACGTGAATTCGGTGTCAAGCTGGATCCGAACAGTGAAGTGGCGATTCTCTTCGGGGGAAAGGCAGGTCTTGTCGAACTGCCGCAGTGTTTATTGAATCCGGGTGATACGATCCTTGTTCCGGATCCCGGCTATCCGGATTATCTTTCCGGTGTTGTTTTAGCCCAGGCAAAGACCGAATTCATGCCCTTGACAGAAGAAAATGATTTTCTTCCAAAATACAGTGACATACATAAAGAAGTGCTTGATAAAGCCAAAATGATGTTCTTGAACTATCCGAACAATCCCACAGGTGCTTCTGCAACTGAAAGTTTCTTTGATGAGACCGTCTCTACTGCAAAAGAGCATTCAATTTGTGTGGTCCACGACTTCGCTTATGGGGCGATAGGATTCGACGGAAAAAAACCGATAAGCTTTCTCCAGTCAGAGGGAGCGAAGGAAATAGGAATAGAAATATACACACTATCGAAAACATACAATATGGCAGGGTGGAGAGTCGGCTTCGCAGTGGGGAATAAGAGTGTCATAGAAGCTCTTGAACTATTACAAGACCATCTTTATGTGAGTCTGTTCCCGGCGATACAAGAAGCTGCTGCAAGCGCTTTGCTTGACTCGCAGAGCTGTGTAGAGCAGTTAGTGCAGATGTACGAGGGACGAAGGAATGTTTTCATTGAGGGATTAAGGGCAATCGGCTGGGATGTCAAAGCTCCTGCGGCATCATTTTTTGCCTGGCTCAAGGTACCTAAAGGTTTTACGTCCGAGAGTTTTGCAGACTATTTATTAACGCATGCCCACGTTGCTGTTGCCGCAGGGAATGGATTTGGTGAATTTGGCGAAGGTTATGTCAGGGTAGGGCTGCTGACTTCGGAAGAACGGCTGAAAGAGGCTGTGGAACGGATAAGTAAATTAAAATTATTTTAACCACAATGATATATCCGATTAATTCACCCTTAAATAGTTAAAACTTATTGACAAAGTAGGGATTACCTGTCAGAATACAAAATAAATTCTTAATCTTTCGATACTTGGATGCAAATTTATATATCAGCGTTTTCTTATTTTGAGCAGGTGGAGGGACTAGCCCTATGAAGCCCAGCAACCGACCGTAATTCCATTGTAAAATGGGGCGGAATTCTTCGCCGGATTTTTCTTGAAATCCACAAGGCACGGTGCTAATTCTTGCAGCCAATGGCTGGGAGATAAGAAGATGGCTTATTAAAGCCTCTTCTTTATGAAGGGGCTTTTGCCATTTTGAGACCATTTCAGGTTAATGACATCGGGAGTTTACTAACGTGATATAGGAGTGATCAAATGAGCGAGATAGTCGCTACTTATTTAATTCATGATTCTAAGGGAAATCATGAGAAAAAAGCAGAGAGCATTGCCTTAGGTTTGACTGTCGGGACATGGACGGACCTGCCCCATTTAGTCCAGAAACAACTGGAAAAACATAAGGGACGCGTCGTATCGGTGACACCACTTTCCGAAGAAGAGAGGGCAAACAGCTACTTTAATCGTAAAGTATACCGTTCGCTTATTAAAATTGCCTATCCGGCAAGGAATTTCTCCAATGATTTACCTGCAATCCTAACGACGGTCTTCGGCAAACTTTCATTGGACGGGGAAATAAAACTTATCGACTTGGATTTTGTCGGTGATATTCAAAAAGCCTTTCCCGGGCCGCAATTTGGCATTGAAGGCATTAGGAAAAAGATTGGCGTATTTAACCGGCCCCTGGTGATGAGCATCTTTAAAGGTGTATTAGGAAGAGACCTAACATTCCATAATGAGCAACTGAGGCAACAAGCATTAGGAGGTGTCGACCTAGTTAAAGATGATGAGATCCTCTTTGACCAGGAACTGACTCCATTTTTCGATAGAATAAAAACGGGAAAAAGAATATTGAATGATGTCTATGAAACCACTGGCCACCGAACTTTATATGCAGTCAATCTATCAGGGAAAACATTTGAATTATTGGATAAGGCAGAGCAAGCGGCTGATGCAGGGGCAGATGCCTTGTTGTTCAACGTTCATACATATGGTTTGGATGTATTGCAGGCCTTGAGTGAACATGATCGTATCAAGCTGCCGATCATGGCGCACCCCGCATATAGCGGGGCATTGTCAGCTTCATCATTTTATGGGGTCGGCTATCCATTATTGCTTGGTAAATTAGTAAGGTTATCAGGTGCGGATTTATCCTTGTTCCCGTCCCCTTATGGAAGTGTCGCACTTGAAAAAAAGGAGACCTTGGCGATTGCTGAAGCTCTGACAAAAGATGAACTTTCATGGAAAAAAGCCTTCCCTGTTCCCTCTGCTGGCATTCATCCGGGCATGGTTCCGGATCTAATCAAGGATTTTGGAATCGATAGTGTGATTAATGCCGGAGGTGGAATTCACGGGCATCCTGATGGAGCAGATGGCGGGGCAAAGGCTTTCCGATCCGCTGTGGAAGCCGTACTTGCAGGAAAGGAACTATCTGAAGCGGCTGCTGAGGATGAAACACTAAAAAAAGCTCTTGTGTTATGGGGAGGCCTATAAGAAATAATGAAACCGATCATCTTTTGTGATTTTGACGGAACGATCACCAACTCGGATAATATCATTTCCATCATGAAGAAATTTGCGCCTCCGGAATGGGAAGCGTTGAAAGACGGTGTCCTTCAGCAAAAAATCAGTATATCTTCGGGAGTAGGGGATATGTTTTCCCTGCTTGATAGCGGCTTGAAGGATGACATCATCCAATATGTAAGAAAGACGGCCGGCATTCGTCCAGGGTTTTATGAATTCGTTGAGTATACGAAACAAGCCAACATCCCTTTATATATTGTAAGCGGGGGCATGGATTTTTTCATTGCACCGCTTTTGAATGATATCTTGCCAACAGAGTCCGTTTATTGCAACCGTGCATTTTTTGATAAGGAAAAGATTTATATTGAGTGGCCGCATTCCTGTGATGATCAATGTAATAATGGATGCGGTTGCTGCAAGCCATCCATTATGAGGGAAATTGCGGGTGCGGAAGATTTTAAATTCGTTATTGGAGATTCAGTAACGGATTTTGAAGCTGCAAAACAGGCGGATTTTGTCATAGCCCGTGACATACTGCTTGAAAAATGCGATAGCGAAGGGATTCCACATCAAGGTTTTGAAACGTTTTTTGATGTAATTGATATTATTAAGCAGCAGATGGGTGGGTAAAGCGTGAATAATCATTCTAAAGAATGGCAGGAGCTGGCAGATATTAAAGCTGAACTGGCCGAAAGGGATTGGTTTATGGGAACTAGCGGGAACTTGTCCATTCGGGAGCCCAAAAACCCTTTCTTTTATATTACGGCAAGCGGTAAGGATAAAAGGAAGCAATCGGATTCGGACTTTTTACTGGTGGATTTAAAAGGAAAGCCAGTTGAAGAAACGAACCTAAGACCATCGGCCGAAACTTTACTTCATACAGTCATTTACCGGAAAACGAATGCGAACTGTGTACTCCATGTCCATACAGTTGAAAATAATGTGATATCCGAATTGTACGGGGATGAAGGCCAAGTTTCTTTTCGTAATCATGAAATCATTAAAGCGACCGGTCGGTGGGATGAAGATTCGGAACTTCGGATTCCAATCATATATAATCATGCTGACATTCCGCTGTTATCCGATAAGTTCGAGCCACATGTCGAAGAAGACTCTGGCGCCGTGCTGATCCGCAATCATGGTATTACGGTTTGGGGTAAAAGCGGACTCGAAGCAAAGAGAATACTTGAAGCTTGCGAATTTTTATTTCAATATCAACTGTTGCTTAATCAACAAAAGGCATTTGCAGTTTCTTTAAGATAAACACTAATGAAGGAGGAATGAATGATGGCGACGATAAGATTCCAGGAAACAAACGAGGTTATTGAAAACGGTGAACAGGTAAAAGGATTTTTAGAAACACAAGGGGTTATTTATGAGCAATGGGACATTTCTAAATTACCGGCCCATCTCGTGGAAAAATACGATCTAACAGATGCTGAAAAGGAGGAAATCCTTGTAGCATTCCAATCAGAGATAGCGGAAATCTCCGAAAGAAGAGGCTATAAAGCGCATGATATCATCACATTATCCGATGCGAATCCGAACTTGGATCAAATGCTTGAAAACTTTAAGCAGGAACATCACCATGAAGATGATGAAGTGCGTTTCATAGCAGGCGGTACGAGTATCTTTGCGATTGAAGGCAAAGATAAACAGTGGTTTGACGTGCGCCTTAATCCAGGTGATCTTATTAGTGTACCAGAATCAACAAGACATTATTTCACGCTTGCAGAAGATAGGAAAACTGTTGCTGTCCGCATTTTCGTTACAGCGGCAGGATGGGTGCCGATTTACGAAAAAGACGAAGTTCAAGCATGAATCAATGTTAAAAAACCAGCTTGCGGGCTGGTTTTTATTTGTAGAAAAAAGGGAAGTCGGAATGGTCTCACCTAACCTTGATTTTATAAAAAAACATGATTAATCCCTTTGTGTTTTTTCTATTTTATAGGAAAGAAATCTCGCAAGATTGAAGAAATTTGCGACACTCCTGCCGAATAACTGGCTAGCCGAGACCCCACAGACGCTTGCGTCGAGGAGGCTCGGGAGACAGTCGGATGAAAGGGAGCGGATTTCTGAAATCGACTGGACGTTTTTAAATAAAAAACTGCAGTCGAACTCGCATTTCTTCGAATTTGCCTAGTCTGAAACCAGCTTACGGGCTGGTTTTTTTATGTGAATCCGGCAAGTGCTTTAGTAAGGTAATTATGATAAAATTTAACGGAATCGAATTTAACCGGATCATAGGAGCAGATAAGAATGAAAACAACCGAAGTGTACATATTGGGCGGCTTTCTCGGCAGCGGGAAAACGACGCTTCTTCGAAATATATTAAAGCAGGAAAGTGACGCGGGCAGAAAAGTGGCCGTGCTTTTAAATGAGCTCGGCAGTGTATCGGTTGACAGCGGACTCATTGGTGATGGAGTGCCTCTGAAGGAGTTGTTTGACGGGTGCATCTGCTGCACAATTCAAGATAAACTGGAAGTTCAGCTTCATGAATTGCTAACCGAAAATGACTTGGATGCGGTTTATATTGAAACGACGGGCGCTGCTCATCCAGTTGAAGTATTGGATGGCATCATGTCCCCGATCTTCGCCAAAAGGCTGGAGTATAAAGGGATTATCACCGTGGTCGATTTATTAAGGTGGCGCGATCGCGAGGAACTGTCTCCGCAGCTTCGACAGCTGCTTGCCGAGCAAATCCACCATGCCGATTTCATACTATTGAATAAAGCGGATTTAGTAAGTGAGATGGAGGCCGCACAGCTGATATATACGATACAGGCACTGAATACGGATGCTGTATGTTTATTGACGGAGTATGCAGATGTTTCCTTGAAATCATTGCAAGGGATGCAAAGAAATCGGCAAAATAGCCATCAAAAGCTTGATGTACATGACAATTTGCATTTAACTGCAGTCGTTCATACCTTTGAAGGTGCGGTGGCACAAACCGACTTTGAAGAGTGGCTTAGGTCCCTGCCGGAAACGGTATATAGAATGAAAGGATACATTTCTTTTACACATTCACAATACCCCCATTTATTTCAATACTCATACGGAATGCCGATGTATATGAATGAAATGATGAAAATGCCATTGAATATCGTCATCATCGGGGAAAAGTTGGATGAGGAAATGTTGATCGGTCAGTTGAAAGCTTTGGAAGCGAGAGCGGTCCGATAAACGTTTACCGCCCATAAAAGAAGGGAAACATATAAGAAGACTTTCTTATCAAGGAGGCGGTATTAATGCCATGGAATAAGAACGATTACCCAAATTCGATGAAGAATCTAGATAAAGATGTCAGGGAAAAGGCTATAGAGATCGCGAATGCATTATTGGATGAAGGATATGAGGATGGAAAAGCCATTCCAATTGCCATAGACCGGGCTAAGATGTCGGTGGGAAAAGATTGAAAAAATGGTCAGACCCATTTGAGGGTCTGACCATTTTTATTCTTGCATTCCAAAGGCGGCAAATGTCTTTTCGTCTTCTATTAATCCGCACGCAGCACATTGCACCCGAACTTCAGGACCATTATATGCTAGATGGAACGGCTGAAGGGAATCGTTCGAATATTGTTCAACAATCTCACCGGATTGCGGATCCTTTTTAACGGGGGTTGCTACTTGCTGAATGAGATTGAAGCGAGATTTATTTGTCCGGCAATTCGGACAGCGGTATACTTGAGACACTGTACTCACTCCTTTTTTGAATTTTAAAAAGCGTAATCGTATTATTAAGATAGTCTTTACGAACTTGATCAATAATATGTATGAATTAGTAATGGATGGAAGGGATACTATGAAGGAAAATATCAGGCAAGAAGAATTACTGGTGGCTTATTTAAGCATATGGAACAATCGTAAGGTGACCGATGGAGGTGGAAGGGAAGTTTTGCCGGAACTCATCCGCCGTGAGCTTTTGGATGAAAATGCCCATCCCCGTGCCCGAAAACCAGTATTGGAGAAATTTTACCTCTCCATTAAACGCGTGATGGAATCTTCGCTTTCGGAAGAAATGAAAAATGCAATCGTCATGCTCTATATTACTGAATTGGAAAGATTATGATTCCAGATTGTGATACGGGTGCTTGTTAGCAAATATTCTTATCCGCTTCATACTTTTTTCACAAATCATTGTTAAAATTTTAAAAAAATAGATATTTAATGAATAAGGAGCTTAAAATATGAAGTGGGGCATTGGGCTTTTTCTTGCCATCGTACTGCTTACTGGGTGTATTAGCGGTAATGCATTTACTAAAATCAATAAAAGTGAATCTTTCCTGGCGACTGTCAATATCAAGGATACTTCTCTGACTTTTATAGATGAAAACTATCATCCATTTGCAAAATGGGATATTTCAGAACCATTTACCGGAGCCCTGCTCCTGGCAGACAAAGATACTATCCTGCTTTATGGAAAAGAGATGAAGAAAGTCCAAGTTTACTCTTTATCAGCAGGAAAACTGATAAACAGTTGGGAAATTGGGAAAGGAATCGTCAATATGCAATTGTTACGTGATGGAAAAAGCATCGTGGCGGTCAATCAAGCGAATCACTCCATTTATTTTTTAAATGCTGATGGGGAGGTACAGGATATTGTCAAGGTTGGTAAAAGCCCCTTGACCGTTCTTCAAGGAGAGCAAGCAAATCGCTTGTATGTTATTAATTTTGGTGATACCAAATGTTCAGTGATAAATCTTGAAACGAAAAAGGTCGATTTCGAATTTCCCGTACATAGTTCCAGCACCGGCACGTTATTAAGGGAAGAAAAGGATGAAATATGGATCGGAGGACACGGGGATGGGGACCAAGTGGAAGAAGATCTATATATTTATTCGGCAAAAACGGGAGAGTTGAAGAAGAAACTGAAGGCCCCCACCATGCCGATAAAGTTCCTGGAGAATGCTGAAGGCATATTTGTCCTAAGTCATGGTACAAGCTCCTTATATAAATTGAATGATCAATATCAGGAAGTGAAAAGCAAAGTGGTCGGCGTCAACCCCTTTGAAATGGCGAACTTCAATGAAGATGTGGTCGTGGCGGGATATGATAGTGATGAAGTGTATGTAATGGATGCTGAAACAGTCGATGTTAAAAAAACGATAAAAGTCGGCGAAGGTCCGTTCCAATTGATGTTGAGGGAGTAGATGACATGCATGCTTACACCATTTTAGTCGTGGATGATGAAGAAGATATGCGAAATCTAGTTGAAATGTATTTGCTGAACTCAGGTTATCGATGCCTTCAAGCTGCGAATGGAAAAGAAGCTATAAGGATGGTTGAAACAGAGGAAGTGGATTTAATCCTATTGGATATCATGATGCCAGGTATGGACGGTTTCTCCGTTTGTGAAGAGATTCGTGATAATTGGGAGATCCCTGTGATATTTGTCAGTGCGAAAGGTGAAGAATGGGATATGGTGAAAGGGCTGAAGCTTGGCGGCGACGATTATATCGTCAAGCCGTTCAATCCAGGAGAATTGGTAGCAAGGGTCGAAGCTGTATTGCGAAGGACAGGGAAATTATCATTGAAAGAAGAAAATCAAAACCATGTCCGATTCGGTAAAATTAGCTTGAACTTACAATCCAGAACGGTTTTGGTTGAAGGGAAGGCAATCAATTTAACCTTGAAAGAATTCGAATTGCTGTTATTTCTCATGCGTCATAAAAGCCAGGCACTCAGCCGCGAACAACTGCTTGAAAATGTATGGAGCGGGGAGTATGGAGGATCTTTACGTACTGTGGATACCCATATCAAAACGTTACGAATGAAATTAAGAGCGGCTGATTACATTCAAACCGTCTGGGGAATCGGTTATAAGATAGAGGAAAAGAAATGATCAATAAATGGCGAACCCTCTCATTTAAATTATGGCTCACCATCATCACCGCCATCATCCTTTCCGTTCTGTTCGCATACTCACTTTCTCAATATTATTATAAAAATCTATATGTGGAGAAGCTTAAAACAGATTTAGTCAATGAAGCGTCATTGCTAGGGGCGGATTATACCGGCGGTGAAATCAGTGATGACTTCAAGGAAAAAGTTGAATGGTTTAACAGTAAGAATGACAGCGAGGTCTTTGTCGTCAACAATCCCAGGGAATTGAGTGCCTGTCTGCCTTTTGAAATCAATTATGATACCCTTATTTCTGAAGAAGAACGGCAAATGCTTTTAGATGGGAAAGCCGTTGAAAAAGAGGGATATGAGAAAAGGTTTGAAAAGAACATCGTAGCGGCGATCATACCCCTGATTGACGAAGATCGCCTCGAAGGTATCATCTATACATATATTCCAGTAGATTCCATTACGGTCTTACTTAAGGAATTTGCTGCAAAATGGTTGGCAGCGATCCTATTATTCTTGATAGTCGCGATATTTTTTACTACAAAATGGTTGAAAAGGCTAATCAGTCCGATTAAGGAAATCGAGACTGCAGCCCATCTCGTTTCAGAGGGGAATTATGACATACAGGTCCATGTAAGGAGCCATGATGAAATAGGTAAACTGGCAATAGCCTTTAATGATATGGCCAATTCCATCCATTTGGAAGAAGAAAGAAAAAAAGAATTTCTTGAAAATGTAGCACACGAGCTCAGAACCCCGCTTAGTTACGTAAAGGGATACACGCAGGCCATATTGGATGGTGTCGTGAAAAATGATGAAGAACAACGGAAATACCTTCATCTCATTTCAAGGGAGGCCCTTAGGCTGCAGCGGCTTGTGGGTGATCTGATGGACTTAACAAAAATGGATAGTGATCCATTCTTGTTAAATAAAATCCCAATTGCCTATGCTCAATTCATAGAAGACGTACTTGTGAAATATGAACCGATAATAAAGGAAAAGAAATTGGACTTGCAGTTGGATCTGGATCCAGACCCGATTATTTTTGGGGATGAAGGAAGGATGGAACAGATCCTGCATAACATTTTTGATAATGCCATTCAGTACACGGATTCTGGAGGGGCGATTCATATTACCCTAATTCAGCATAAAGATGATTGCGAACTGCTGATAACTGACACGGGTAACGGGATTCCGGAAGCGGATCTGCCTCATATCATGAATCGTTTTTACCGAGTTAACAAAGCACGCAGCCGTTTTGATGGCGGTTCAGGGCTTGGACTGTCCATTGTCAAAAAATTGGTGGAATTACAAAATGGTAAAATCGAAATAGAAAGCAAGGAAAAAAGTGGAACAAAAGTCAAGGTCATCCTACCGATTATAAAAGAAGAATGGAATTCATAAAAAGGGGATACGTTCAAAAATGAAAAAAATCATGTTATTTTGCATGGCGTTAATTTTTTTGGCTGGATGCGGCAAGGAAGAGGAAATTCCGAAAATGTTAAATGTCGATTTAGCTGTCAATCCAATTCAGGGTAAAGTGAATGAGCCTGTGAAATTTCAGGCAAAAGTGACATATGGGGACGAAGCCGTGACAGATGCGGATGATGTCAGTTTTGAAATTTGGCTTGCAAATAGCGATGATCATGACAAGATCGCAGTGAAACATAAAGGGAATGGCATATATGAATTGGAAAAGAATTTTGATGAAGAAGGAACCTACTATGTATATGCTCATGTAACTGCAAGGGATATGCACAACATGCCAAAGAAAGAATTCGTAATAGGCAAACCAAGCACTCCTGAACAAAGTGGCGAAAAAAAAGAAATGGACGAGATGGATGATGAAGAAATGAAATGATGAATGACCATCAAACTCAAAACAATTCGGAAGTGAATCCGAATTGTTTTTTTTTTGAAAAATGGACCAAGGCAATAGGGTAGAAATGATCGGGACAAAAGACGGAGCGTCGAAGTTAAATCGAAAAATTTGTAACATAAAAGTAATGAAAGTCATATTAAGTTGGTTAAATACGATATGTCAACAAAAAGTTATTAGTATTCAATGGAAATGGTTCTATGTAACTACCATTGACAAGTAAGGGCTGGAAAAATATGAGTATATATACCACTGAAAGAAACATAGATAGGTAAAGCATTCTTGCAAGTTTTCTCTGAAACTAGGATAATAATATTTTCTCTTTCGTATCCTGTTAAATTCGATGGAAATTGCTGGTGCATTTATTACAAAAAGTACATGTTATGATAATTCCAGAAGCAAAGCACAACACAAAACGAACATCACAGGAGGAAATACGAATGAAAAAGAAAATGTTTATGTCAGCAGCAGCGGCTGCAGCTATTATATTCACAGGAGTAGGAGCTAACCAAGCTGAAGCAGCCAACTGTGATACTGTGAAACAAGTAACTTTTAAATCTACTAATAAAGAGGATATGCAAAAAGTCCTTAACCAATACCTAGCTAAATACAATATCACTTTACCTGCAGCGCAGGCACAACAAAAGCCAGTTCAAACGCCAGTTCAAAAACCAGTTCAAAAACCAGTTCAAAAACCAGTTCAAAAACCGGTTCAGCAAGAAACTGGAACAACGAACCAAGCAAAACCTGAAGCAAAACCAGTAACACCTAATAAATCAACTGATGAAAAACAAGAGACAAGCTCTCAATTAAGTGCTTTTGAACAAGAAGTTGTTAAATTAACTAATGCAGAACGTGCAAAACAAGGTTTGGCAGCTCTTAAAATCGACACTGAGTTGAGCAAAGTTGCACGTATCAAGTCTCAAGACATGAAAGATAAAAACTACTTTGATCACAATAGCCCAACTTACGGCTCACCATTCGATATGATGAAACAATTCGGAATCAGCTATACATCAGCTGGTGAAAACATCGCACAAGGTCAACAAACACCTGAAGAAGTGGTACAAGCTTGGATGAATAGCCAAGGACACCGTGAAAACATCATGAATTCTAGCTTTACTCATATTGGAGTAGGTTACGTTGAATCTGGTAACTACTGGACTCAACAATTCATCGGAAAATAATAGATTAATAGAAAAGTGCATCCCATTAACATGGGGTGCGCTTTTTTTTTGCGAGAATGGATCAGATTATTCCTTTCCATGGAATAAAATCAATTGTGACATCGATTGGTTCTCTATAATGTACCCAAATCTAAAAAAATTGAACCAAGAAATAACTGGAACCGCACCTTATCATCAGCGAGGTCCCGGTGTGTAGCAACTTATATCTCGGATACATCGATTTCTGAATACTGTGTATTGAAACTTTTCTGAAGACGTATTTCCAATGTTGATTCTTTATATTGGGCTGATGCCCCTTTTTTCTTTACAGGTGCGGGGAGTGTTATGACATGCCGATCTGACTCTTCAGGAATCCCCTCGATGATGGATTGGTTAGATGTATGGTAAAGTTTCATTTTCTTTAGCCAAGATTCATCTTCTATTGGAATTCTTACGAAGACATATAAATGCGTTTCAAATACTTCGGCATATAAAGGATGTTCAGATCTGGCATTTTCTTTTTGTGAGCGGCCATCATTTTGATTCATCATACCTTGCATATTTTCAGGTATGACTTGTGAAAATACTTTTTCAATGAATGATTGTACATCACTTTGCTGCATATTTTTCATGAAATCCTTTTGGTTCGGGTTATTCTTAAAAGAAAAAAGTGAATTCCAAGGAAACATATTGAATTCCTCTCTCCTGCTTATGGTCTGACAGGTTTATTTGTTATATTTTATGCAGCTAAAGCCCATAGGTTCTTTTATATAATTACTAAATTATAGAAAACGGAATAAACTTATGTATAATTAAGTAAAATCCATTAGATAAAGAGGGAAAGCCTGTGGATGAAAAAGTAGCTTTTATTACTGGTGGAGCAACGGGAATCGGCAAAAGGATGGCATTTTCACTCGCGGATAATGGAATGGCCATTATCATTACTTATCGAAAAAGTAAAAAGGCAGCTTTAGCATTAGTGGATGAATTACAGGAAAAATACCATGTAAAGGCACTTGCGATTCAAGGTGACTCGTCAAGTGAAGAAGATTGCCGGAATATTTTGCAAAAGATTTTGGAGGTCTTTGGCCATGTTGATATCTTCATTCATAACGCAGGGCCATATATGCATGATCGTAAACACATGACTGAATATGGCAGTGATGAATGGAAGTACATCATGGATGGGAATTTAAACGGTTTTTTCTATTTTGCGAAGGAACTTATTCCGCAAATGCGAAGTAGAAACTGGGGCAGAGTCATTACATTAGGGTTTGAACGGTGTGAAACTGCACCAGGATGGATTTATCGTTCTGCTTTTGCCGCGGCAAAGAGCGGCTTGACCTCCTTGACAAGAACTTTAGCTGCCGAAGAAGCTATACATGGCATTACCGTGAATATGGTCTGTCCTGGTGATATAGTAGGTGATTGGAAAGAGGGGGAAATCAGGGGCGCGAGAGCAGAAAAGGATGGTACGGTTCCAATCGGCAGACCGGGTACAGGCGAAGATATAGCGAGGGTCGTCACGTTTCTTTGTGATGAGGAGTCAGATTTCATTACCGGCAGCATCATACCGGTAACAGGCGGAAAGGATGTTCTTGGGAAAATATATAAAGCCTAGCGTGAGAATGAAAAAGGGTGAGGCCGGTAATCCAGCCCCACTCTTTTTTTACGCCATTTTTTTATATTTCACTTGCTGTATGAACCGTAAGCGAGCCGCCAAGCCTATTGCTCCGAGAGCCAAGCCGGTAATTAGGCCAATCCAATACCCAAAGGCTCCCATATCTGTATACTTTGCGAAAACATAGCCAATGGGAAGCCCGAGAATCCAGTAGGAGACCAGTGACATCGCAAATGTGACATTAACATCTTTATAACCACGCAATATACCCTGAATAGGTGCCTGGAGGGCATCCGATATCTGAAAGAAGATGGCATATATTAAAAAATGTGAAGTCAGCATCATTACCTCATGATCTTTTGTGTATAAAGAAGCCACAGGTTCACGGAAGAGGAATAGGATGGTCGACAAAACGAGCGACATTGTCAAGGCCATCGAAATGCCAATCCAGCTATACACTTTTGCATCTTTATAACGGTTTGCCCCAATTTCAAATCCAATGACGATCGTCAAAGCCATGGATATACTTAGCGGTATCATATAAAGCAGGGAGGCAAAATTCATGGCAATCTGATGCGATGCTATTGTGACGGTATCATACTTACTCATCAAGAGGGTGACGGCCGAGAAAATGCTTGTTTCAAAAAAGATAGCCAGCCCGATGGGTACTCCAATCAATAATAAGGCACGCCATTCTTTCCAGGAAACCCGGAAAAATTCATTGAAAACCTTATATGTCGAAAACGGGTTGATTTTTATTACAACAAGGATGGCCACCAAGGCAATTAACCAATAAGTAATGGCAGTGGCGTACCCCGAACCGACACCGCCAAGTTCGGGGAATCCAAGCTTCCCGTAGATTAATAGGTAATTAAAAAGGACGTTTACCGGGAGTGCACATAAGGTGATTATCATGGATATCCTGGTCTGCCCCAGAGCATCAATGAAGGCCCTTAACGCATTATAAACGAATAAAGGAATGATACCGAGTGAAAGTGCAATCAAATAATCATGAGCAACCATGTGGACACTATCTTCAAGGTCCATGGCATTCAATACGGGGTTCAAGGAAAACGCCCCAATGATTAATATGAATAAGGCTAAAGTGACAGCTAAATAAATGGCCTGCATCACGGAATAGGAAACGGATTTAGACTGCCTGGAACCGACCAGCTGTGAAACCACCGGCGTTAAGGCAATCAATATCCCGCTCAGCCCCGTGTATACGGGTGTCCATAGCGAACTGCCGATGGAGACGCCAGCAACGTCCTGAGTGCTGTATTGTCCTGACATCATCACATCAAAAAAGGTCATGGCATACATGCTGATTTGGGTTATCAGGATAGGTATCAATATATAAAATAACAGGCGGATCTTTTGTGATTTAGTATAAGTCTGATTCATTAAAGTACCTCAATATCAATATTTGCAATTTTCAACACAATGAAAGAATTATATCACATAAGCATGTGATGTTTTAAGAGTTTTTATTTGAAGCTAAAAAAGACTTGCCGTTTTGGGCAGGTCTCAGCTTGTAGACAAAAGGGGTTCTGAATTAAAAAATTCAGAACCCCTTTTGATTTTTCACTTATTTAAGTTAATAAGTGCAGAGCAAGTATACGTGGATTCCACACATGTGAAAGAGTGCGATATGGAAAGTGCCTCATATCTCAATGTTCGGGGAAAATTAAACGACACTTTAAAGATCTAAAGTAACCATTTCAAGTTGATCTCGCTGAATAGAATCATGTTTAGAAAGCATCCTCATCACCTCAAGTGTTAATTAGTCTATTTTAAAACAATAAAGACTTTAGGCAAAAGGGTTCTATCTAAAAGTTAAAACAAAGTTGATTGGAGCGGGTGTGCGAGGCTCCTCCTGGACGCGGAAAGCGAGTGTCTTACGTTATAATCAATGTCAAAATTTGTACAAGCCATAAAAAAATGTAGACAACCTCGATTTTCATCGAGGTTGTCTACATTCTGAGACTTTCCGTTTTTGGGCAAGTCCTTTTGTCAGTCGCGCATGGATTCAAAATCATTCATGGCTTCCATATTTGAGTCTTTTTGAAGAATGAAGGCTTGGGACGGAATGGCAATTTGTACATCTTCCTGTTCCAATATCTCCATTATTTTAAAGTTCACATCTTCTTTGATTGATAAATATCCTCCAAAGTCCGTCGCTTTCGTGAAGAAATAAAGGTAAAGATTGAAACCGGAATGACTGAACTCATCAAATTTAACCAAAATCGTTTCCGGATGGACTTCAGGATGATCAATCAGCATTCTTTCTATGTCTTTAATGACATTTTCCAATTTTTCTTTTGGTGTCGTGACATTCACACCTAAATGGAAGGCAATCTGTCTTTTTCCCATCTTGGACCAGTTGATGATCGGTTCATTCGAAAGGGTCGCATTTGGGACTGTAACTAAAGCTTGGGCAAAAGTCCGAACTTTGGTGCTTCGGAATGTGATGTCTTCAATGGTTCCCTCAACACTTGGAGTTTTGACCCAATCTCCTATGGTAAAAGGTTTTTCGGTAACGATGACGATCCCTCCAAAGAAGTTGCTGACTGTATCTTTAGCGGCAAGAGCGAAAGCCAATCCACCCAATCCAAGCCCTGCAACGAATCCATCGACATTAAATCCCCATTCTTCAGCAATGATGGAGGCACCAAAAGCAATGATGATTAATTTTATGATTTTCGTAAAGAACGGCATGACGATTTGATCGACTTCAAGCCCGAATTTACTTACCAATTTCGGAAATAAAATGGTTAAGATCGAACTGATATTGAAAATCGTCCAAATTATTAAGAAGACAAAAAATGATCTGTATATTTTCGATCTTAATTCAACCGAAGGTGAGTCAATCGGAAAATAGTGCAGTGAAATGATAACACCAATCAAAACGATAAGCCATCTTACCGGCTGTTCTATAGCGAGCATTAAGTTGGCGGCAAATTCTACTTTACGTTTTTCTGCAATTCGTAGAAAGAACTTGAATATATATGTAGTAAATACTTTCCGAAGCAAAAGGAAGATTAGAAAAATGCCAATGGATATTCCTAATTTGGTCCAGGCTTCGATTCCATCAAATTGATCGAGTGATTCAGAAACTTCTTGCAATGTATTACTCCTCCAATGTATCTTGTAGTATTGTAGAATACTAAGATTATAATATATTCATGCTGAAAAAGGAAAAATAATCGATGATTACATTCCTCACGGGGATTTTGCTGTTCACTGAATACTTTTTCAAGTTATTAATGGCAGGGATATATGGTAATATGGATGCAAAGTGATTTTTTAAGTTTGGAAGGTGGAAATATTGACTAAGAAAATAGTATTTACCGGAGGCGGTTCTGCCGGTCATGTATCTGTTAATGCAGCAATCATCCCGGAATTTTTAAAGCATGATTGGGATGTTACTTATATTGGTTCAAAAAAAGGCATTGAAAAAAATATCATCGAAACGGAATTTCCCGAGGTCCGTTATGAAACGATTTCCGTAGGTAAATTCAGACGTTATCTATCAGTTGAAAATATGAAAGACCCTTTCCGGGTCATAAAAGGGATTTTTGATGCACGAAAAATATTAAAAAAGACCAAGCCGGATTTCATTTTTTCTAAAGGTGGATTCGTTTCGGTTCCAGTCGTTTTGGCAGGCAGGATGCTGAGAATACCGATTGCGATACATGAATCGGATTATACGCCTGGTCTGGCTAATAAGATTGCCATGCCACTTGCATCGAAAATTTTCACCACTTTCCAGGAAACGGAAAAAGACCTTCCGAAAGATAAGGCCATGTATCTAGGCGCTGTATTGCGCGATGGGATTTTTAAGGGACGCGCTACAGCTGGTAAGACATTCTGTGGATTCACGAATAACAAACCGGTGTTACTCGTTATGGGCGGGAGTCTTGGGGCCGTTAAAATCAATAATTTAATTACAGATAACCTAGATGCTTTATTAAAGGATTACCAGATTATACACATTTGCGGGAAGGGAAATGTGAAAACGGAGTTGAAACAAAGGGGATATGCTCCTTTTGAATTCGTACATGAAGAATTATTCGATCTTTTGGCGGCTGCTGATGTCGTTGTGTCAAGGGCAGGTTCAAATTCAATCTTTGAATTCCTTGGTTTGCAAAAGCCGATGCTGCTTATCCCTCTAAGTGCCAATGCATCCCGCGGAGATCAAATTCTGAATGCGTCAAGCTTTGAAAAACAGGGCTTTTGTAAAGTCATTCAAGAAGAAGAGTTAAATGACCGGATTTTTAATGCTACATTAGCGGATTTATTGGAACAATCGAATGAATATCAGGAAAAAATGCGTCAGAAACGCCCATTCAAAACGGCAGCTGAAATGTATGAATTATTACTTCAAGTAATGGCTGCAAAAAAATAAGTATCAATCCCCTCTATGAAGCATATCTTTTTCGAACAGAGGAGGGGGTAGAATGGCTTATGAATATTCCAAAGGATGGTTCATTCAGCAGCTAAAAGCTGCAGGGATAAGCTATCATCCAATTGAGAAAAAAAAGCTGGAGCTGTATAAAACCTATATTCTTAGGCGATTATACGACGATTTGCAAAAAAGATAAATCATAAAAAAGAACCGCAACGTCGTTGACGTTGCGGTTCTTTTTATAGGAAATTACTTATAAAAGGAAAAAAACAGGAAATAAGAATACCTGCGATAGCCATTGCCGCACCTGCGACAGCCCCGGTGAACTCACTTTCCTGGGCAGCTTGAGCAGTTCCGAGACCGTGAGCGATCGTACCATAAGCGATACCACGAGCGAAGGGCATCGTAATGTTTAGTTTATCCATCATTTTTGGAGCGATCATCGTACCCAGCACCCCAGTCAAAATGACGAAGGCTGCTGATATATTGGAATTTCCGCCATAAAGTTCAGTGATTTCAACAGCGATGGGCACTGTAATGGATTTAACCGCCAATCCTTGGAGTATGAATTGCGGAAGAGAAAATGCTTTAGCGATGGCGAAGGCAATGATCAATGTGACCATAAGACCAAATATCATGCCGCTAATTGCCGGCATTGCATATTTAACGATTATCTTTCTATTCTTATAAAGTGGTACGGCCAAAGCAACGGTAGCCGGTCCCAGGAAATAGGTTATGATGTCTTTTCCCGGTGAATAATCTTCGAAGTCCAAACCGCTGATCAGCAATACGAGAATTATCGTAACAGTACTGAAAAATACGGGCGTCGTAAAAGGTGATGGATGTTTAGCATATATTTTCCTTCCAATGAAATAGGCAAGAATGGTTATCAAGATGCTATATGTTGTGATGAGCGCTGTCATGCTGCTTAACCTCTCCTCTATGGGATAGCTTCTGAACAGTCCAAGCTGAAACGATGAATCCAAATATCAAGCTGACTCCCAATGTAAGTGCCAATGGCAAACCGAATTTAATGAAAAGCCATCCCATTGTCATTAAACTGATTGAAATGGGGATGAAGAAAAAGGCTAGGTGCTTTACCAAAAATCCTGAAGTAAGTTCAATCCATTCGACTTTTATAACCTTCGTCTGTAATAAAACGAATAACAGAATCATGCCGATGACGTTGCCTGGTACGGGTAATTGAAGTAAATTGGCTAAATAATAGCCGAGCTTGCAAATGATGAGCAGGAAGATAAGCTGCACGATAAAAGCAAATGTTTTTTTCATGATTAAGTCCTTTCAATGACGCTTTGAATATATTGATGAATTGGTCAATTGTATTCATTATAAAAAAATATCCCTAAAAAGAATAGGGATTTGCAGCAATCTATCTTAAACATCCTATGTAAATGGAAAAAAGAGCTTTCCAGGTTTGGAAGCTCCGGCCATTATATGAAAAGATAAACAAATCCAAATTGAAATGTTCTTCGCTTTATGCTTCAAGTAACTGCTGTTCGTCATCATCATGCTGTCTAAGGATATGAAAGGTGTATAAATCTTTAGGGATTTCATACAAATCGTAGATATCTTCTTCATGATTGATTTGATCATAAAGGGATTTTCTTGTTTCGTTGGCATTGACGGCATAGGGAAGCTTTTCTGCAGCTTTTATAGAGCGGATATTTTTTTTGCGAATACGCATGAAGACCGTTTCCAAACCGAGCTCGAAAAAAAGCTCTTTGAAGAAAGCGTCTTTTGCAATGGCATTATAACCTTTTCCATGATAAGGCTTGCCAAGCCATGTGCCTAAGAAACCTGCACCATTTTCAATATCATATAAAGAAATACAACCGATGGGATTTTCCCATTCATCCAAGATTGTTCGTGAAATGAGTTGCCCAGCATCTTCGGCTTCGATCGTTTGCTTAGTGATGAAAACATATTCTTCATATGAATCTACCTTATGGCGCACGAAAGGGAAGACATCTGGATGCGTCATTTGTTCATAAAGAGAAAAACAATCTGTGAAATCTCTCTTTTTTAACATTTCCGTCCCTCCGTTTGAGGGCAGTTCTTATGCGTAGTCGCTGCCCACCCTCGAAATTTTTTAAGTCGTTCATCAAAAAATTTCGGGGTGGGAATCGAACCCACTAGAACCGGAAACCGGTGGCGCACCATTTGCCTTCCCTATTTTTATTGTCAGAAAATATGCAAATCTAAAGTACCTTACGAAGGTATAATACTAAAAAAAAAACGGTTTGGGAATAGGTTTTTTGCCTTTTTTTTTCGTCAAATTTCAACTTTTTCTTGAAGGGCGAAATCGGTAGGCAAACGTCTGCATTTTTCCTTGAAAAACTGGTTTTTCGCCCGCCTTTTTCTTTAAAATTCACCTGTGAATTGCATGAATAAAATGATTGCGCCGAGGGCCCATACATAAATGGAGAATATTTTCAGTGAACGCTTTTTTAAGAAATCGATCATCCATACTACTGCAATATAACCAAAGATTGCTGCGGCCAGGGTTCCGACGAAAAGCGCAGTGAGTGGAAGCCGTTCAACATCTCCAGTAAAAATCGGTTTCATCTGAAATACGATGCCCCCCGTAATGGCAGGAATTGAAAGCAAAAAGGAAAAATAGGCTGCAGTGGCCCTATCCAATCTGCAGAAGAGACCGGCGGCTATCGTTAGGCCGGAGCGCGAAAGAGCCGGCATGATGGCAGCAGCTTGGAAGGTACCGATAATCAGCGCATCTTTAATGGAAATTTCATTAAGGGATTTGGCCCCTTTTTTCACTCCGTCCGCTACCCATAAAATCAGTCCGGTCGCTAAAAATTCCCAGCCAATGGTGACACCTGTTTTTGAAAGGCCATCAAACCAATCCCCGAGTAAAATGCCGGCAATCACTGCAGGAATCGTCCCAGCAATGAGAAGCAGAGTCATTTTGGAGAAAGGATTTTTCAAAATGGCAATTATGTCATTCTTATAGACGACCAATAACGCCAGCAATGTTCCGATATGGAGCATGGTATCCAGAAAAATTCCGGCCTCGTCAAGATGGAAAATATGCCGTCCTAAATATAAATGTCCAGTACTTGAAATAGGTAAAAACTCAGTCAAGCCTTGAATGATCCCAAGGATGAAGGCTTGAAATTCATTCAGCAAAAAAACATCACTCCATTCTAGAAGGTATAGGACAATCCATTATTTAAACTGTATGCACAAGACGGATGAACATATTCGGATTTTTTGTCATATGTATTGCCAATTGGGTTTTATGAAGAAAAGGCAGTCCAATTTTACCTTTTTCGAATAAAATGAAAGGAAAATGAAACTATTTTTCATTTGATTCGTAATTATTCATATGAGAAAGGAGGAGAAGACACTATGCCTACTAAAGATGAAAGAGTGTTTGCTGCCCTTATTTATGTGATCAGCTTTTTTACAGCATTTATCGGTCCTTTGGTGATTTGGTTATTGAAGAAGGACTCGTCACAATTTGTGGATTATCACGGAAGGGAATACTTGAATTTTTTCATTTCCTACACCGTATATTCAATAGTCGCAGGGATACTCACTATAGTATTGGTTGGATTCTTGCTATTGCCGGTTATCGGGATAGCTTTAGTCGTATTCACCATCATAGCTGCTGTTAGGGCTTATGAGGGAACGGATTACAGGTTCCCGTTGATTTTCAGGATATTATAGAATGATGTAAAAGGATTCCGTTCATTCGGAGTGTTTTCAGACTGCAGGCAAACTCGAGGAAAAGCGAGTTTGCCTGCAGTTTTTTATTTAAAAACGTTCCAGTGGAATGAAGAAATCCGCTCCCTTTCCGCTGACTGCCTGCCAAGCCTCCTCGCCTAGCGGCTGCGGTGTCTCGGCTAGCCAGTAATTCGGCAGGAGTGTCGCAAATTTCTTCAATCCAATAAGGAATCATTAAAAAGACATTAGTCTTGTTTTTAAAATTGGGTAGAAGCCATTTTGTCTACAATAGGATTCCGTTCAATTCGGAGTCCTTTTTTATTTGAACCGTGTTGGGAAATGCCCTTCATTAAAAAGGGAATAGATCACATTAAAGCGAATAAAGTATTATGAAAACTACTTCCATGCACTTTTAGGAAGTGGATGCCGGGCGGATTGTTGTACTGCTAAAATGGCCGCCCTTAAGGCGGCAATCTTTCTTGTAAGCGGTGAGGAGCAGAGCGGGATATGAATATACGTGAATTTTATCAGAAAACGAGCAATTCAAATTTTCATGCATCTTGGATATCTCTTCTTTTGGCATTTGTATTTTTCATTTGCCATATTTTTGCGATGATACCGGGCAATATATTATTGATCACGTCTCCTTTTATTTTCTTTAGCATTGTCCAATTTATCAGTCATCGGATATTTGAAAATAGAATGAAGGAATTGCCTGATGAACTCGTCGGGACGAATTCCGGGTTATTAAAAAATGAACATGTTTTATTGACTTTTATGCCAGCACCGACATTGCGCCTGCTCCTTTTTGCGCCTGATGGGTCACTGATGGGCGAGATACGGGATTTGAATATGAAGTGGTTCATGTGGATGATACCCAATTTCTTGTCGATGCTCATGACCAAGCGTTATGAACTGGTGGACCATGAAGGGCGTTTGCTGGCTAAGTACCATATCAAAAGGGGGCTTTTCAATAAAATGACGATCATGGATGACCAGGGCGGCATTATAGGATCGTATCAAGAAAATAGGTCATTCGTGAAAATCAATGGAATGATCTATAAGGCAGACGGTACGGAATGGATGCCCATTGAAATGCCGGGGAGCGTTAATTCATTCGAGATTGTCACAAAAGACGGGGAAAAGATCGTTTCATATCAAGAAGGCTGGATGCCTTTGGAGTGGGGGAAACGATTCAAGACTAATACACCCATACTTTCTTTTTCATCAAATGTTGCTGAAATTCCTAAAATCATCGTCTTTGGGTTCTGTGCAGCCACTCTGAATCATCGTTCAAATTGACTATGGTTACCCTTTAGCAAATCTTTTAAATATTTGATATAATAATAGGAGATACATAGATTAAATACATAATAAAAAGGTGGTAAATTATGAGTTTACTTAATGAGATTCTTGATTATAATGAACAGTTTGTAGAAAAAGGTGAATATGTTAAGTATAGAACGGACAAGTTTCCTGAGAAACGTATGGTCATCATAAGCTGTATGGACACTCGGCTCGTTGAACTATTGCCAAAATCCTTGAATGTCAAAAATGGCGATGTCAAAATCCTGAAGACTGCCGGGGCAATCGTCTCCCACCCATTCGGAAGTGTGATGCGGAGTATCCTTGTTGCTATTTATGAGCTAAAGGCAGATGAAGTATTGGTCATACCTCACCATGACTGCGGAATGGCATCAGTCGATGCCGATTCTGTAATGGACAAGATGATCGAACGTGATATACCAAAGAGCACCATCGATACACTGGGAGCTGCAGGAATCGATATCCGCAATTGGCTTCGCGGATTTGATGATGTTTATGAAAGTTGTAAGAACAGCGTCGAAGTGATTAAAGGACATCCTTTGATCCCTAAAAATATTCCTGTGCATGGTCTAATCATTTCGCCTGATACAGGGAAGCTGGAATTGGTAGTAGATGGATATTCGCAAGAACAAAAATAATATATTCATCGAGGCTGTCGGGATCATTCCCGGCAGTTTTTTTTCAAATTTTTATCATTGCTATTTATTTTTATCCTTTTTTTTGTTAAAATCGCCAAGTGTAGTTTGTCACTAATACAAACGGGTGGGCGAGGGATAAATTTAATAAGGATACAACATGAAGAAATTAAACTTGGAAACGTTTTTTCATTTTTCCGACTATGGAACGAATGGAAAACGTGAAATCCTTGCTGGAGTGGTCGGCTATTTTACGATAGTCTATATTCTCATCGTGAATTCCCTGATTTTATCGGAAGCGGGCATACCGATTAATGGTGCAGTGATCGCCACGATTCTTTTATCTGCTTTAAGCTGTGTCATGATTGGACTTTGGGCGAATGTCCCAATCCTTCTCGTTCCAGGAATGGGCGTAAATGCCCTATTTGCTTATACCATGGTTCAAGGAATGGGTCTATCTTGGCAATCGGCTCTTGGTGCTGTGTTTATCTCCGGGGTAATTTTTGTAATCATCGCTTTTACAAAATACTCTAAGTTAATCAGTGATTCGATTCCAAGTTCGATAAAAGAAGCCATATCTGTCGGTCTTGGCTTATTCTTGATGCTAATCGGTCTTGAAAAGGGCGGGATAATCACTGGAGGTTCATCATCAATCGTCGCACTCGGAGATTTAAGCGATCCAGCGGTGTGTGCAACGGTGTTGACCTTTTTATTGGCAATCACGCTGTTCATCAAGAATGTCCCCGGTAATTTCATGATTACCATCCTGGCAGGCAGCCTCATTGCCTATTGGTTCGGGACGGTTCAACTATCGGATATCCATTTTTCAGGCATAGACACAGCTTCCTACGGCGATCTTTTCTTTTCATTATCGTTCCTGGAAGCAAACCGGATTGAATTCTGGATAAGTGTATTTGCGATGACGATGGTTCTTGTTTTTGAAAATATTGGTCTTGTACACGGGCATGTAGACAGTATCAACCGCCAGGATGCCTATAAAAAGTCGCTGCAGGCGACAAGTGTGTCCGTTCTATTATCAGGCTTATTCGGTTCTAGTCCTACCGTTGCAACAGTAGAAACGGCAGCTGGAATCGCATCAGGAGGCAGGACTGGTTTTACTTCAGTGGTGACAGGCGTGCTATTCATTCTATCACTGTTATTTATACCGGTGATTAAAGTAATCCCTGACAGCGCCATTGCCCCCATCTTGATTATCATTGGCATTTTGATGCTCGGAAACATAAAAAAGCTGAATTTCAGTGATTTAACCGAGAGCATACCTGCAATCATGATCATCACGATCATTCCTTTCACATACAGTATTGCCGATGGAATGGCATTCGGTTTCATCCTGTACCCTTTCTTGAAGCTTGTAACCGGAAAAGCAAAAGAAGTGTCAGCCCCGATGTATGTGAGTGCCGGAATGTTTATCGTCTATTTCATCATCGGTATGATCGGTTAATTATTCAAAAGAGCGGTTGGAATGAGTTAATTCTTATTCCAACCGCTCTTCTTATTTGTTTTTTCGTTGGAAAAAATGGATTTAATGTGATTTACGCGATGACACATCCATCTTGAAAATGCTATGATATAGAATATTAAAAAATGATAAATGAAAAGCAGCATATTAGAGGATGTGACAGGATGATTATTGAAGGTTTAAAAAGCCATGGTTCAGGAAATGATTTCTTAATCATTGATGAATTGACTACAACCCTGACGTTTACTGAAGAAGAGCGGAAAAATTTCGCGAAGGCCCTATGCAATAGGGAGAAGCTTGGAGCGGATGGTATTTTGTTCGTAATGAAAAGTGAACATGCCGATTGCCGGATGCGTGTCTTTAATGCGGATGGATCTGAAGCCTCGATGTGCGGCAACGGACTTCGCTGTGTTGCACGTTACGCGAACGACGTTCTAGGGCTAGATAAAATGATCGTGGAAACCATGAAGGCAGATCTACTCGTGGAAAAAACGGAAGATATTTATGAGGGCATTCCGACTTTCAAGGTGGAAATTTCACCAGTAAGTTTCAATGTGAAGGATCTACCTCTTGTATTGGCTAAAGAACAGCTGCAAAACGAACCATTGTCGGAACTTCATGATACACTGCTATTTTCGGCATTGGCGGTTCCTAATCCACATTTGATCACACTCGTCGATAGTGATGTTTTACAAAGTGATTTGCAGGAAGAACTTTCAACAAAGGTCAATCAACCAAATGAACTTTTCCCTGATGGTGTCAATGTCAGCTTTGTGAAAGAGCTGGAACCAGGGAGCATTTATGTGCGGACATTCGAACGGGGAGTAGGCTTCACGAATGCATGTGGAACGGCGATGTCGGCTTCAAGCCTTGTAACATACTCTGTTGGTTTAAACGCGTTGGAAAGTGAAATATCTGTCTACAATAACGGCGGAAAAGTGAAATGTGTCGTCCATCATGATGAAGAAAGCCAAAAGTATTTAATTGATTTAATCGGGAACGCAACTTATGAATTCAAGGTATCGATTGAAATAGATTTAGATCAGCCTGAAAAATTTGAAATGCTTGAAAAAGAGGATTTTGAATTGGAAACAAGCTTATATGCCAAGCTTCAGGATGAAGTGCAAAGTTATTTGAAAACAAAATTATAAAGAAATCTTCAAACTGTAGGCAAACTCGAAGAAAAGCGAGTTTGCCTGCAGTTTTCTTATTTGAAAAAGTTGCAGTTGATTTCAGAAATCGGTCCCCTTTCCGCCGAGTGTCTGCCAAGCCTCCTAGGCTCAAGCGCCTGTGGGGTCTCGGCTAGCCAGTTATTCGGCAGGAGTGTCGCAAATTTCTTCAATCCAGTGAGTTTTCATCTCATATAAAACAGTAAAAAATCATGTAGTGAAAGCCAGTCTTGTATTCTCTGTATTAAATTGAGAAAGGGTTTCGGGATGGGACCATTTCGAATCCCATTAGGTTGACAAACCCGAAGAAAAGCGAGTGCCCTACGTTCCAACGCTACATTTTACATTCCCTCAAGGTTGCCTAATAAATAAAGCGACTTCTGACTCTTTGGGTTTACTTCAGTTGTTGGTTTTTTTTTGTTTTAGGAACGACAAAACTTCCAAAAAGGCTGGTCCATTATCGACAAGTCTGTAATCCACAAAAGCACATCCATCCCTTTTTATTCTGTTTGGGATGGTTTCAATCGTATAGTCCTTTAACTGGAGATTTTCGTCCACTTCTTCCCAAAACAAAGGAGTAGCCACACCTGCGAAAGAATTTCCCCGTGGGGAATAAGGCTGGATGATGGTTTTTCCTTCACTATGCTGTACAAAGTCCAAGTAAAGTCGATTGTGCCGATTTATTTTCATTCTTTCGGTTGTAAAATCATTTGGATTGGAACTTGTTAAGTAGTCACCGAGAAAGTCGGTGAATATGCGTGTCTCCTGATAAGTAAATCTGTCTTCAGGCAGTGGGATGTGAATTTGCAGTCCTTTATTACCTGAAGTTTTTACAAAAGCTTTAATCCTTAATGATTCCATCACTTTTTTAATTTCCTGTGCGGCCTTTATTGCAAAGGAGAAAAATTCGATTGATGGGGGATCCAAGTCCAAGACGATTTCGTCAGGTCTTGTTTTACCCGCTTTCTGAAATGGGGCATGGAATTCCAATGCAAGCTGATTACCAAACCAAAGAAGCGTTTCAATATCGTTACACAGCATGTATTCGATATCCTCATCCATGAACGTTTTAATAAAAGCCGGCGCATAATCAGGTTTGTTTTTCTGGAAAAATCTTTCTTTATCCAAAGTGCCATGAGGATAGCGGATCGTCGTAAGCAGTTTATCCTTCAAGTAGGGTAAGAAGAAAGCTGAAACCTCTCGTAAATAATGAAGGTATTCAACTTTTACCACCTGTTTACCTTCAGTTATCCAAAGCGGTTTATCCCTGGAAGTTATTTGTACCGTATCTGGAAATGTGTATTGACCTAGCACAAATTTCTCCCAGGTACATTCATCGGGAGTCGTTTGTAAAAGCCATTGCGAAAACTGGGGTTCACGCAATTCATTTTCCTCGTATACGTGTAAGAATTGAACTTCTATGCAAATGGATGGATGGATATAAAAAAATTGTGCGTCTTCGTTTGATGCATTTTGCTTTATCAGTTGATGCAATATACTTTTATCTTGAGCACTCAGTCCATTTTTAACACTTCCGATTTTCGTTACGGCACCTTCCTTGAAAACTGCGAGGGAAACATAACCATTTTCTTTGTGCAATGCTGTAATGAAACAAGAAACGGTTTTCCAGTTTTTCACCTTAATCCAAGATGTAGTACGTTTTCCTTCTTGCCAAGTACCCCTAATTTCCTTGGCGACAACCCCTTCGCCATCTAATAGGGTGACCTTATTCAAGGCACTTTCCAAAACGTCAAAACTTTCTATTAATTGTATCAAAGCCTTATCGTTGGGATCAGGCGGAATAGGAAAGCCAAGTTTTGCCCCCATATTCAACATCAATTCCCTACGTTCTTCCATAGGTTTAGCTGCTAAGTCTTTTCCGTTGTTGCGAAGCAGGTCAAACGCTATAAACCGGCATGGGGAAAAGCGGGATTTTTCGGATATTAGGGATTGTTTACCAAGGCGTCCTCGCCACTGTATTTGAAAAAAGTCCGCTTTCGCTTCATTGGTAAGCCAGACCAATTCTCCATCCAACTGAAGCGGGAGATATTCTTCCAGGTCCAGTTCTTTGATGTAAGCAATGATTTCTGGGAATTGTGGTGATAATTCCTTCTCGTTCCGACTTGAAATGCTTATGGTATCGGAGTCTATCGTTAAAATAGCCCTAAAGCCGTCATATTTGACTTCATAACGCCAATCCTTGGGGCTGGGGGCTTCTGGGTAATATGTTGGCAGCATCGGTTTCATTTTTGTATCACCTCCGCAAATAATTGATTAACATTATTTTGCCAAAAAAACGAAGTGTTAGAGTTGGCAATTGTTTTTTCGGTTTTTTTTGAACAAAGGGGAATAATAAAATTGTTCTTCTCTTTAAAAATAAGTTATGAGGTGACGAATATGCATACGATGTGGAAGGGGAGCATATCATTCGGTTTGGTGAACATTCCGATAAAACTTCATGCTGCAACGGAGGATAAGGATATTTCTTTAAGGACGTTGCATAAGGAATGTCATTCACCGATTAAATACGAAAAAGTTTGTCCGGTATGCCAGAAAGAAGTGGGTAAGGATGATATAGTCCGCGCTTTTGAGTATACAAAGGGAAAATTTGTTGTATTGGAAGACAATGAACTAGAGCAACTGAAAAAACAAAACGAAGAAAAAGCCGTGGAAATTGTGGATTTCGTTAAAATTGAAGAAATAGATCCCATTTATTTCAATCGGAGTTACTACATGTCCCCTAATGATGGAGGGATAAAAGCTTATTCCCTTTTGAGGCAGGCCCTCAAGGAATCGAATAAGGTAGGATTAGCAAAAATCATCATTCGCTCTAAAGAACAAATGGCGGTAATCCGAGTCGTTGATAATACCTTGGTGATGGAAACGATTCATTATCCGGATGAAGTCCGTTCCACAGCGGATGTTCCGAATATCCCCGCCAATGATACCATTGCAAAAAAAGAAATCGATACTGCCGTATTATTAATAGATCAATTAACGACCACTTTCGATCCGACAAAATACACCGATGACTATCGAACCGCGTTACTTGAATTGATTGAATCAAAGAAAACGGGACAGACGACGATTACAGCCAAAACAAAAGAACCAGTTTCCAACAATGTAACCGATTTAATGGAGGCATTACAGGCATCCATTGACCGTACGAAACATGATGAACCGGAAAAGAAAAAGACGACCCGAAAGAAAGCGGCACCAAAAAAAAAGAAACAAGCTTAAACAGGAAGCTGAGCGGAAGACATATGGTGTCGCTCGGCTTTTCTGCTTGTTTTAGCAAGGAATCAGGCCTCTTATAAGGGAATGAAAGTGACTTTACAGGGAGGTATTTGAATAGGGAATGAAAGTGAAAATAGGTAAGTGAATCACGATTTAAGGATTAGAATGGAACTAAAAGAAAATGATGGATGATAATGAAGGCAAAAAAATTCGCTCCCTAAAGAGCGACAATGAGGAATTCAATCGTGAAAATCAACATATAGGCGAACAGTTGTAGTTTTCGACTATATATTGTGTTCATATTCTACCATATTTAATTCTGAAATAGCAACAAAATTACTGAAACTAACCTATGAATTTTTCTGGAAATCAATGATATTTCGCCCATTTAACGGCTCATGTGGCTTTTTCACTTCATATATTTTTAAAAACTACTGAATATAATGGATTTTTAGTATAATTTATACATATAGGATGATATAAATTAAATATGAATGGAAGATGCAAAATGGAAAATGGAAAAATCAAATCACTTCAGGCCGGAAAGCCGAAACATGAAAGTTTTTCGAATGTCGATATCTTTTCAGCCATGGATAAACAAGCACAGGATAATGTGACAGTGACTAAATCAGGCATAATTGGTGATGGGGTAGGTAATGAAAAGTTCCATGGAGGTCCTGATCGGGCTTTGTGCTTTTACCCCTTTGAGCATTATTCATTATGGAATGAAAGATTCTCTAAAAAGCTGGATATCCCAGCATTCGGTGAAAATTTAACCGTAGCGGGGATGAGAGAAGAAACCACGTATATCGGCGATATTTATCAAATAGGCGAAGTGATTGTTCAAATTAACCAGGGGAGGATACCTTGTTCGACCATTTCCCACTTCAATCAAGAACCTAAGTTTTTGGAACTAGTGCTGAAAACGAGTTTCACTGGTTATTTTGCAAGAGTACTTCAAGAAGGAACGATAAATAAACAAAACGAGATCGTACTAATAGATCGTTTGCAAGAAAAAATTTCAGTTCATTATGCAGCAGAGGTAATCCTTCATAAACGAGATGGGCTGGAAGGCGCCAAGGCTTTACTTACTCTGGACCCATTAGCGGAAGACTGGAAACAAAGAATCTTGAAGAGGGTTCAGGCTGCAAAAGATTGAATCATTTTTGCAAAAGTGAAAAAAATGTCGATCAGGTATTGAAATTGACAGATTATTAATGTAAATTAAATATAATCTAATTTTGAAATCTTGTGAAAATTATATAAATGGATCTTATCGAGAGAGGTGGAGGGACTGGCCCGAAGAAACCTCAGCAACCAGCTTAGGCAAAGGTGCTAAATCCAGCAAGCAGAGCTTGATAGATGAGGAGAATGTTTCAAAAAACCTTCTTCTTTGAGAAGGTTTTTTTTTCCTTTTCTCTCATACTCATAAAATACGACAAAAACAGGACTGTTTTTGAGAGAGGGTGTAATGATGAATTTTCGTAAAGAAGTGAAAGAAAGAATGCTAGTTGGGGAAGGGGCAATGGGGACCTTATTGTACTCAAATGGCATCGATCAATGTTATGAGGAATTAAACTGCACGAATCCGGATCAAATAGAGTCTATCCATCGTGCCTATCTGGAAGCTGGTGCAGATATCCTTCAATCGAATACATACGGAGCCAATTTCAACAAATTGAAACGGTATGGACTTGAAGATGAAGTAAGCAGAATCAATCGCCAGGGAGTCATTCTTGCTAAAAAAGCGGCAAAAGGACAGGCTTATGTCTTCGGTACCATAGGGGCACAACGGAGTATCAGGAAATCGGATTTAAACATGGAAGAGATTAAACGGGGGTTTCGTGAACAGTTATACAGTCTGTTGATGGAAAACCCTGATGGGATTCTGTTGGAAACATTTTATGACCTGGAAGAGCTGGAAACCGTTCTGCAAATCGTAAAAAATGAAACTGGACTGCCGATCATCGCAAATGTTTCGATGCATGAACTGGGTAATCTCCAAAATGGAATCCATTTAAATGAAGCCTTTCAAAAACTCGAGCAATTGGGTGCCGATGTTGTTGGGGTGAATTGCCGTCTTGGTCCACATCATATGATCCGGGCCTTGGAAGAAGTGAGTTTGCCAAAGCAAGCATCGATTGCCATATACCCTAATGCCAGCCTTCCTGATTATGTGGATGGAAGGCTCGTCTATAAAGCCGTGCCGGAATATTTCGGTTCAAGTGCCCTGGAACTTCGTGAGCAAGGTGCCGCTATCATAGGCGGGTGCTGTGGAACGACGCCACTGCATATTCAAGCTGTAAAGAATGCGATCGGAAGTTTTGCTCCCGTAAAAGAGAAAGTTACGAAATCCCGTGAAATAGAAATAATTGAAGTGAACGAAAGAGAATTGGAACTTCCACTGTACGAAAAGGCCAAGACGGAAAGGACAATCCTGGTTGAACTTGATCCACCTAAAAAGCTGGGAATAGAGAGCTTCATGACCGGTGCAGAGGTTTTGAAAAAAGCAGGGGTCGATTCCATTACACTAGCGGATAATTCACTTGCCTCACCAAGGATATCGAATGATGCACTGGCTAACCTACTGAAGAACCAATTGAATATTAATCCGATGGTGCATATAACATGCCGTGATCGAAATTTGATTGGCCTGCAATCACATTTAATGGGTCTGCAGACGGTGGGGCTGAATGAATTATTGATCATCACCGGAGATCCTTCAAAAATAGGGGACTTCCCGGGTGCCACTTCGGTTTATGATTTATCTTCCTTCGACCTTATAAGCATGGTCAAACAATTTAATGAAGGTCTTTCCTATTCCGGTCAAAGTCTGGGGCAACGGGCAAATTTTAAAATTGCGGCAGCGTTTAATCCGAATGTGAAATATCTGGATAAAGCAGTACTGAGAATGGAAAAGAAGATTTCCTGTGGTGCTCAATCCTTTTTGACACAGCCAATTTATTCGGTGGAGCAAATCGAAGAAGTACATGTAGCTACAAAACATTTAGAAACCCCGATTTTCATCGGTATCATGCCTTTGACAAGCACCCGGAACGCAGAATTCATCCATAATGAGATCCCAGGCATCAAATTGCCTGATAACGTAAGAAGGGCAATGGCTTTAGCGGGGGATGACCCTGTAAAGTCAAGGATTGAAGGGGTTAATATCGCGCGGGAACTGGTGGACGCGGCAAGGGAAAAATTCAAGGGCATATATTTAATCACTCCGTTCCTTCGCTATGAAATGACGGCGGAACTTACGAAATATATTAGAAAAGTCGATAGTAAACAGACATCAGAGGTGGCAGTACATGAATAAAAAAGCGATTCAAGATCAGTTAAATTCCAAGATTCTCCTACTTGATGGGGCGATGGGAACCATGCTTCAAGCGGAGGATTTGACAGCAGATGATTTTGGAGGGGAACAATTCGAGGGCTGCAATGAATATTTATCACTGACGCAGCCGGAAATCATCCAATCCATTCATGAAAAATATTTAGCGGCGGGCGCAGATATCATTGAAACAAATACCTTTGGAGCGACCAGCATCGTTCTTGAGGAATACCAAATAAGCACGATCGCCTACAAGCTAAATAAAATTTCAGCTGAGCTTGCCGTTAAAGCTTGTGAAAAGTATTCCAATGAAGAATGGCCAAGGTATGTAGCTGGCTCGATGGGCCCCACTACAAAAACGCTTTCCGTAACGGGCGGAACGACTTTTGATATTTTAACCGATTCTTATGAAGAACAGGCACTGGGTCTCTTGGATGGCGGTGTAGACTTGCTGTTGGTGGAAACCTGTCAGGATATGCTTAATGTCAAGGCTGCCTTTTCTGGAATCAAAGCAGCATTCGCAAAAACAGGAAAAGATGTGCCTGTCATCATATCAGGAACAATCGAACCGATGGGCACTACACTTGCTGGCCAGTCCATAGAAGCTTTTTATTTATCGGTTGAACATATGAAGCCCGTAGCTGTCGGCCTTAATTGTGCAACAGGGCCGGAATTCATGATAGACCATATCAGGACACTTGCAGATATATCAAACAGCGCCATCAGCTGTTATCCGAATGCCGGGCTCCCTGATGAAGAGGGCCACTATCATGAGTCACCTACTTCCCTGGCAGAGAAAATGAAGCAATTTGCCGAAAAGGGATGGGTCAATATCATTGGCGGATGTTGTGGTACGACACCAGAGCATATTAAAGAACTTTCCAGGGTCCTCGAAGGCATGAAGCCCCGTACTATTACGGAAACTGCCCATGGTCATGCCGTATCAGGCATAGAGCCGCTCATTTATGATGATTCAATGCGTCCTTTATTCGTAGGTGAAAGGACGAATGTTATCGGTTCCCGAAAGTTCAAGGAGCTGATACGCGGCAAGCATTACGAGCCAGCAGCCGAAATTGCACGTAACCAGGTGAAAAAAGGCGCCCATGTCATTGATATTTGTCTTGCTGATCCTGATGGGGATGAGCTTGGCGATATGAAGGAATTTGTGGAAGAGGTCGTCAAAAAAGTGAAGGTCCCATTGGTCATCGATACTACGGATGAAGTTGTACTTGAACAAGCATTAAAACATTCACAAGGAAAATCGATCATTAATTCCATAAACCTTGAAGATGGTGAAGAGCGCTTTGAAAAAATAGTACCCTTAGTCCATCAATATGGTGCTGCCGTTGTCGTAGGAACCATTGATGAAATAGGGATGGCCGTCGATGCTGAACGGAAATTGGAAGTGGCAACACGGTCTGTGGATCTGCTCGTCAAAAAGTACGGTCTAAACAAAAGTGACATCATCTTTGATCCGCTTGTATTTCCTGTAGGCACAGGAGATGAACAATATATCGGGTCTGCTTTAGAGACGGTGAATGGAATAAAGGCGATTAAAGAAAAGTTTCCAGAATGCCTAACGATACTTGGTATTTCTAACGTTTCTTTCGGTCTGCCAGCGAGGGGAAGGGAAATATTAAATGCAGTTTTCCTTTACCATTGTACAAAAGCGGGACTCGATTATGCCATCGTGAATACAGAAAAACTTGAACGTTTCGCTCTGATTCCGGAAGAGGAAGTGAAACTGGCTGAGGCACTCCTGTTTGAGACTTCAACTGAAACTTTAGCGATTTTTACCGAATTTTATCGTGGAAAAAAAGCTGAGAAGAAGGATAATGGTGTGATCCTGCCATTGGACGAACGTCTAGGTAATTATATTATCGAAGGAACGAAAGAAGGATTAATTGATGATTTAAATGAAGCGATTGAGCGCGGTGATACCCCATTGGAAATCATTAATGGACCATTGATGGATGGCATGAGTGAAGTGGGTCGGTTGTTTAATGACAACCAACTTATTGTCGCAGAGGTGCTTCAGAGTGCTGAAGCGATGAAAGCGGCAGTATCTCACCTTGAACCACTTATGGAAAACTCTGAAGATAGCGCTAAGAAAGGGAAAATCCTTTTGGCTACTGTCAAGGGAGATGTGCATGATATCGGGAAAAACCTAGTGGATATCATCCTATCGAATAATGGCTATGAAGTCATTGATTTAGGGATCAAGGTCGCCCCGCAACAAATCATTGAAGAGGTTCGAAAACATGAGCCAACCATCATTGGCCTTTCTGGGTTACTTGTCAAATCTGCACAGCAAATGGTTTTAACCGCTCAGGATTTAAGGCAAGCTGGAATAGATACCCCAATATTAGTGGGTGGGGCAGCATTATCACGTAAATTCACCGATTTTAAAATATCACCTGAATATGAAGGACCGGTTTTATATTCCAAAGATGCGATGGATGGTTTGGCTGTAACGAATATTTTACATGACTCTGACAAAAAAGTGGTGTACTTGGAAGAGTTAGTCGAGAAACGAGAAAGGTCGAAAGCGAATGCCGCCATTGCCGCCACTCTGGAAAAACCTGTCCGTAAGCAGTCCACAGCTGCTCCTTTAAGCGATGTTCCTGTTCAAATACCACGTGACATCAAACGTCACGTCTTGAAAAACTATCCATTGGATGTCATCCAGCCATATATAAATAGGCAAATGCTGATTGGTCATCATTTGGGGTTAAAAGGTAAAGTTTCCGAACTGCTTAAGCAAGGGAATGAAAAAGCAGTGCAGCTCAATGATCTCGTTGATGAATTGATTGAATTCCTTAAGACGGAACCGGATTATGGCTTGCATGCAGTTTATCAATTTTTCCCTGCTCAAAGCGAAGGAGATAGGCTATTGGTATACAACCCGGACAATCATCAAGAGGTTTTGGAAACTTTCGATTTCCCAAGGCAAGATACGAGTCCGCATCTTTGTTTAGCGGACTTCGCGAAACCGGTCTCCTCCGGGCAAATGGATTATGTTGGTTTCTTCCTGGTCACTGCCGGAAAAGGAATCAGAAAATGGGCAGAAAAACTTAAGCTTGAAGGTGATTTCTTGAAAAATCACGCCCTTCAATCACTTGCTCTCGAAACAGCAGAAGGTTTTGCGGAAAGAATTCATCAATTAATGCGTGATGATTTAGGCATAAGCGATCCGATTGAAATGTCCATGAAAGAGCGATTTGCCGCTAAGTACACCGGACAAAGGTTTTCTTTTGGTTATCCTGCTTGTCCTAATCTGGAAGACCAGGAGAAGCTATTCCGCCTGTTACAACCTCAAGATATTGGCGTGGAATTGACTGAAGGATGCATGATGGAACCAGAGGCTTCCGTTTCCGCCATTGTTTTTGCACATCCTGAAGCTCGTTACTTTAATGTCGATCGATAATTCATATTATAAGGCAGCGGTATTTTTTACCGCTGCCTTATTGCGCATGAATCCCCTATATTGGCACATCTTAATGGTCAAAAGGAAGGGGATGCAACACCTATGAAGAATAAGCTTAATTTATTTCTTTCCATGGCGGGTTCTTTCATTATTATTTTGTTCCTTATGGCTGTGCAAAACGTTCAAGTACATGCAATGGTACCTGAAGAGATGACACCGCTCCTAAAAAGTAAGGAAAATCAGAAAATCGCCTATTTGACTTTCGATGACGGTCCATCTTTGAATACCATCAAGATATTGGATATTTTGGACCGCTATCATGTTAAAGCCACATTTTTCGTTAAAGGCAACGAAGAGCCATACGCAAAGGAATGCTATCAGGAAATGATTTCCCGCGGTCATTCGATTGCCCTTCATTCATATACACATGATTATTCCATCATTTATCGATCGACTGAGGGTTTCTTTCAAGACTTGAATAGACTTGAAACCATGCTGCAAAAGGAGTATGGGTTAAAAAGCCGAATTGTGCGCCTTCCTGGCGGCTCGAATAATCGTCTGCGGCATCAGGCTGCCACTAAACCCATCATCAATGGGATCCTTCAACAACTAAAGGACAAAGGGTATATATACTTTGATTGGTCCATTGACTCGACAGATGGCTTCAGTCCGTCAATAAGTGAACGACAAATCATTACTGCTGTACAAAAAGGGACGAAAGATCAAAAGCATGTTAATATCTTATTGCATGATATCAATAGTATGAAAAATACAGTGAAAGCATTGCCTGATATAATTGAATTCCTAAAAAAAGAAGGGTATACCTTTGATACTATTGATGAGACAACCCCAAAAATGCAATTTAATTGATGAACACATTGTTTATCTATAGTAAATTAAGGTATAGGATATAGAGATTACATTGTGAAAGGATTTATCGTTTCTATGATGCCATCATTGTTTTTATCACATGGAACACCGCTATTAGCTTTGGAAAAGAATAACTACACTTCTTTTTTGAAGGATTATATGCAAGCTATGAAGAAACCTGCTGCCATCGTTATTTTATCAGCACATTGGGAAAATGAAGATCAAATGATTTCTGCAGTAGGGAAGCATGAAGTCATTTATGATTTTGCAGGATATCCTGAAGAAATATTTCAAATAACTTATCCTGCCAGGGGATGCCTTGAGCTTTCAGATCGAATTTTAACCTTATTGTCTAAGATAGGTGTATTGGGGGAACTTGATGAAAGGCGCCCCCTGGATCATGGAGCATGGGGGCTTTTGCATATCATGTATCCCGAAGCTGACATCCCGACCGTATCCATGTCCATCAGTCCTGCGCTGCCATTGGACAAGCAGTATGAAATTGGGAAAGCATTGAGAGAATTAAAGGAAAGTAATGTCCTAATCATAGGAAGCGGTGGAATTGTCCATAATTTCACCCAAATTCAGAAAGATATGCATGTTGCAGAAGGATGGGCAATCGAGTTTGAGAACTGGGTCGAAGAGAATATCATGAAATGGGATTTGCAATCTTTGTTCAATTATGAAAAAATCGCCCCTTACAGTACAGAGGCTGTGCCTTCCAAAGAGCATTTCATTCCATTGGTCATCGCAATGGGGTCAGGAGATGACAACAAAAAAGCGGCTCTCCTGCACAGGAGCTTTCAATATGGCAATCTGAGTTTAACAGCTTGGAAGTTTGATTGAGGTGAAAGGGTTTTCAAACTAGTTAAATTTACCTGAAAAATAATCATTATACAAAAATACAAAATTCTTTTTTTAGCGAAAAAAAGACTTAAATGAGCAAAAAAGACAATTAAAAGCGATTTTTGACGAATTAAACAGAAATATAGTTTAAAAAAGGTTGCATAAAGTGGTTTAACCTTTGGATATTTCGACAAAAACATGTTAATATAACATCTGAAAACGTTTTATCCTTTAAAATTTTATTATTCATTAACCAAAGTTATTTATTATATATCTTATATAT